>JBGAJB010000087.1:3563-13066 GCA_044225155.1 Phycisphaerae bacterium | reverse complement strand
AAGCTGCGCACCGGCGGACTGGAAGCCAAGGCCTTTCCCCCGAGCGATCAAGTCGTGGCCGTCATCAGCGCCTGCGTGAAGGCCCGCGTGCCACTCAAGTGCACGGCCGGCCTGCATCATCCGATCCGTCGCTTCGATACGGGTGTGCGGGCGTATATGCACGGCTTCGTCAATGTGTTCGGCGCGGCAATCCTCGCGCGCACGCTTCCGCTGACGCCGCCGGACGTGCTGGCAATCGTGGACGAGCAGGACGCGCGAACCTTCCGCTTCGACGAGGAAATGTTCGGCTGGAATGACGCCGAGGCGACCGCCAGCGAAGTCGAGTTCGCCCGCAAGCACTTCGCGATATCGTTCGGCAGTTGCAGCTTTGACGAACCGTGCGACGATCTGCGCCTGCTCGGCTGGTTGCCGCGCGAACGTCGCTGACCGCCGAACCGAAGGACGACAGGGAGGTCGATCCTGCTGATGACTGGCGCACTCCCGCTGTTGCTCGCCGACTCCCCCGCTCATTTCACGCCGATCGATTGGACCGTCCTCGCCGTTTACATGCTCTTCACCACGCTGCTCGGCGGCTGGCTGGCCGGCAAGCAGACGACGATTCGCGAGTTCTTTCTCGCCGGCCGCAAGATTCACTGGCTGGCGGTGGCGGGCTCCTCGATCGCGACCGAAATCAGCGCCGTGACGCTGATCGCCGTACCCGCGCTGGTCTTCAAACCCGGCGGGAATCTCACCTATCTGCAATTCATGATCGGCGCCCTGCTGGCGCGCGTCATCATCGCCGTCTGGTTCGTGCCGGCGTTTTACGAGCGCGAGATTTTCAGCCCTTATGACTACATGGGCCGGCGACTTGGCCCGCGCATCAAGGCGATCACGACCGGCCTGTTCGTGCTCGGCGCGATTCTCGGCCAAAGCGTGCGCGTGCTGCTGACCGCCGTCGTGCTGCAGGAAATCAGCGGGCTCAACGTGACCGCATCCATCTGGATCATCGGCCTGGCCGCGGTCATCTGGACCATGCTCGGCGGCATGACGACTGTCATCTGGACCGACGTGATCCAGTTCTTCGTATTCCTGGTGGGCATGATCACCGCGCTCATCGCGATCCTGACGCAGGTCAACGGCGGTTGGAGCGAAGTGCTGCGCATGGCATCAACCGGCGACCCGGCCGGCAACAAGCTGACATGGCTGAACCTCGGCCCCTCCGACGGCGACTGGTACGCGCTGCTCCAACAGCCGTACACACTCTGGGCGGCAATCATCGGCAACACCACGCTCTGCCTCGCCGCCTACGGCACTGATCAGATGATGGCGCAGCGCATCTTCTGTTGCCGCGGCAAGCGCCAGGCGCAATACGCGGTGCTCGCGGGCGGCGCTTCACTGTTTGTGGCGCTGCTCGCCGTCGGCGTGGGCCTCGGGCTCTTCGCGTTCTATCAGCATCACCCGCTGAATCCCGCGGATGCGGCCCAAGTGGCCGCCCAATCCGACAAAGTGTTTCAGAAATTTCTGGTCCAGCAGATTCCCGTCGGCGTGCGCGGGTTGATCATCGCCGGTGTCTTTGCGGCCGCAATCTCCACGCTCGAATCCGTACTGGCCGCGCTATCGCAAGTCGTCATCACGGGCTTTTATCAGCCGTGGCGCGAGGCTCAGACCTTGCACATCGCGCAACCAAAAACAAACGAGGCCGATTCCACGCCCGCGCCCTCCGATGACTCTCACTACCTCCTCGTGTCGCGCGGGTTGGTTGTGATCTGGGCTATCGCTCTTTGCCTCGCCGCTCAGGTTTCCATCTACGCACTGGAGCGCTACAAGCAATTCCTCGACTTGGCACTCGCCATGGCGACCTATACGGCCGGGCCGATGCTGGCCGCATTTCTGCTCTCGCTCAGCGGGGCGCGAATCGACTCACGCGGCCTCGTCTGGTCAACGCCGCTCGCGATCCTGATGGTCTTCTCGCTCGCGTGGCACGATGGGTGGGCACAAACGGTCACGCTCGCGTTCGCGCTGATCATCGTCGCTGCGCGCGTCATGGCTCAACTCGCGGGAAAGCCCGTCGGGCGCGGCTTCGGCGCCACGCTGTTGATCCTCGCGACGGCCGGGCTGGTGTGTTTCGTCTCACGCTATCAACTGGAGCCCGGCCAATTCATCACGGCCGCCTGGCCGTGGTACGCGCCGGTGGGGTTCATCGTCGCATTCACACTGGGATACGTCCTGGCCGGTCACGCGCCGCGCGACAGCCAGGAGCGCAGTCGCGCGGTCAACTCGGCCTGAAAGTCCAACGACCGGTCACCCAGCAGCCCAAGATCGTCGGTCGCAACCCAGCGCTCGATCGCGGCCGACTTCTTCCGCGACAGCGGCGAAATCAGCGGACCTCCACTGACTCCTTCCGCTTTGAGCGGACCGCAACGGAGTTCGAGCGTGCGACTTCCTTGACCTGCGTTCGGCTGCTGCGCGGCGTCGAACAGCACACTGTACTTGTTCTGACCTGCCAACTCGAATTGCCATGCGACCCTCGCACCGGCGAGCGCCCGGCGCGTCCAGGCCGCGCCTTCCAGAACCTCGCGTGCCAGCCAGCGCATGAAGATCATCATCGGCTCAGGCGGCAGGCCGTCGTGTCGGCCGCTTAGGTCCGCTCGACCCGAGCGAATGATGAGTGTGCGGCGCGGCGGACCCGCGGGACCTTCCAGCATCAAGCCGAGTTGAACCGCGCCGGCATTGGCGGCCCAGCGCCCGGCCCGCAGCGGCGGAAAACGCCGTGGCATATCCGCGACATCCCGCAGCACAACGCCGAGGTCTTCCCAGCGCGTCCAGTAGCGCGCCCCTTCCGCCACCGGCAATCCGAGATGGGCACGCAGCGCGAACTCGGCGGCGGCCGGCGCCGCCAGCGGTCCAAGCGTGCCCGCGACGAGCCATGGCAAATCGCAGACGATGAGTTCCCCGCGTCCGTCCGCGTGGGCGGCGGAGAGCACGTCGCCGCTGCGGGCCGCCCACGGTGTCTCGCTGGCGAGCAGGGTCGCCACGCCGCGCGGCGCGGCATAGCGTTTCCACTCCGCGTCATGCCGAATCGCGCGCAGACCGAATTCACCGCTCTCAGTCAAAGTGCCGTAGGGAAATACGTCCTGGAGCGCGAAGCCGCGCGTCTGCACGTCCGCGTACTCCACGCGCGCCGACATCGACCCGCGCGCGCGACGATGCTCCGCGACGGTAACCTTCGCCAGGCCGGCCGCGGAAACAAGTCGCGCCATCGACGGCAAATCCAGCACGAGCAGCGCGCCGGGGACAATGCGTTCAAGGTCGGCCAGCGAGAAGCCGGGCTTCTCAAACCATTCCGAATCGAGCACGCACGCGGCCCCCAGCGCCCGCTGGGCGAGATCGCGGAGCGAGCGCGGCCGGCTCAGAATTTCGACGCGCGGCCCGACGAGTCGTTCGCGCAGAGCCTCCAATGCGGCCGGCAAAACAATGCGCTCGATCGGAAACGCCGGCTCATAAGTGCTCCAGCGCGGCGTGTTGGCGAGCGGATGACATTTCGGGTCGCGCTCGATGGCCCGCTCGACATGAATCACGAGTTCGTTTGCAGGCTTGTTCTTGGCCGCTCCTTTGGAAGTCGCGGTCCGATCTCGATTCGGCGGCGCGGCGGGAGCCTCACCCTCTCGGTCAGGAGCGAGCGCGTCCTGCTCAGCCTCCAAGCGCGAGCCGGGAACAGCGGCCGCATCCGCGGCAATTTCAAAGCCACGCGGGTCGCATCGGTCGGGGCCTGCACCCACGCATACCGCGACCCGTGCGGATGCCCCGGCGTCCGGCCAAACTCCACGATCCGCCGCTCGGCGTCGCGCCGCTGGCAGTCAAACCGAACGTAGAGCGGCGGCATTTCAGCCTGTTTCGTTTCGACCAAAAACCACTCTTCCGATTTGCATTTCTCCGCCCGTGAACAAAGCCGATTTTCCGGCGCCAATGGCCAGGAGCATGCGACCGCCGCGAGCCTTGACCAGAATATGGGGCGAGGGCTCAAGCCTGAAGCGGGGCGGCGGCCAGCGGGCACACGGTTCCTTTCATTCGATTCGGGGTCGGTATTATGTTCGCCGGTCGGCGGCTGGCAATGCGCCGGTTCGCCGCACGCCAAGCTGCAAGGTGAATGATGGAGCCTGGCCAGCACGATCCGCAGCCGGTGATGGCGCGTCCGGTGACGCCGGCAGTTCTGGATTTCATGCCCGCACCGGCTTCTCCGCCGCCACCTGAAAACCCTTTGCTCTTGCGCGGAGTCGAGCCGCGCGCGGCGGGCTGGGACGTGTTTCTCGTCCTCATGATCTGCGTGGCCGGCCCCTACCTGCCGCGGTTCCTCATCGAGTTCGTGTCGCCCGATCAGGATCTCGCTCGACAAGGTCGGACGTACTATCGTCCTGATGAAATGGGCCGAGTTGCTCGTTGCCGCCGCGATCGCCATGTACCTCGTCGGCCGCACGCGTTTGCCTGACGGCCTCGGATGCCAAAATATCTTTGGGAAAGCAGATTCTCTGGGGATTCGGCGGGCTCTTCGCGGCCTATGGGTACATGATCCTCACAGTCGTCTTCGCCATGCTGATGCCTTCCAACCTGCAGAATGCGCATCGCGATCCCGAGGAAGGCCTGAAATTCGTCGACGCGATGCCCTCAATGACCGCCTGACGCTGGCAATTTGATCTTGCTGCCATTCATGAGGAACTCGTGTTTCGAGCACTGCTGCTCTTGCCGTTGCGGCGGGCCACGGAAGCTGGGTTGCGGCGGTCGGCGTGTCGGCCGTCGTTTCAGCTCGCAATACTTCACAGGGTACGTTCGCGATCGTGGCATCACCGGGTTGGGAATCATCTTCTCGTTGATCTTCATCCGCTCTGCAGCCTGCTGGCCGTCGACGCGCATTCTTGTCTGGACTTCCTGCAATTCCAGCTTATGCGTCTGACCCCGCTGCCCAGCAGATTCGCGAGGCAGCTCGAGCAGCAGCAGAGCTAGCGTCGACCAGCTTATCGGTCCTGCGTCTGGAGAAATCACGCGCCTTGCCTACAACAAATCCGTTCAATTCCATCAACGCGCGCCGGCGGCGAATGCCATGCTCCCGTCGTCGGGTCTTCAGACGCGCCCCCCGGCGCTGCACGAGGAAAACGAGAACTATGCGAGAATTTCGAGGTTGGGCGAAAGCCGGAGTGATCTCTTTGTCTCTGCTCGCGGGCCTGGCGTTACCGGGGGCGCAATGCACCGGTCTCGGCCCGCTCGGCGGCGGCGATCTAGGTAGCCTCACCGGCGATCTGTCCGGCGCGGACGATCAAGCGGGAGACGACCAAGACAACGGCGACGACGAAGACGCGACGAATGGCGCTTCCGGATCCGACAGCACGTCGGACGACTCAAACGTCGGCAGCGTGGTCAACGTCGATGGCGCACTGACGAAAACCTATCGGCAGGGTGCTGACGGCTACGAAGGCACGCGCGCCGCGGACATCTCCACGTTGAACATCGCTGACTACAACCTCTATCAGGGATCAACGTTCACCGACGGTTCCAACTGGTGCATCGGTGACATTCCCTCCCACGGATACAGCATTTCGCCGCTGATTCGCTTCGAGGACCTCGATCTCCCGGCCGGCGCAAAAGTCGTGGCCGCGTCTCTCACGCTGACGTTCGTCGATACCTATGAAGAGGGTCAGCGCGTCGTCGGACACTACCTGAAGGAACCTTGGGCCACGGAATCGGGCTACGGCGGCACGGGCGTCGGCTGGACTTACCGCCAAACCGGCGTCGCATGGGCCGAGCCGGGAGCGCGCGGCGCCGGGACCGACGTCTTCGCCGACCACGAATTCAGCTACGGCGGATTCGTTTCGGGGCAGGAGCTGCGCCTGACCGCGGACCTTGACGTCGAGATCGTGCAGGGCTGGGTCGACAATCCCGCGATGAATCACGGCGTCGTCCTGACGGTCGACCTGCTTGACCATCACACCGGCATGATCCCGCCCCAGAGCGACCGGGCGGACGATCGTCCGACGCTCTCCATCACCTATCTGGCGACTGGGGAATAATCCCCGCGCGAATGCGGCCGTCTCCGCCGCTGCGCGTTCCGAATGTTGGCGCGCAGCGGCGATTCTTGCATATCATTCTCTTTTCGCGGCGTTGAGCACGCCGTGGAGGGAGGGCCGCAATGGTCACGCAAAACCCGACGCAGCCCGTCCCCGAGCCCCCTAGTCAGCGCGTGCACGAGATTCCGCACGCGGCTGTGCGATTCGCGGGTGATTCGGGCGACGGCATGCAGCTCGCCGGCGCACAATTCACGAATACATCCGCGATCTACGGAAACGACATCGCCACCTTGCCCGATTTCCCAGCCGAAATCCGCGCGCCGGCCGGCTCGCTGGCGGGCGTCTCGGGCTTTCAGATCAATTTCAGCAATCACGCCATTCACACGCCGGGCGACAAGGTCGACGCACTGATCGCGATGAATCCGGCTGCGCTGCGCACCAACGTGCGAGATCTGATCGACGGCGGCATCCTGATTGTCAACAGCGATGAGTTCACGCCGCCGAATCTCCAACGCGCCGGCTATGCGAACAACCCGCTCGAAGGCGACGACCTGAAGCACGTCCGCGTCTATCAGGTGCCGATCACCGAGCACACGATGGCGGCCGTGAAGGAAACCGGCCTTTCGAACAAAGATTCCGAGCGCTGCAAAAACGTCTATGCACTCGGGCTCGTTTTCTGGCTCTACGAGCGTCCCCTCGACACAACGCTGACGTGGATTCGCACGAAATTCGGGGGCAAGCCCGAGGTGGCGCTCGCAAATGAACTGGCGCTGAGGGCCGGTTTCAATTTCGGCGAGACGGCCGAGCTCTTTGGCGTGCGCTACAAAGTGCGCCGCGCCGTTCTTCCGGCCGGCAAATATCGCAACGTCACCGGAAACCTCGCACTCGCGATGGGTCTTGTCGCGGCCGCACGGTTGGCGAAAAAGCCGCTCGTGTATTGCTCCTATCCGATCACGCCGGCCAGCGACATTCTGCACGAACTCGCGCCGCTCAAGCATTTCGACGTGCGCACGTTTCAGGCAGAAGATGAGATCGCCGCGATGTCGGCGGCCGTCGGCGCGGCCTACACCGGCGCGATCGCCGTAACCGGATCCAGCGGCCCCGGCATTGCTCTGAAACAGGAAGCGATCGGCTTGGCCGTCATGACCGAATTGCCCTGCGTAATCGTCGACGTGCAGCGCGGCGGCCCGAGCACGGGTTTGCCGACCAAGACCGAGCAGGCCGACCTCTGGCAGACGATGCTGGGACGCAACGGCGAATGCCCCGCGCCCGTCATCGCGGCCCAGTCGCCCGGCGACTGTTTCGACGCCGCGATGGAAGCCGTGCGCATCGCGGTCCGCTACATGACGCCGGTGTTCCTCCTCAGCGACGGCTACATCGCCAACGGCTCCGAGCCATGGCCGATTCCGCGCGCGGATGCGCTGCAACCCATCGAGGTCACGCACGCCACCGACGCCGATTCATTCCAGCCGTATCAGCGCGACTCGCACGGCAGCCGGCCGTGGGCACTGCCCGGCACGCCGAATCTTCAGCATCGCGTCGGCGGCCTGGAAAAGGAACACATCACCGGCAACATCAGCTACGCGCCCGACAACCACGAGCGCATGACAAAGCTGCGCGCTCAAAAGGTCGCCAACGTCGCCAACGAGATTCCGACGGTCGAGCCGTTCGGCCCGGCCTCCGGTGATCTACTGGTTGTTACCTGGGGCGGCACGTTCGGCGCTGCACGCACAGCCGTCGAGCACGCGATCGACGGCAAGAAGGCCGTCGCCCACCTGCATCTGCGCTGGTTGAACCCCCTGCCGTCGAACGTGGGCGAAGTATTGCGGCGCTACAAGCGCGTCCTCGTCTGCGAACTCAACGGCGGTCAACTGGAGTTCGTGCTGCGGGCGAAGTTCCTCGTGCCGACGCGCGGGTTGCACAAGATTCAAGGAAAGCCGTTTCAGGTGGCCGAGATTCAGGCCGCGATCAGCGATCTGCTGCAGGAGACTAGCGTATGAGCACCGTATCCCTGCCGCTGCGGGCGAAGGACTACAAGAGCGACCAGGAAATCCGCTGGTGCCCGGGTTGTGGCGACTATTCGATCCTGATGCAGATGCAGAAGGTGTTCGCCGATCTGCAGCTCAAAAAGGAAGCAACGGTCTTCGTGTCGGGCATCGGCTGTTCCAGCCGCTTTCCCTACTACATGGACACGTACGGCTTCCACAGCATTCACGGCCGCGCTCCCGCCATCGCGACGGGCGTGAAAATCGCCAACCCCGCGCTCGACGTGTGGGTGATCACGGGCGACGGCGACGGCCTGAGCATCGGCGGCAATCACACGATCCACACCATCCGCCGCAACGTGAACCTGAAGATCATCCTCTTCAACAATCGCATCTACGGCCTGACGAAGGGCCAGTATTCGCCCACGAGCGAGATGGGCAAGAAGACGAAGTCCTCGCCCAGCGGCACGATCGATTTCCCGCTCAGCCCGCTGAGCATTGCGATCGGCGCCGAAGCAACTTTCGTAGCGCGCTCGATCGACGTCGATGTGAAGCACTTGCAGGACACGCTGCGCCGCGCGGCCGCTCACAAAGGCACCGCCTACGTCGAGGTGTATCAGGACTGCAACGTCTTCAATCATCACGCGTTCGAATACGCGACGGATCGCGGCACGCGCGACGACAACGTGCTCTATCTCGAACACGGCAAGCCGATGATCTTCGGCAAGGAGCGCAACAAAGGGATCATCCTGCGCGGGGGAATTACGCCCGAGGTAGTGACCGTCGGCGCGGGCGGCGTGTCGCCGGACGACTTATTGATCCACGACGAAAAAGCCGCCGAGCCGACGCTGGCGTATCTCCTCTCGCGCATGCGGCATCCGGAATTTCCCGAGCCGGTAGGTGTCTTCCGCGCGACGACGCGCCCGACGTACGACGACATGCTGCTCGGCCAGGTCGACGCCGTGACGAAAAAGCTCGGCAAAGGCGATCTCGACGAGTTGTTCAATCGCGGCGACACGTGGGAAGTCGAGTAGCCGGAAACGCGCCCAGTCAGCCAACGCGCACCAGCGCCGGCAGCAGCAGAGCTGGAGTGTCCTCGCGCCGATGTTCGATCGACGAGTACTCCCGCCGGTCCGCAAAAATCACCGGGTTGCGGATAGCCCGGCTCTGGTGTGAAACCAAACACTCGGACATCACGAGTATTACTCGCGAAGATCGATCCCGGGCATGAGCGGGCCTTCGAGACTGCGCCACAAGTACCAGCTCGCGTAACTCCGAAACGGCGACCACTCCACCGCCGCTTTCTCCATCACCTTCGCGTTCGGCCGGGATTTCAATCCCAGCAGCGCCGCAACGGCCGATTGCAAGCCCAGGTCGGCGATCGGCCACACGTCCGGCCGTTCCAGGCAGAACATCAACAACATCTGCGCCGTCCAGCGGCCGACGCCTCGCACCTGCGTGACCACCTCGATTACGTCGTCGT
>JBGAJB010000087.1:0-3548 GCA_044225155.1 Phycisphaerae bacterium | reverse complement strand
GCCTCGATGCGCCCATCCGCAAAATGCTCCGACAAGTCGTGCAGGTAGGACGCCTTTTGCCGCGACAAGCCGGCGCTCCGGAGCTGATCGATCGACAGCGCCCGCACGGCTTCCGGCGTCAAGCGCTTGCCCGGCAGCATCTGCAGCAGCCGCCGCTGCACCGACTTGGCCGCGCTCATCGAAATCTGCTGATGCAGGATCGAGCCGGCCAGCGCCTCGAACGGATCGCGCGTGAAATTCGGCCGATGCGGACCGACGCGGCGAATAATGGCTCCCAATCCTTCATGTGCGCCGCTCAGGTGTTTGATTGCCGCGTGTGCGACCGCGGCCCGTCGCTGCGTCGGCGTCAATCGCCCGGTCGCAGCGACATCCGTCTTCGTTTCTGGTTGTGATCGAGTTACCGCCTTCGGCCGTGCGCTCGCCCGGCGTCGCCCGTCGGTTCGATCTGCCGGCTCACCCGCCGCTCGCGTCTTACTCATGGCGGCAGATTGTTACCGCCCGAACTAAGTTAGGGAAGCGTTCGTAACCGCGTTTCGAGCGCCGCGGGCAGCACTGCGCGTGATGCCGCATCGGCGAGGTGTTCCACCGACCTTTCCACGCGCTCGCCCGCCCCCTAGACTCGTTGTTCCGGCTTCGAGCGAGCCGGCGGCGCGGAAGGAGAACGGCGTGGTCGTAGGCGAACTCACGGAAGAAGCGGATCTCGTAGTCATCGGCGGTGGCCCCGGCGGGTACGTGGCGGCCTTTAAGGCGGCCGACCTCGGCGTGTCCACTACGCTGATCGACGAAGCGCCGGTGTTGGGCGGCGTCTGTCTGCGCGAGGGATGCATTCCGTCGAAGGCCCTGCTGCACGTGGCCCACCTGATCCACTCCGCCCACGACGCCGGTGGTTTTGGCGTGACCTTCGGCGAGCCGAAGATCGAAATCGACAAGCTGCGCAGCTGGAAGCAGAGCGTCGTCGACAAGCTTTGCGGCGGCGTCAACCTGCTGGCCAAGAAACGCAATGTGCGCGTCATTCGCGGCACCGCCCGCTTCGAAGATTCGCGCACGCTCCGCATTGAAAACGCCGACGTCGCGCGCCTCAAGTTCAAGCACGCCATCATCGCGACCGGCTCGCGCATCAAGCGCCTCCCGGAATCGCTCGTCCCGGCCAATTGCTGCATCGACTCGACCGGCGCACTCGACCTGAAAGACATCCCGCGACGGCTGCTCGTCATCGGCGGCGGCTACATCGGCCTGGAACTCGGACAGGTCTACGGCGCGATCGGCAGCAAAGTGACGATCCTCGAAGCGTTGCCCAAGCTGCTCGCCAACGCCGATGAAGACCTGGTTCGCCCGCTCGCGGCGCGGTTGAAGAAGGAATTCGAAGCAATCCACGTCGGTGCAAAGCTCGAAGGCGTGCAGGCCACCGGCAAAGGCGTGGAGGTCACGTTCACGGTCGGCGGCGAGAAGCGCAAGGAACTGTTCGATCGCGTGCTCGTCTCCGTCGGCCGCCAGCCGAACAGCGACAACATCGGCCTCGACCGCACGAAAGTGAAAGTCAACCAGCGCGGCTTCATCGAAATCGACAACCAGTGCCGTACGACCGACAAACGCATCTTCGCCATCGGCGACGTGGCCGGCGATCCGATGCTGGCCCACAAGGCGTCGCGTGAGGGCATCGTCGCGGCCGAAGTCATCGCCGGGCACAACGTCATTTTCGACGCGGCCGCGATTCCCGCCGTGGTCTACACGAGCCCGGAACTCGCCTGGTGCGGCGTCACCGAGAACGAGGCGAAGGCCAAGGGTCTGGACTACAAGGTCGGAAAATTCGCCTGGGGCGCGTCCGGGCGGGCGATCGCGATGGGCCGTCCCGAGGGCCTCACCAAGATCATCGCCGACGCGAAAACGCGGCGAGTGCTGGGCGTCGGCATTGTCGGCGAGCACGCCGGCGACCTGATCTCGGAAGCGGTGCTGGCGATGGAGATGGGCGCCGAGGCGGACGACCTCGCGATGACGATCCATCCGCATCCGGCGACGTCTGAGACGATCATGGAAGCGGCCGAGAGCGTGTTTGGCAGCGCGATCCACGCCGCGAAGTAACAGTTGCCTAGCGCAGAAAACCCTGGCCATTTCGGCCGGCGAGGCTGACCAGGCGGCGAATCATCATCTCGCGGAGTTCCTCGATGGACTTGCCGGCGTGATCCTCCCGCGCGCGCTGCACGGCGTCGCGGAACGCGGACGGGGCGAGAACGGGCGCGTCCGGCAGGTGCACGAATTCGGCCGGTACTCCACAAGCGCATTGGGCGAATCGCTCCAGATAGATCGCCTGCATGCGAACCAGGCAGTTCAGCAACGGCGCCCAAAAAAGCCAAAGCGACTTCCAGGCTGCCTGCTCGGTTGCTGCGAGTTTTTCGTCTTCGGCCGCATCGCGTAGGGCGAATGCCAACTCCGCGAAAAGAAAAATCAGCCCTGAGTCCGCATCCGCCGCGAGCATCGCCGCGCCGCTGATGTCGAACGGCAGCGGCTGCCGTAATTGCCCACCGGCAAACTCTTCATAGGCCGACTCCAGCGCCGCGGGGTCCGGGCAGTGCGTCCGATGCGCCCGTTCGAAAATCGAGTTGATTTGCTGCGCGTGCGATAACGAAATGCGGTGAGATCTGACGCTCAATGCTGGATGGGCGCCTAAGGCGGCAATTCGATCGACAAGAATGCGCATGGTGTGAATGGCGAACGTCGCGTCGCGTCCATCCGCCTGCACAACATATGGATTGCCGTACGTGTCGACTTCGAGAAAGAGCAATTGTGCCGACGAAGTCGCCGTTTCGCGACGGTCGTGCAGCCAGCGGCGGAGCTCGGATTGTTTTCCGAGCCGCTGGACGTACGTGTCGATTCGGCGGATCTCCGTGACCTGAATCGCCCCATCCGCGGTTCCGATGCGAATCGATGCGCATCCATCCCGCGCGGCAGAACGCAGCGGAAGGGCCGCAATGAATATCCAATCCGGCCCGTTTTCGGCGCGGACGAGCGCCCAGTGCCCCTCATTCAATATCTGAATCGCGAGATCGCGCCGGCGCGCGGGCGCGAGCAGTAGCTCCACGCCCAGTGCGCCGATTTTCGTCGATTCAATCAAACAGGTGATATAGCTCGGAGGTTCCAAGTTCTTGTAGAACTACGGAATGACCATCGAGCGCGCGAAGTCGCCTTCAATCCAAACAGGCGCTGTTTTCTGCGTTCCACCAGCCGTATACGCCACCTGCCACTGCCGATGAGGGCCGGTGCCAATGCGGTAGTTGAACCGCCCGCCGATGATCTGATGGAGGCCGTTCGGTCCGACGAGCCAAAGCGTTTGCGGGGGGAAAGGATCCTCAACGTCCCAGTTCGAACCACCGACGATGTCCAAGGGCATTTCGGTGTGGATGAAGTTCCCAAGCATCGTCCTGAAGTCGCCGATGTCGTCCGTCGGAAGGACGAGCTTGAGACGCGACCACTTGACTTGCTTCGACGCCGGCCAACTCGCCTGCAATGCTTCCAGGGCAGCATCGTAGTCGGCGGGATCAACCGGCTGCGGC
>JBGAJB010000086.1:0-12551 GCA_044225155.1 Phycisphaerae bacterium | reverse complement strand
TTGACGCCTTCGACCTGAAGGGTGTCGACGCCGCCGTCAGGGTTGGCTGTAATGAAGCCGAATCGGACGCCTTTGCTGATGAGCGGCATCGTGATGGGCGTTCCCATTGCCTGCGCGACATCGATCGCGGTCGCCTGGATCGTGCGTAGATCGGCGGTCATTTCGTCTGCCAGCATTTCGACCAGCCCGAGGCCGAAGAGGTGCGGTGCGTCGCGGCTGTCCGGCCGCGTCACGACATCGCCGCCGAATCCCGCAGCGCCGCGCGGGCGGCCATGACAGGAGGCGCAGCTATCTGACAGCCCCGCGCCGATCGCCGCGTTCACGTCAATCGGCCCCACGCCATCGCCGGCGCGCGGGCCAAGGCCCTCGGCGAAGCTGAATTTCCGCTGAAAAAGCTGTCGCCCTCTTCGGACGGCCCGAAACGGGTCGCGCCCGAGCAGATACGCCGACGAGCCGGGTGTGAGGATATCCCCCCGCCCTACACCAATCTGCTGGGCCAGCGATTTATGGATGCCGGCGTTGATGGGATTAGGGGCCTGAACGACGTCCGTTAGTTGCGCATAGACGGGCGTGGTAAACGACAAACCCAGGGCAAGCAAGACGCCGTTTCGAATTGGGTTCCGAATCGACATGTGGCACTCCTTTTTTGGCGCCTGGTTCGAATGCCGACCGTGGCGATGAACCGCCGCGCCCCGGCCGAGCGCGAACCGCGCCGGAATGGGCTGGACCGCGCTAATTTCCCCATCAAGACTCGCGCGATCTAAGCGACTCCGGGCACGCACCATTCCAACGAGTGTTTAGGAAAAAGGCTTGCGCCGGCCCCAGATGTGGGTTGGTGGGTCAGGTTGCCTGTGGGAACTGACCTCTGTTCGGGCCGCGCTGGGGGAGCGGTCTCCCGATACATTGCGGGGCACAATGCGCAGGCGGGTGAACGGAGCGTGGTGCGCGCCAATCGCAAAAACGCGCACGGTCACGGCGATGGATCGGGCCGCACTCGGAAATGCGCCGGCAGAGCCTCACTACTTTGAGCCACGATTGCACGCGGCCCGAACTCATCCTCGCCCAGCCACCGCGTCCTTCGCCCGCCAAGCCCCCAGCGCCGCCTGCTGCACTTCCGCCAGCGAAATCCCCTGCCGCAGCGCGGCCGCGGCGCAATCCTCATACTCCGGCCACGCCTGCACAATTCGTTCACCGCGCCGCCCGATCTTGATGCGGATCGGACCATATTTCGTCTCAACCGTTTCGAATGAGCGTCGCAGTTTCCCGCGCTCGGCCGAATAGCGCCGTACGCCGAGCGTGCTCGTTTGCTCTAACAGAAGTGTTTCGAATTCCGCCGCACGCTCGGGACTCGCCAGCACGCTCACCAGATGCCCCGACCGCCCCTTCTTCATCACCACCGGGGTGAGCCACGCATCCAGCGCCCCGGCCGCCAACGCCCGCTCGCACGCGAAGGCCAGTGCCTGCGGCGTGCTGTCATCGACCTGGGCTTCGAGGACAACGACGGTTTCTCGCTCCAGCTCATCAGCGGCCGCGCTCGCGCCCGCACCCAGCGCTTCCGGTGCATCGCCGATCAGAATGCGCAAGATGTTCGCGCGCGTCGTGCCCTCACGCTTGCCCGCGCCCACGCCGACGGCCGCGAGCTGCATCGTCGGCAGCGGACCGAATTCGCGCGCCAGCGTCGTGACGAGCGCCGCCCCCGTCGGCGTTGTCAGCTCACCCATTTCCTCGCAGCGTGCAAGCGGCACGTCGCAAAGCAATCGGGCGGTCGCCGGCGCGGGCACAGGCATCACGCCATGCTCGCAGGTCACGGTGCCGTTACCCGTCGGCACGGGCGAACAAGCGATGCGCTCGATCGCCAGCGCGTGCAGTCCCGCGCACGCGCCGACGATGTCGACGATCGCGTCGGCCGCCCCCACCTCGTGAAAATGGACCTTCTCGATCGTGGTTTGATGCACGGCCGCCTCCGCCTCGGCCAGGCGTCGAAAGACCGCCTTGGCATTGTCGGCCACGGGTGGCGGCAGATCGGCGGCTTCGATGATCTGCACGATGTGATGCAGATGCCGATGTTTCTTGGGCTGCGATTCGTCGATCGCGACATTCACGTGCGTCGCCGCGATCCCATGCCGCTTCACCTTCTGGGCCGTCAACGTCACACCCGGCAACTTCAGCCGACCGAGCGTGTCCTGCAAAACCCCCATCGGCAGCCCCGCATCCAGCAGCGCGGCCACCGTCATATCTCCGGCAACGCCGGAAAAACAATCGAAATACGCGATGCGCATCGAACCTTCCTTTGTCCGCACATAATAGGCAACGTCGCCCGCCGCGCGGCCAAATGGGAGGGAGCCGGCGCGGTCAGAGACGGCGAGGAGCGCGATCGCCAAGCGACAATGACGAGCCGAAATCCCCAAAGCAATAACGAGAGACGAGATCGGGCGCGAGCGCAACGCTTTGATCTGTTATGAGCGTCTGAGACGGGAATGAAAAACAACTGAATCGCAGCTTAGCGCGGAACAGACGGCGATCTGGGAGAACAAAATTCGGGAAAGCGGGCGATGGGGCTCGAACCCACAACAACCAGCTTGGAAGGCTGGTACTCTGCCAATTGAGCTACGCCCGCGCGCTCATTCAACGCCGGAATTATTACCGATGTCCCAAAGCCCGACCAGCCGGGAAGCTCCGCGCACGATCGCGCCGCCACGACGCCCAAGCACTCGTTTCGTTCATCACGGCCGCGCTTCGATGTTCGTAATCGTGCCGCCCCAGATCGAGGAATTCGGGATCGTCACGATGTGCCCGTCGTTGTTCTTCAGCACCGTCGAGACCAGGTTCATCGACTCCACCGTCCCGGTGACGCCCGCCACGGTCACTTTGTCGTTCAGGTCATACGGCCGATAGAGCAGGATCATGAAGCCGGCCGCGAAATTGCTGAGCGTGCCTTGCAACGCGAAGCCGATCACAAAGCCGGCGGCCCCCATCGCGGCCAGGAACGGTCCGACGTTCACTTCGAGCATCGAGAGCGCGATGACGAAGCCGACGAAGAACGTCACTTTGCGCACTGTGTTGACGGTAAAGTCGCGCAGCAGGCTCGACACCTTCCCGAACGCGCCGACGGCCCGCCCCGTGATCCCGCCCGCGATCCCCGCCACGATGCGGAACACGATCAGCGTCCCGAGGAAAAGCGCGATGTTTTTGCCGTAGCGAATCCCGCCCTCGGGACTCTTGAGCCAGTGCACGATCGTCGTCCAGGTCGCGGAGGCGTCCGTAACTTTCACACGGATGCCGGTGACTGCGTTCGCATAGGACTCGTACGCGGCCGGATCGCCGCCCTTGGCCTTGAGACTCGCGAGCACGACATTCAGCCGGTCAATCGTCCCGGTGCGTGCGTCACGTGCTTTCGAGGCGGCTTCCAACAACTCGTCTTTTTCTTTTTCGTTCTTGGTGTGCCCCGCCGCGATCTCCAGGCGGCTGTTCTCCGCCACCTGACCCGCGAGCAGGGCCTGCCACGCGTCCGCCTCGACCGTCAACTCGGCCTTCGTCAGCGGCTTGCAAAGCAGATCGAGATCAGACGGATCAATCTTCGGATCCCCCGTCGTGACCGGCTTGGGCGGATCGCCGGCAACCGCGATGGCCGTAAGCAGCGCGAACATCGAAAACGCGACAAATCGCATGCTGGATCCCTTAGTTCATCCAACGGGCCGCTGAGAAGACTCGACCGGTGCTCATCCCGGTCCCGGTGTGCGGCAGATCATACGCGCGCAAGGGGAAAGGGCAAAAGAGAGCGCTACCCAAGCCCGAGTCCGCTCGACGTCAGAATTGGAAGTAAATGAACGCCGTGCGGGCCTGCGGCCACAGCGCGACGAGCAAAAACGTCGCGAACACGTAGCTCATCCGCTGCGCCCAGCGTGGCAGCGTGTCGAGTTGGGCCGCAAACCCGCCGAGTCGATAGGACGTGAAATGCAGCACGGCGAACGAAACCAGAATGAACACGACCAGAAACGGATTGAGGCTGCCCAGGCCGAAGGATGAGATTTGGCGGTCGAAATCGAAGAGCACGTACTTCCGCACGCAGTAGAGCAGATCGCTCGAATTCGTCACGCGAAAAATGAGCCAGCCGAGGAAAACGAAATACTGGCACACCAGCCAACTCGCCACGTTGAGAAATCGTCCGCTGATCGATTTTCGCGCCACCGGCTCGCCCCAGCCTAGAAAACGCTCGATCGCGAGCAGGGCGCCCTGATACACGCCCCAGATCAGAAAATTCCAGCTCGCGCCGTGCCAGAGGCCGCCGAGCGCCATGGTGAGCATGAGATTGCGATAGGTCTGGGCCGGTGTGCCGCGATTGCCGCCGAGCGGAATGTAGAGGTAATCGCGCAGCCAGGACGAAAGCGAAATGTGCCAGCGCTTCCAGAAGTCAGTGATCGTGCGCGCGAAATACGGATAGTTGAAGTTCAGCGGGATTTCGTAGCCGAGCGCCCGGCTCACACCCCGCGCCATATCGGTGTAGCCCGAAAAATCGCAGTAAATCTGCACGCCGAAGGCCAGGGTGCCGATCATGACGAGCACGCTCGGCAGACCATGCGGCGCGGCAAAGATCGAATTCGCGAGCGGCGCGACATTGTCGGCCACGATTACTTTCTTTACGAGCCCGACCAGGAACAGGTGTGCGCCGCTGCGCATCTTCGCCGCGTCGAGCACGAGTGTCTTATGCGTCTGCGGCAGGAACTGCCCGGCGCGCAGAATCGGACCGGCCACGAGCTGCGGAAAGAATGCGACGTAGAGCGCGAAACGCAGAAAGCTCGTCTCCGCGCGCGTCTTGCCGCGATAGACGTCGATGTTGTAGCCCATCGAGTGAAACGTGTAGAACGAGATGCCGACCGGCAGGACGATGTTGACGGCCGGAATCGCGCCGCCCGTGCCCAGCCAGTGCAGCACATGATTCAGCGAATCAATCGTGAAATTCGAATACTTGAAGACCGCCAGCACGCCAAGATTCGTAATCAGACTGACGATCAGCCACACCCGACGCCGCCGACCGGCAGCGCGCTCGATGGCGATGCCGAGCAGATAGTCGTTCACCGTGCAGTACAGCAGCAGCACGATGTAAACCGGATCCCAGAACATGTAGAAGATCCAGCTCGCCAGAACGAGCATGGCGATCTGGAGCGTCTGCGTGCGCAGCAGGATCAGCCCGGCCAGCACGGACAGAAAGAGGATGAGGAACTCGGGCGTCTGAAACAGCATGCCGGATCAGTCTTTCAAAGCGGCGGCCGCTTCGTCGGCCAGGAGTTCGGACCACCGCTGACGGCCCGGCGCGAACGGATGAATCGGATCTCCGAAGACCGCGGGATCCGTGAGTGCGCGCGAATGGTCGACAAAGATTGCGCCGCACGCTTTGGCCGCCGCGGCCACTGCCGCGCGCACTTGCGGCAACTGATCACGCTCCAGATCGGCCGCCAGATCCGGATGAAGCGGCGACAGCACAAACATCGTTTTCGCACCGACCGCGGAAAGCTGACGCGCTGAAAATTGCAGGGCTTTCAGCGAGCGTTGCATTCCCTCCGGATCAGGGCTCGGTCGGTTCTTGGCCAGCAAGGCGAAATACCGCTTCCATGCGGCCTCACTGATCGGCTGCCGCTGCACCCAAGGGGCCTTGAAGTTTGACTCATACCCCTGATATCTCAGATCACTGCGGCTTACTTCGCGAAATGACTCGTCGAAACGTGCCAGCGGAAAGGCCCGGAAGTCCACGAGCTGAAAGGGGTCACGACGCGTGATGCGCCGCAGCTCGAAGGGCGTCCAAATCTCCGAGTAAGTAGTCACCAGTTCGGGATCGACGAAATCCCACCATGCGCCGATCGCCAGCCGCTCGAGCGGGATTTCCCCGCCGGCATCGATGCTGCCCACATCGGACGCATAAATTGCCAGTGCCGGTCGGGCCCGCGTCAGCGCCGGGAGGATCACAGTCGCTTGCCGCACGGTGCCACCCGTCCAACCCAGGTGATACGCGTGTCGTGGCCCCAGCTTCGTGTCCAATATCCCGCAATCGATTCCCTCGATTGAGACGCTGGATCCAAGCACGTAAACATCGCCGAATTGCGAAACTGCGCTTTGCCGCTCGAGAAAATCGTGCACGGCCAAAATGCGGCGCATCGCAGTCGGCATGATCCGCTCGCGCCCTACCGCCCATTCCGCGGCGAGCAGGTACAGCGCGATTCCGACCGCGATCATGGTGGGGACGTCGCTGATCGATCTTAGCTCTTTTGCGGTACCGCGCATGTTTCCATGTTAGGGGGATCAGGCAACCAAAAGCAATTTGGCGCGCGGGGGAACCTCCTCCACAAAAGAATCGGGGGCCATGATGGCCCCCGATTCAGCTTGCGATTAATGCGACCGACTTCTGCCCTAGCGGCAATCCGTGTTGAAGTCGCTCAGCATCTGGCCCAGGTCGGACAGATCGACGAAGCCGTCGCCCGCGCCGATCGGGAAGATGTCGCCCTGCGCACGAGTCTTTCCGCCGACGCCCGGTGCGTAGTTCGAGAGCACGACGCCCAGGTCGGACAGATTGACGATGCAGTCGCCCGCCCCGGCCGGGAAGATGTCCGAGTGATCACAGCGGACGTCCGGATGCGGACAGCCGCCGGCGCCGACCGTAAAGGTGAACGCGCCGCCCGACGTAAGCGACGTGGTCGCACGCGCGACCGGCGAAAACGTCGGCGGGTTATTCCGCTGCACGAGCGTGTTCGCCACGACGTTGGACAATGCCAGCGTGTAGCTGCCCTGCGTCGTGGGCGCGGTAAACGTGCCCGACGCCAACGTGACCGAACCGCTCTGCCCGACGCCCGACGTGACGTTCGCGTTTTCGGCGATTCCCGTACCTGCCGGTTGAGCCACTCCGAACGTGTTCTGCGCGCCGCCGATCTGGACCAGGCTGCCGCTGCGCAACACGCCGCCGTAGCCCGTCGCCGGGTTCGACTCACCCGGGTTGCTGATGCCCGCCGGCCGGCTGAAATTGGTCATGCCCACGGGCACCGTCGCCGGAACCAGCGTGATGACGGCCGGATTATCCGCATCCGGCACGAGATCGGCCGAAAGCAGCGCCAGGCCCTGGTTATTTCCCGTGGACACCGTAAATGCGATCGTCCAGGAAACGCTCGATCCCGGTGCGACCGTCTGGCCGCTCTGCGGGGACGTGAGTGACACCGTGACCGTCTGTGCGCCGACCGCTCCGACGAGCAGCGTTCCGGACGCGATTGCCAGAATTCTCTTCAACATCTTTGCTTGCCTCCCAGCAAGTTCAACTCATCTTTTTCGTCAGCAAACCTCGAATCCCGCTGTCCCGATTAGTTCGGACCGGTCATGCGCGGCCGGAAGAAGTCCCAGTCGAGCAGATCGAGGTCGCCGTCGCTGTCGTTGTCGAAGACGGAGCAGTTCCAATCCAGCCCGCCGCCGTTGCCCGAGAAGCAGCGCTGCAACTCGGCGAAGTCGAGCAGATCTTCGTCGTCATCATTGTCAACGTCTGATCCGTCATAGCGATTGGTCACCACGGTCTCGACCGCGTCATAGTAGAGCTTGCCGGTCGTGGCCGTGCCCTTGGCGAGGATGCACACGAAGCGACCGAGTGCGCTGCTGCCCGCCGGCATCGTGTAGTCGATCGTGATCGGCACCCAGGTATTCTTGGGCATCGAGGCGTCGACCGTGTTCGGCTGGCCGAGCACGATGTCGATATCTGTGGGAACGCCGCCAAACGCCCATTCGACCTTCACACCGGCGTCGGCGAACTGACCGGTGAGCTTCTCAAAGCTCGGCGTGTAGAGCAGCGCCGAAACCGTCAGCGTCTCGCCCGGCGTAACGGTGATTTCCTGACCCAAGCCCGCGAACGACGTTCCCGTCGCGCGCGCCGAGCAGAAACCCGGATTGCCGGGGATCACAAAGCAGCTCTTGCGGGCTTCCGAGACACCGGCGGCGCTGTATTCCGTCCAGTCCGTCAATCCGTCGAAACCGCCTCCACCCATCTCAAAGCTATCGTTGGATAATTTGTTCGCGGAGCCGGTGGTGCTGCGCAACGCCGTCGCGCTGTCGAAATACACGGCGCCGGTCGTTCCCGCCACCGAGTTGAAGACCATCAGCACGCGGGCGATCGTGATGCCGGCCGGCACCGTCGTCGTCAACGAAACCGGCGTCCAGACGTCGGCGGCGTTGGCGGCCGTGAACGGCAGATTTTCAACTGCCGGCGGAACCGTTCCGTTCGGATCGAATTCCAGCTTGATGCCGCCAAACGTCGTCGCATTGATCGGCTCAGTCGACGGCGAATAAACATACGCCGTGAGTTCGAGGTGATCACCGGCGTTCAGCAGGCCGAGATCCTGAAACAGCCCGTTGTAGGACTCGCGGACGCCCAACTGCAGGCTGGCCGCGCCGTCGAGCGCGAACGCGGTCGACTTCTCCTGATCGTTGAAACCGTTCCAGTTGTCGATACCTACCGGGCTCTGGCCCGGGCTCGGACCGGCGGTTTCGAAGTCGCCATTGACCAACAGGTTTGCCCCGCCGTTCACATGCACCTGGGCATCATCCCAGTAGCAGGCGCCGAAAATGTTGCCAACCGACCACGTCAGGCGGCACGTGAAGCGAATCTTCGTGGTGCCCGCCGGCGCCGAGATCGGGCCGATGTTTGCGGGAATCCAAGTGTCGCCCGGCGAGGACGCCGTCAGCGGACTGACCGATTGCGTGCTGATCGTTCCGCCAAACGTGTTCAAGAACTCGAGCACGATGCCGCACGCGCCGCTGCCGCCGAGCTTGTCGAAAGAGGGCGTGTGCAACTGGGCGCTGACCGACACGCTCTGGCCGGCCGTCACCGCGACTTCCTGATAGGCGCCGGCGCTGGAACTCGTCGCGTCACCGAAGGACTTCAGCGAATGTCCATCGCCCGCCGGAACAAAGTTCACCGTGGGAGACCGCTCGACGTTCGTGCCGAACTCGGTCCACTTGTCGGCGATCTGCGGATCGATCGCGCCTTTCCCCTGACCGGATTCCATGCTGCCGTTCTTGTTCAGGCTCTGGTCGGCCCAGAGTGTCCCGCACGAAAACAGCAGAGCCGCGAGCGCGGCGCCGCGTAGTGCTCTCATTGCCTCTCCCCTTTTCACAGTTCGTTTCAGAGCCGCGGCGTCCACTGCCGCCGGCGGGATTTCGGAGTACACGAACAACGTTCCGCTATTGCGCGCCGTCAAAGCCCTCGCGCGTCAGTCCCCAGGCATAAAACGGACGATTGCCGTACGCGTCGTAGTCGGTCGGCACGCGCCCACCCGTCGTACCCAGAACATCCAGGTACTTGGACTTCTTGTAGAACGCGACATGCGCGTCGATGAACGTGATGTTGACGCCGCCGTTATGTCGCGGCTCCTGCGCTTCCCAAACCGCGTCCGAGAGAATTACCGCCAGATTCGGGAACGGAATTCGATCGATCACACCGCCATTGATGCCGGGAACCGGCCGGCCACCCGCGCTCGCGCCCTCGCTCCAGTCGTTTTGCCAGTATTCCGTGTAGAGCTTGTCGATCTTGTCGCCGGGCGTGGCAAACGGGTTGATGTCCGGAAACCAGTTTTCCTGATAGGCCTTCAGATAGCGATCGTCGGCCTTGAATACGGTGTAGTAGCTGGCGTACGGATTCGACCCGCTGAAATCGGTGTAAACCTTTACCGACGTGTCATCGCGCGCGCGGGGACACAGAAATATCCGCAGGTCTTTGTTGTACGGCCAGAAGTTGAAAATTTGATCGTACTGGTAGAACGGGGCGTTGTTCGGCGGGAGGGGGCTCAGATCCTTGTCGCGGATATAAGGTAGATGGCCCTTGTTGTCGGCGACGTAAAACGTGGTCGAGATGCCGAGCGAGCGTGCATTCGATTTACACGCTGTGTCTTTCGCCTGATCCCGCGCCCGGGAAAGTGATGGCAGGAGGATCGCCAGCAGCAGTGCGATAATCGCCACCACCACCAGCAACTCGATGAGCGTAAACCCGCCCGCGCCGCGCCTTCTATTCCGCAACATAGTGCGCCTTCCCTTCGCCTTTCTTACCCCGGACTGATTTGAGGCCGGCGCTGACGATCCTCACCGGCCCCAAACCGTCCGATTTTCGGCCGCGCTCGCCGTACCCTCCTGGGCAGCAAGCGGCATGCCGTGTTAGCCGCGGCGACGCAGCGCCGCGAGACCCGCCAGGCTCAGCAGAGCCAGGCTGCCGGGCTCCGGAACGAACGAGATATTCTCGAACGAAGCCGTGCCGACCGAACCCGCGCCGGCGACCTGCGGCTGGTAGTAACCGCCCACGCGCGCGTCATTCAGGATGCCCCAAAGGCCGTAAGGAGGATCTTCGGCCGGATTGCCCTGATCGAACGGAATAAGGCCGCTCGAGTAGGTGCCGGAGCTATCCGAATACGTGTACTCAATCGTGCCCGGATCAGCCATCGTCAGGCTGTGCGGGTTGTACGTGATGCCCAGTCGCACGGTCGAACCGAGCGAATAGTGCAGGCCGTACGCCGTCGTGAAGCTGTAAAACGGCAGGCGACCGCCGAACGCGGCGATCTCGCCCCCGTTCGCCGGGATAATGATCAGCCCGCCGTCAACCTGCTGCGAATACCAGGGCGAAACGTTCAGGCCGGCCTCGGAGTGCGAATTGCCGGTCACCGTGACGTCAGCCGAATACGCAAAACCGTCTCCGTTGAGGAAGACGGCATCGCTGATCCCACCGTTGTCCGACAGCCGGAAATTATGCCGGTTCGCAAATCCGGTGCTGATTCCCGTCATGTCGTCGGTGAACGAAACCTTGCTCGGATACAGATTCGTCGTGGTCAGCACTGACGTCGACGCATCGTTGAAGACGCGTGTATGCAGTACTGCACTGTCAATGGCCGGTGTCGCCATCGCCGAGGCGACGCCCAGCGCGATCAACCCGCCGCAAATGAACTTTCGCATGCCCTTAACCTCCTCCAAAGGAACTCGAGTTGTGTCTCACTCTCGCGTAAACACTTCGGCGCCGGGAAATCGATTGGCCCGGTCGCGACCTGAGAGTGCAACGTATGCACAAGTATAGCAGGGCTATGCAGTGGTTGCAAGCGCTTTCAGATCGTGCTACAGTATGCTGCGGGACCGGAAGAACGCTCGGCAGACACAACCATAACGCACGGTGAATCATACGCTTACGATCAGTCAGCCTTCCAGTTTTCCGGCAGCGTGAGAATGGAAATCGATAGAAAAATGAACACCGGTTTCAAGTTTTTCTGGGGCGCCGCCACCGCTGCTTATCAAATTGAAGGCGCCGCCCGCGCGGATGGCAAAGGCCTATCCAACTGGGATTTTTTCCTGGGCGACCCCGCCCGCAACCGCTCCGGCGACACCGGTGAAATCGCTTGCAACCACTACGAGCTTTGGCGCGACGATGTGGCCCTGATGCAGCGCTTGAATCTCAACGCTTATCGGTTCAGCGTGAGCTGGCCGCGCGTCATGCCGACCGGCCGCGGCGCGATCAATATTCAAGGGCTCGATTTCTACGATCGCCTGGTCGACGCCCTGCTCGCGGCCGGGATCGAGCCCTTCGTCACGCTCTTCCACTGGGATCTGCCGCAGGCGTTGCAGACCGAGATCGGCGGCTGGCTGGCGGATGACAGCGCGACGATCTTCGCCGATTACGCCGACGTCGTATTCGCCCGCCTCGGTGATCGCGTTCGTAATTGGATGACCATTAACGAACCGTGGGTCGTCACGCGCGCGGGATTCATGACCGGCGTTCACCCTCCCGGTCTGAGCGATCTGCGCCAAGGTTACCGCGCCGGACACAATCTGCTTCGCGCGCACGC
This sequence comes from Phycisphaerae bacterium, assembly GCA_044225155.1. Taxonomy (GTDB): domain Bacteria; phylum Planctomycetota; class Phycisphaerae; order UBA1845; family Fen-1342; genus CAYMBL01. The sequence continues at coordinate 708 of JBGAJB010000086.1, read as the reverse complement.
CTACGCGGTGGCCCGCTTCCGCGCGCGCGGCCTGCCCGGACAAATCAGCTACGCGCTCAACAGCAGTTTCAGTTTCCCGCACACCGATTCACGCGAAGACGTCGCCGCGGCTGAGCGCGCCGTGCAGAATTTCGCCGGCTGGTTCGGCGACCCGCCCTACACCGGCGACTATCCGCCGCTGATGCGCGCGCGGCTCGGCGACCTTCTCCCCGAATTCACACCCGCCGATTCGGCGCTGCTGCGCCGCTCCATCGACTTCCTTGCGCTCAACTACTACACGAGCGAAGTCGTGCGCCACGCGCCCGGCGTGGGTCCGATGGAATACGAGGAGGTGCGGCAGCCCGACGTCTGGCACACCGAGATGAATTGGCCCGTCCGTCCCGACGGATTTCATCGCCTGCTCGTCTGGCTCGATCGCCGCTACCCCGGCCTGCCGATGTACATAACGGAGAACGGCGCGGCCTGCCCCGACATCCCCGACGCGAATGGCTATGTCGATGATCAGGATCGCATCCGATATTTGCGTGATCACCTGGCCGCCTGCGAAGCGGCGCGCAGCGATGGCGTCGATTGGCGCGGCTACTTCGTCTGGTCGCTCATGGACAATCTCGAATGGAACGAAGGCTTCTCAAAGCGCTTCGGCCTCGTGCATTGCGATCGAAAAACGATGAAACGCACGATCAAGGCATCCGGGAATTGGTATGCTCA
>JBGAJB010000085.1:0-14374 GCA_044225155.1 Phycisphaerae bacterium | reverse complement strand
GGTCCGTCGGCGTCGGTGGCAGCGGACCGCTCGTCATGATCGTCAGGTTCGGCAGCTCCGTCGGCGTCACCGCGTCCTCAAATCGAACTTGGCCGATCAGCACGTTGCTGAGACCCTCGACCCGCGAGCTGGCAAATGACTCGCGCACGGCCGGGCGGCGGAAGTTGCAGTCGATCAGCAGTACGCGCTGACCCGAAAGCGCCAGGGTCGCCGCCAGGTTGATCGCCACGGCCGACTTTCCGTCGCTCGGGCCGGGACTCGTGATGAGCAGGATGCGCTGCGATTCGGCCGGCCCGCTGAACATGAGATTCGTGCGCAGACGGCGGAACGACTCCGACACCAGCGAGTGCGGGCTGAGCCGCACCGCTTTGGCGATGTCGTCCACGTCCGTTTCGTCGTCGTCGAGCAGCGGGATGCTGCCGATGACCGACAGTCGGCCGTAACGAGCGACGTCCAGCGGCGTGCGCACGGCCTTGTCCGTGAATTCGCGGAGAAACGCGAGCCCGATGCCACCGGCCAGCGCCAGGAAAACACCGCCGCCCAGCCAAAGCTTGAGGTTGGGGCGCGAAGGCTTCACCGCCAGCGACGGCGCCTGCACCTGGCGCAGCTTGGCGCTGGCGGCGTCCGGCTTGGCCTGGCTGAGTTTCAGCATTTCGCCGCTGACGTCTTCAAGCTGCTTTTCGATCCGTTTGATCGCATCGTCTTTTTCCTGCAGACTCAGCAGGTTCTTCGAAATGTCGGCCTCCGTGGCTTGTTCGCGGGCCAGGCGCTCCTGGAGGTTTGCCAGCAATGCGCGCGCCTGCTCGCGGTTCTGCGTCAGGTTTTCACGCTCCTGGTTGCGGACTTTGTCGACCAACTCTTCGCGCTTGGCCGCCTCCTTGCCGGAATAGCTGTCGCGCTGCTGCAGTACGGCGATGTAGTCGCGATGCTTGGTTCCCAGACGCTCGCCGAGCACCTGCAACTGTACGTCCAGTGATTCCACCTGCGTGCGGAAGTAGCGCAGCTCCGGATCGGCGTCCACGAGCAGTTGCTGCTCGGCCGTCAGCGGCAGCGTCGACGGGTCATAGCCCGCGAGCGACTGCAATTGTTGTTCCAGCGAAACAGCCTGCGCTTCATAGAGCGCGATTTGCGATTTCAGATCATCAATGTGCGCGTTCGTGCGTGCCTGGTCGCGCTGCAGCGCCGGAACGTTCGTACGTTCCTGAAAGCTCTTCATGTCCTGCTGTGCGTCCTGCAAGTCGGACTTGAGCTTGTTCTCAGTGCCTTGCAGAGCTGTTCGCTGATTGCCCAGCGTGTCGCCGGAATCGCGCAGGAAATTACGCTCATAAGCGCGCACGACTTCGGTCAGGATCATCTGCGATTGTTCGCGGTTCGACGTCGCCAGCGACAGCCTTATCAGGCGCGTTTCCGGAATGGGCGCGCTATTTAGGTCTTGCGACAGGCCCTCGGCCGCCTTCCCCGCCTCACTGTCATACCAGCGATAGTACGCCGAGGCTTTGACGTTCTCCTGCTTGACCACGTCGAGCGTCACCGCGAGTTGCCGGAGCTTGTTCGCCTCCGTTTTCAGCAACTGCTCAATCATCTGCGGCTGAAGCGACGCATCTTTGGCGGACTGGATGTAATCGCTCAGGTCCGCCGGCGGATCCAACTGGAACACGGCCTCGCTCGTCCAGCCCGGGAAGAATTGATACGTGATGAGCGTCGCGGCTCCGACCAATCCGTACAGTACGACGGCGGAAATCAGGATCAGGAATTTCCTTTGCCGCAGTACGCGCGTGATGTCGGAAAACTGAATGCCCTCACCTTCGGCTCCGCCGAATCCCGGCGGAGCGCCCAGCATCGGCGGGGCGCCCTGGCCCCCACCCAGCGGGAAGTGTGCGCCCGGAATCATCGCGCGCGAGTCTGTCGCCATGCTCATCTGCAATCCCTCTTTGATCCGCGCTCCGCGGATCGCTCCGCTCACTCCCGCCGCCGCACGCTACTTGAGCTGCCCGATCGCCTCTTCCGTCTTCCGGATGTACTCGCCGTCCTGGGCAGCCCTGGCCATTTCTCCCAGCGTCTCCAATTCGCGCCGCGCGGCCGACTTGTCGCCGCGCTGGCTGTAGAGCTGGGCGATGTGGTAACGGATCGCCAGACTGTCCGGAGCCAGGCGCCGGGCATCCAGCAGCGCCGCCTCGGCCGCGTCCAGTTTTCCAAGCTTCAGATAGACCCACCCCAGAGTGTCCGAGAAGTCCGGATTGTCCGGGGCCAGCTGCCGGGCGCGCTCCGCATAGGGCAGGGCCTCCGCCGCCCGTTTCAGTTCGTCCGCCAGGATGAATGAAAGGTTGTTCAACGCGGCCGGAAGGTCCGCGGCACCTTCAGGATTTCCTCATATTGCTTGACGGCGCGCCTTCCCAGTCACGTCGATTCGGCCGCGGTTGCCTTTGCCAGCATAGCCTCGACGTGCGTCACCGTGCCAGGCTGGGATTCCTTCAACAGCAGCATCGACCAGGGCGGTGCCTTCCGTCGCGAGGGCCTTGTCGCCGCTCTCGATCAGCATGCGCCCCAGCACAACTCGCAGCCGCTGTGAGGCTTCGACGTCCTTCGTCTCCGCGACCACTTTCCGAAGCAGCGCGATCGTGTCCGCGTAGCTCCAACTCGTCGCGCTCTGCCGCGCGACAGCGCTCAACTCGCCGGACGGCTGCGTCGACGCCGCCCGGACCGCCTTGTCGAACTCAGCGGACGCTTTGTCCTTCTGTTTCAGCCGCGCATAGGCGTCACCCGCGACGGCCGCGAGTGTCGGAGTCACGACTTCCGGCTTGAGGCCCTCGAAGAGCGCGGGAACTTCCTTCACGCGATCGGCCCGCATCAACGTGCGCATCAGTTTCTCAAGCGCCAGCGGATCGCGTGACTTCGTCAGCTCGACCGTCTTTTTGTATTGCGTAATGGCGTTCGCGAAGTCCTGCCGCTCGTTGTACAGGCTGGCCAGTTGATAGGGCCAGAACGGGTCGTCCGCCCGGCGCGCCGCCTGCTCGGACGCGAAGCGCTGCGCGAGCGCAAACTTGCCGCCTTCCTTCAGCACATTGATCAGCCGCGCCGCCACCATCCGGTTGTCTGGATTCTGCGCGAACAGTTCGCGCAGCTCGTTCTCCGCCTCGGGATAACGCGCCGTAATCTCGTAAAGCCGGGCCAGTTCCATACGCGCCTGCGAATTCGAGGGCGCCAGCGACTTCAGCCTGATCAGATCCTCGGTCGCCAAGGCATACTGCCGGCAGCCCATAATTGACCCGGCGTTCGGTAAACAGCGCCCACTGATGCTTGGGCTGAACGTTGAGCACTTTCGTCAGCAACTCCACCGCGCGATCAAACTGATTGCGCGCGATGCAAAGCTCCGACTCGGCCAGCCAGCCGCGCGGATCCTGCGGAAAATCCTTTTGGTACGAAGCGATTTCCTTTTCCGAAGCGTCGTACTGCCGATCCACCAGCAGCGCCTTCGCGATCAGCAGCCGGATGCGCGCCGCGTCATCCGGGAAATCCTTCGCGGAAGTTAGTGCGCGGCGGTACGTGTCGTCATTGGCGCGACCAGGTCCTGGCGTCCGAAGAACTCGGCCAGTTCGGCCGAGGCCAGCAGCCACTGCCGTCTGCTGATTCGCGTCGCCGCCCGTGATTTCCGCCGCCCGCTTTTCCGTGTCCGTCAGGAGCGCCTGGGCAGCCGCGCTGTCCCCCTGTGATTCGAGAAAGCGCGCATGCAGTACGTTGGCCGAGATCTTGTCCAACCCCGTGACCGCAGCTTCAAAAGACTTCAGCAGCGCCTCACCTGCCCCGCGCTGTTTCAGTCGCGAAAAGATGTTCGACGCCAGAACCGCAATCGACTTGTTGGCCGGGTCGAGCGCGGCCGCCGCCTGGATCGCTTCTACCGCCTTGTCGTTCTGCTGCAGGCGGTCGTACAGGTAGGCCAGCCGCGAGAGATTCTCGACATTCTTTGGGTCGGTTTGGCGAAGCGGCTCGCGCCAGGCGAGACCCTTCGCGGGGTCGTCTTCCTCTTCGAGGATGCGCGCGCGCTTCACGATCAGTTCGTCGGCCGGATTCAGACGCGCCGCTTGCCGCAGGTGCGGGAGCGCGTCCGCCGGTCGGCCGAGCGCGTCGTTCAGGCACAGGTAGAGCAGCTTCTGAGCTTCAAAATTCAGCGGATCGATGTCAGCGGCCTCGGTGAGCGAGTCCACCGCGTCCGCATAGCGCGCCGGCTTGACGGTCAGTAGCGCCTTTGCAATCTGCACCTTCACATCGGAATCGGTCGGGAGCAGTTGCTCGGCCGCCCGCAGGTCGCGCAGAGCGCTGTCCGAATCGCCGCGCGCCAGCGATTGGCCCGCAGCAGGGGCAGCGTGATCGGCGTTCTTGGCGGCCAGCTTGGTGAGATAGCTTTCGGCGCGTTCCCACTTCTTGACCCGCATGGCGAGATCAAATTGCATGCGCCCAGCGGCATGCGTCGTCAGTTTTTCCAGCGTGTCCGCCTCGGCGGACGCCTCCGCGAACTTGCCGCATCACGAAGAAATTTGCCCGCTCGGAGGCGCGCTGCACCGGATCGGTGATGAGCGAAACGAGCTCCAGCAGTTTCTGGTCAGCTATCGGCATCCAGTTCCGAGAGCAGTAACTCATGGCCGACAGGACGCTGGCACCCTCGCTGTTGTCGGGGCGCGCCTTAAGATCGGCGATCACCTGCTTGGCGTCGTCGGTTTTCTTTTCCTGGAGCAGCACGATGTAGAGCGCGCGGAGCGCGTCCGGGTTGGTCGGCGCGCTGTCGAGCGCCTTCCGCGCGGCGGCCTCGGCCGCACCCCAATCGCCCGCCGTCGCCGCGGTGCGCACCTGACCGAGCAGTGCGCCGAGATCGCTTCCCAGCTTCGCGAATTCCTGTTGCGCCAGCTCCGTCTGTCCCAGCGCGGCGTATGACTCGCCTTTGACCTTGATGAATTCCGGCGCGGATCGCAGCACTTCCGGCAGCCGGTCGATGTAATCAAGGGCATCTTTCGGCCGGTTCAGGAGCGTGAGCAACTGCGCCCGGTTCAAAATCAGCGCGCGCGGCGACTGATTGGCCGGATCGAGCGCCAGTGCCTCTTCCGTCATCGAGAGCGAAAGCCCGCTTTCACCCGCCTCTCGATGCAGCACGCGTTAAACGCTCCTTCGCCATTCGCTGATATTGCGGCGAATTGTTGGCCAGCGACGCGGCCTTCGTATAGGCCAGAATCGCCGCGCGCGTGTCGCGATTCATGATCGCGATCTGGCCTTCCATGATGAAGACGAACGGTGCGTCGCTGTAGCTGGTACGCGCCTCGTCGTAGAAACGCTTCGCGTATTCGATGGCGCTCGCCTTCGACGCCGGGTCGGTGACCTGCTCCTGGAAACTCGTCGCCCGGTCGAAGGCCGCCACAAGCAATTCCTGTCTCGCGCCGAATTTGCCCAATTCGGCCTGATGCCCTTCATCCTGACCTGTGTCGCGGAAATCAGCCCATCCAGCAACTCTTTCTGCTTGGCGACGACGTCCCATGTCCCACTCGCCGGTGGCGCCAGAGCTGCTCTGCACTTCCGCCCCAGATCGTGTACGCCGTGTAGTACGTTCGGCCTTGATCGCTTCGTTGAGTTGCTTCACGGCTTCCGTGAGCAGCGCCTGGGCCTTTGCCTTGTCCTCGCCGGCCTTCGACGCTTGCGTGTAGAGCACGCGCGCCAGGTCGATGCAGAGGTCCGTTTCCTTCGGCAGCGCCTTGATGCCCTCCTCCATCGCCTGCCGCGCCTCATCCAGGCGGCTCATTGAGACCAGCAGACGGCTCAGGTACTGATAGGAGCAGGTTTGCCTTCGAGGCGATCGATTCTTTAAGCAAATTGATCGCGTTTTCCTGGACGCACTTTGCCAGAGCCTCCGCTTCGTCCGTTCGCCCTTTGTCGAGCAGTGGCTTGGCCTGATCGGCCGCCTCGCGCAACATGCGATCGACCGAAAGCTGTGCCAATCGCGGATTCTTCGGATCGAGCTTGAGGGCCTTGTCGAGGGCGTCCGCCGCATCCTTGGCGTTCGTCGGCTTCGCGTCGCGCGCCTGTCCCAGCGCAAACGCCCGACTTGCGAGTCCCAGCACGTTGTCCGGTTCGACCGCTAGCAGGATTGTCGGCGTGCGTTTCCATCGAGTCCGCCACCGACGTCAGTCCGCCGTCGACGAGTTCCCAATAACGCTCCAGGATCGCCGTAAGCACCGCCACGTTGCGCGGGTCCTGAGACGCTGCCAGATTCAAAAGCTGAATCGCACCGGTCAATTCGCCGGCCGCATAGGTCACGCGCGCCGCGTCGACTAGATATTTGCCTTCCTTGTTCACGGTAATGCATGATGCAGGTCGGACGCGGTTGAACTCACGGCTGTCCTCGGCGGCCTTCGCCTTGGCGGCCAGTTCCGTCGGATCCTTCTTCGCCTGCTGCATCGTCACGATCGCGACCGAGAGCACCGCCACGATCGCCGCGACGACGGTCAGGCCGCCGATCAGTGTCTTGTTCAGCTTCTGCTTGGCCATTTCGCGCCAGCCTCCTCAACTATTCCTTCAGCAAGACGGGCTTGTCGCCCCGCTGATTGCGTTCCAGTCCTGCAGGTGATCCTGCCATAGCGACGGCATCATTTTCCGCAGGAGCTTCTCTCCGGCCGCCAGGGACGCCTCTCGCCCCGCCAGGCGGCTGAAGTCCGCGTCCACGAAGCACATTTCGAACTTCAGGTAGTACGCGTACTTGTCAAACGGGTTCCCGAGTGCCGAGCGAACTTCCTCGCGCGTCGTGCCGAATTTCCCGTTCGTTTCAAAGAAAAACATGACAAAACGGCGGGGGGCTCCGCTGCCACCAATCCGCCGCCCCGTGGCTTCAAACTCCGGCGTTGCGACGGAATATCAACGTCCTTGCCGTCTCGCCCTCTGGCTTCATCTGAACCAACTGGTCGTTCACCAGTGTCCAGCCGACGGACTGAATGATTCCCGCGGATTGTGCGGCACCATGTCCGGCTTGCCGGTGTTGTAAGTCACGAACAAGAGGCAGGTGGACGCGGGATCGCTGGGCGGAAGCGTGCGATCCACGACATTCCATTGGAGGTATTCCTCCGTGCCCAGGTTGGCGATTAACTCATCGTTCAGCGGCGGCGGCTGGCGGCCATGCAGTTCGTATTCCGGTGCAGGGATGCGCTTTATCCATCGCGCGCAGGTGCTGTTTTCAGCGGCAGCGCCTCCTTGCGAAGGAAAGCGTCGCCCCAGCGGGCGATCCCCTGCATCGCCGCCGCCGTCAACAGCAGCAGTCCCACGCAAACAAAGCGGCGAACTTCGGCCCCACGCTCTCACCGCTAACGCGCAAGCACCATCACGGCCGTCTGTTTGCCCGGAAAAGCCGTCATGCCCGCCCCTGCGCGGCCCGCGCCGTCTCATCGTCCCCGGCGTCATCCGCACTCTCCGCGACCACCAGGTTATTCAGCACCCAGCCCAGCGCGCTAAACATGCCAAAGGCGATCATCAGGGTGATCAGCCCCAGCACCGTGTGATATGTTCCTTCGGCGTACTTCGGATCGACGAAAATGTGCAGCACGCACGTCGTCGTCACGCGCAGAATGTTCGAGAACACCGCGATCGGCACGCACGCCGCCACCATCACGATGCGTTGCCACACGGGCCGTTCAGATAGAAAACGCTGCAGCCACGCCCAGCGCGCGCAAAGCGTGATCGTGCTCCGCATGCCGCTGCACGCGTCGACCACGCCGAGCGAGCCGGAGACGCCGTTGTACGTGTACTCCATCACCGAGCCGACGCGGCTCAATCTGCAGCGACGGGACCATCGCGAGCAAGCCGGTCGCACCATTGCTGCCAAGCCGCAGCGGATCCGTCAGACCATAATAGACCGCCTTCGGAAACGGAATCGCAAAGAAGAGATAGAGCCAGGGCACCCACGCCACGCGCATCATCGGCAGCCCGCACAGCAGAATGAGCACGCCGAGCAGCGCCACCAGCATTCCCGCCTGTTGAATATATGTCGTGGGCCGAATCCAGAGGGCCCATTGAAAGGCAATCAACGCGAGCAGGAGAATCGGCAAACCCACCCACGCCTGCCGGATCGGCGCCGTGCGGATGCGATCCCAGTTCATGTAGACCAGGTAAATGCTGAACAGCGGAATGATCGGCCCGTGCGACCAATCCTGAGAATGCGTCCACGTATACCAGAGATCGAGCAATACGCTGTAGAAAACAGCGCCGAACGCCAGCGCGACCACCAGCGTCTTCACGCGGGCCGGCCCGTCAAAATCAATCCGCCAGGTGGCGCCGGCCGGCGCCGGGTACTCATTGCTGCTCCCGCCATTAGAACGGCAAACCGCGCGTCTGCCGTTGCTGATCGCGGCAGATTTCAGGGTTGAGCCGCGAGCCGTACGAGTCGCGATCGGCGAAGTTCCGGTCGTAGACGAAGCCGAAGCCGTAGGTGAAGCGGAACGAGTTCCGGATCACGAACAGGAACGGCGCCGCCACGTGCGTGCCGACGTTCAGAATGTCGTCATCCCGCAGCAGCACGTCGGCTCCAGACCGCGAAAATCGAGTCCGTATTTACCGGAATCGTGATCTGCTTGTCCAGGCCCTTTTCGCGCGCACGATCTCGCACCGCGACGGCCACGCCAGCGACGCGAAGCCGCCGACCAGCGAGATCGCCCTGCTTCACGGTGATTTTCGCCCGTTGAACTGGTAGGGGCCCGGACGGTTCACTTCACCCATCACGTAGAACAGGCCGGTGTCGATCGGCACGATGATCGTGTCCTGGTTCTGAACCACGATGTTTTGCTTCGAATCCACGGCCTTCAGTGCCTTCACGTCAATTTCGATCACGCTGCGTGAGGTTAACAACCGGCAGTTCTTCCCAGCAAAGAAACTCGCCTTGCGAGTCGATGTCAGTCGTCGCCGGGCGCGCTCGAAGACTCCGCGTCGCCGTCTGCATGCTCGGCGCTTCCTTCGCCTTACCGGTGTGAAGGATCAAAAATCATCGGCTTGAGCTGGAATCGCCGGACGGATGCTCCGGCATCGCCGCCGTCGACTCCTGCTGTACGACCCGGCGACAGGACGGAATCCATGTCGTCGTCCGGCAGCGGAGCGGCGGCCGGTTTCGTTTCCTGCGCTCCCACGAGGGCTGACGCGGAAATCGCGGCGCTCATCGAGCCTTCTTCGGTCGGCGGCGGGATGACCAGTCCGTTGTCACGCGCCGGAGCCGCGGGGGGCGGCGTCGCCGGCGCTTCGCTGTTGTGTGCGCGTTTGCCGACGCGTCGGATTACGTAGAGCTTGCTGGCTTCCGCCCCGATGTCGCGCGCCGCGCCGATCGCATCAAGCAATCGGAAATCCTTCGCGCTGATCGGATACGTGCCCGGCTGCGAGACCGACCCGGTAATCGAGAAGTACTGCATGCGCTTCAGTGGCACGAGCACCTGCACGATCGGCTTTTTCAGAATGTCCGCTGCTTTGATTCGCTCTTCGATCTCATGTTGAAGCTGCGATTCTGTCAGGCCGGCCGCTTTGATCATTCCAAGCTGGGGCAGCGAGATAAATCCCGTCGGCGAGACTTCCAGCGTCACCTGCCACAGCGGATGACCGCCGCCCTGAATGAAATCGTCGATGGAGATTTGCAGCGCATCCGATTCGCCGAGCACGTAATCGCTGTACTCCACCACCAGGTCGCTCGGCTTCGGATCCTCCGCCCCCGCGATCAATGTTTCGCTTTCGCGCGGCGTAAGAACCCGTTTGATGCCGTTTTCTGGTAGTTGACGGGAAGCGACCGACGGCCAGTCAGGTCGACAAAGCTGTTCGGCGTAACGCCGCAACCCGCAGCCAGAGCAGGAGCAGTGCTGGGAAAAGCGTGTGGCGACCATGGCGAGCCCAGCGGAACTGTCCGCGGTGACGTTGCATCCCCATGCCGACCGTTACTCCCGCCGCGGCGCGTCCGCCGGGCTGCTCAGATCGTCCGAAAATTCCGCAACATTGCGCAATGCACGATTTCGCGAACGGAGCAGGAATTCAATCGCCCCTGTATTACGGGTCGGCGTGAATCCCCCACCCTGTCTACGACCCAAACCGACGGGCGGTTCGTACGCGTTGTCCCGCACTTCGATTATCGGTCACCTACCTTTGCGAACTTGTGGTGACGAGACTTCCCTGACGCCCGAACGCCACTGGTCCCGGGGTCACTGCCCGGTATCGCCACTTTCTGATTCCTTGTATTATCCGCCGATAACAAGATTCGATCGCGGCGCGTTATCGCCGCCGGGGAACAAAGCATGCATTATGGACCGACGCTTTTTCGCTTCGACGCTCACCGCGCTGTCGCTCTCGTCCTACGTCCGGTTCAGCGCACGCAGGTTGCCCTGTCGAGCCGCTGGCCAGGCCGCGTGCGCCCGGCCTCGTCGATCGCGTGCTGGCCTGGTCGCCCGACGAGTCGCACCAACTGTCAAATTTCCAGCCAGCACCTTTCCGCCATCGGACGGGACTTTGATCCGGACATCAGCCCCGACGGACGCACCCTCGTTTTCGCCTCCACGCGCGGAATTCCCGGGCCGCCGACAGCACTTTTTTCCGTCGATGGCCACGCGATCACGCAGCTCACCAGCGACGCGGCGGACGAGATGCAGCCGCGTTTCGCTCGGCGAGCGCATCGCCTTCGCCTCGAATCGCGGCGGAAACTGGAACATCTGGATCGTTCGTCGCAACGGCACCGGCTTGACGCAGCTGACGCAGGAACCGATCGGTGAAATCGCTCCCAGCTGGTCTTCCGACAGCCGGCGGATCGCCTTCTGCGCTGGGGGCGTCGCCTGCATCAGTGGGAAGTCTGGGCCATGCCGTCGATGAGCCGGGCACCCGCCGCTTCCTCGCCACGGCATGTTTCCCGCCTGGTCGCCGACCGGCATGCCGCCGATCGCCTTTCAGCGCCCGGGAACATGGCGCTGCTGCTGGTTCAGCATCTGGACCGTCGATCTGGTCGGCGACGATGTCCGCACCCCAACGGAAATCGCCTACCGCGACGACTCCGCCTGCATCGCCCCACGCTGGTCTCCGGACGGCAAGATGATCGCCTACACGGTCACGAGCGCGGCCGGTTCGGATTCGCATGCCCGGGCGGGCACGGCGGACATCTGGGTTACGGACGTGGATACCGGGGCGGCGGTGCAGCTCGCCGAGTCGAGCCCGCCGGCCTTCAACCCCGTTTGGGCCCCGACTGGGCGGATTTTCTTCGTGGCGGTCTCCGGCGGACACGAAAACATCTGGTCGCTCAATGCCGCCGACGAGCCCGTCGTCGCCGCCCGCATGCGCGGCCAAACCCACTGCCGCACGCGAAATGGAATCCGCCCACATGATGGGCGACAAAACAGCAGCTGGCCGACAAAGCCGCGCTGGGCGCCATGTCGTCCGACGCCGCGGTCAATTCCCCCGCGGAGATCGGAGAGACGCCTTGATAACGCGGAAACCCGGCGGCGAACGAGCACGCGGGTCGGTCCGCGTTTGCCGCAACCAGAAAATAAGGGATTTTCGACGAGTTCTTGCGTACTATAATCCAGCAGGGCTGTCACTTCCGGAACGCCTTCGAACTCCGTGGGTGCGTGGTGATCGCGTTGGGGCAATCATGGCGTTGGCCGTGCTGACAGCGAACTTGGTTGGCTGTAACGCGGGTCTAGGTAGCGCAAGCCGGCCGCGTCGCTGCCCCCGCCGCCGGCCCCGGTTGTGATCGCCGTGGCTCCCCAGGTTGAACCCCAACCAATCAGACGACTGGGATCCCGCGAAAGTCACGACTGACTCGCCTCTGAAATGCAGGGCTTCCGGGCGTAGTCGTCATTCCGGTGAATCGCGTCGTTGCCACGCTGTCTCGCCGCGTGGCGGCGTGCATATGCTGACGAGGCGCATTCCCGGCTGAGGCGGCGGACGCTGACGTAACAGTCGTGTTTTCGCGGTCACCGAGTTCAATCCCCATGAGCCGCTCGCCGGTGTGGTGTTGCAATGGTACGAGCGTGTCCCCCTGCCGCAGGAGTCGCGTCGATCCGACGGCCGCTTCGCGGCTCCCGACGCGCTCGCCGCCGATCCGCGCCCGGTCGAGCGCGTCCCGGCGGAGAACGCCCGCGTTTTCAGTTTCAGCGAATTATTCAATGCCCGGATCGTGATGACGAAATCAAGGATTTCGCCCGAGAGCGGCCCGGCGGCACCTTCCTGGCTGGGCTGCGTGTTTTTGCGCGTCAGGGGAGTTATCCGTTACTGTTTTTCATTCTGCATTCCGGACGATGCATTCCGCAAGAGCGGGTTCTTTACTGGCCCCCGCCGCATCCGAGGCGCGCTCATGAAGCGTAAACAGCTCAGTCTGATCAAGGGCGCTCACCGCTTCCTGTTTCGCTACCGCGAAGGGCAGGAGACGGAGTACTGGCGGCCTTCGTTTCTGGCCGCTGCCGACCGTAAGTCGCCGTTCGACTTCCTCGACGCGGCCGTGCTCAGCTGGCGCCAGATGGATGGGCGCGTGAGGGCGGAGTCGCTCCGGCTGAGGTTGCCCAGCATGAACTCGCAGTGGAGTGACAGCCTTGCACCGGATGAACGCCGCCGTGATGACGGCCGACCGAGAAATGGCAACGACGACCATGACCACCGCGCCCTCGATGATTGACCAGTTTCTGACCTACCTCAGGTCGGAACGCCACTTTTCCGCGTACACGCGCGCTGCAGGCGTCGACCTGGAACAGTTTGGCGGTTACCTCTTGCATCCCGACGCCGGCGTCACCAGCCTGAAGCCGGGCAGAGCTGTCGGCAAGTGGTTCAACGGCGCTCCTGTACGGGTCGCACAGATCTGACCCGGTACCTGCTGGCCGTGAGCAGCGATACCGTGCGCGACTTTATGTCGCAGCTCCGCGATCGCAACTACTGCAAGTCGACGGTCGCGCGCAAGCTCGCCACGCTCCGCTCGTTCTATAAGTTCATGGTCCGCCGCGGCCACGTAACGACCAACCCGGTCGCCGTGATCCGCACGCCCAAGCAGGACAAGCGCCTGCCGAAGTACCTGGAACTGGAGCAGATCGAGAAGCTCTTCTCGAATTGCGACACGACCACGCTTCTGGGCGCCCGCGACCGCGCCATCCTCGAAACGCTTTACTCGACCGGCATGCGCGTCAGCGAGCTGGTCGCCCTCGAAGTCAGCGAAATCGACCTCTCCGCCAGCGTCGTGAAGGTGCGCGGCAAGGGCAAGAAAGAGCGCCTCATCCCGCTCGGCCCGGGCGCGGTGAAGGCCATCCTGCACTACCTCGATCTCCGCCGCGGAGCATTCGCCCAGTCGCGTCACAATCCCGACGCGCTCTTCGTCAACAAGCACGGCCAGCGGCTCAGCACGCGCAGCGTCCGCCGCAAGCTCGACAAATACCTGCTCGAAGCGGGCCTCGACCTCTCCGTCAGCCCGCACACGCTGCGTCACGGCTTCGCGACGCACATGCTCCAGCGCGGCGCCGACCTGCGCAGCCTGCAGGAACTCCTCGGCCACCAGAGCCTCAGCACGACGCAGATCTACACCCACCTGACCACGCAAACGGTCAAGGACGAATACGACAAGGCCCACCCGCGCGCTGGTCCGCGCGCGAAGCGGCAATGCCGCAAGCCGACCCGGAAAACGAGCCGGGAGCACGAGCCGCGCCCCGTGATGCGGGGACGCCGAAAACCTCTCCCGCGCAGCCATGCATGCGCGTTCTTCGGCGCGCGTTTCATCGCTTTCCAATCTCGTTTGACGCGCCGAGGGATTGGGAACAGGAGGCCGTTGCTGGCTCATGTAGATGAAATGAGCCGCAAGAGGTCATCCTCGGCATCCGCAAACGGGGGAAACAATTCCCGGTGGCCGGGCCTCCCCTCCTGAGGTGGCAGCAATTCGTTTCTCGACACTCGAAACTCGCCGCTCCTGTTCTGCATTCTTCATTCTGCCCTCTGCATTGCTCCTACAATTGCCCACATGGGCAGCATGCACCCTCACGATCGGTCACATCCTGCCCATCATCCAGGGCCCGCCGCACGATGCTCTATACTGCCGCGTCGCGCGAGACCTACGTCGCCGGTGGAAATATCCACTCTATCCGCACGCCAAACTGATGGACAAAGCCTTCCGTCGCGGCGGCGCTGGCGCACATCTACCGGCCAAGCTGCATCGGCTGTGACGAGTGCGTTCCATCCGCGGCCGCCCTGGGACTTCGCCGCGAGTCGTTCGCAGCGCGCGTCTGGTGGCGGAATACGGATGTTGAGTTGACCCTCGGGCGGCCGATCGTCGACGAAGAACGTGTCGAGCTTTACGGCCGGTGTATCAGTCATGGTGGCACGACGGGACGATGGCCGGCGACACCGAGGGCTATCGCGC
>JBGAJB010000084.1:0-15343 GCA_044225155.1 Phycisphaerae bacterium | reverse complement strand
GACGATCGTCTTGCCTTCGCCGGTTCGCATCTCGGCCACATTGCAGCGCTCGATGACATTCGCACCGATGAGCTGGCACTCGAAGTGGCGATGCGCCCGCGCCCGGCGGCTGGCTTCGCGGACGCAGGCGTAAGCCTCGGGGCGGATCGCATCGACCGCTTCGCCGTCCTTCAGCCGCTGCTCAAACTCGCGGCGCTTGGCGCGCAGTTCGTCGTCCGTCAGGGCTTTGACCTTTTCCTCCAGCGGATCGATCTGATTTCGCACGACATCGCGGAGGGCGATCACCACGCGGTCATTCCGGCTCGGCAGCAGCTTGAAAAGCGTCCAGCCGCCGTAACCCACCCACCCCACGGTCAGGGCCGAGACGATGGCCGCCAGCCGTTCCCGTGTCGCCCAGAGGATGCCGGATTGGTCGGGACCGATGACCGCCAGGTAGATCACCAGCGCCAGGGCGAGCGTCAGCGCGCCAAATCCGGCCAGTTGCCAGGGTGCGCGCTTGGCCCGGTGCCAGAAGATCGTGGAGGGACTGACCGCGTCGCGCAGGACGTCGGAATCGCCGGTGTACAGCAACGAGATCATGTAGGCGCGCACTCCTCCGCACCGCCCGGTCGGGCGAATCGAAGAGCATACTCGCGGTCAGCGGTCGAGGCGAATCCGGCCTTGGCGAGACCTTTCGTTGCCGCTCAGGCCTCAACGGAGGGCTGGAGAAGCCGATTTTCACTTGGATGACTGCGGTTGAGACGGCGCGGATCGGTCAATTCGCGCAACGGCAGGCCGAGTGGCTCAGCCATTCACTGGCACGCCAGTACCAGCACACCAAGAATGGTCCGAATTTGCTGGATTACCAAAAGGTAAACGCTAAGATGAAGTGATCCCGCTCGGGAGCTAACTGTGCGAACAAACGCTGCGCTCTGGATCTCGGTCATCGTTCTGCCCATTTTCTCTCCTACGACGCTAAGCCAAAACTGCGAAACGCGCTGGAGCGACGCATTCTCCGTCGGTGACTTTGACGGAATCGTTCGCACCGCAATCGAATGGGATGAAGATGGCGACGGCCCGCTGCCGCCCGCGCTTTATGTCGGCGGGGACTTCAATATCGCCGGCGGAGTCCTGGCACGTCATATCGCGAAGTGGGATGGTGTTTCCTGGTCCCCGGTTGGCGACGGGACAGGGTTCATTTCCGTACAGTCACTTGCCGTGTGGGACGACGATGGAGACGGTCCGCATTCTCCGGCGCTATATGCAGGCACCTATGACGGCGTAACCGACGATCCTCGCTCGGGCATTTCTCGCTGGGATGGAGCGAATTGGTCGCCGTTGGCCGGCGGCCTTCACTGGGATTCCATCAATGGCAGTGAAGTATTCGTCAAAGCCATCCTCCCATTTGACCCCGACGGACCGGGGCCAGAACCCGAGCGCCTCGTCGTCGGTGGGAGATTTGATTTTGCGGATGGAGTCGTGGCGGAAGGACTGGCTGTTTGGGACGGCGCGCGGTGGGATTCGATGGGGGAGTTTTACGACGGAGGGAATGGCCAGTCACTTCTGAATAGTGGCGTCCAGAAAATGATGTTCATCGATACGGACGGAAACGGCCCCTTACCCGCTCGTCTGTGCGCGCTCGGCGCCGTGACCAATCACCTTGATCTTTATTTCGAAAGCGTCTTGGCTTGGACGGGTTCTGCTTGGGAGAAGGCGTTCCCGCGAATCGATGGCATCCTCGCTGCCGCGATCTTTGACATTGACGGCGAGGGCCCTCTGCCGGAGAGCCTTGTCATCGGCGGCACGTTCACTAACCACATCATGCGCTGGAATGGAGCGGCGTGGGAGACGCTCGGCCCCGGCCTCGACGACAACGTCCGCGACATCCAAGTCGTCCCAACCGAAGATGGCTTGGGCACGCGCCTGGTTGTTAGCGGTAATTTCTCGCAGAAGATAGCCGAGTGGAACGGGAGCGGATGGTCGACTCTCGCCCCGATCGCAAACAACTCCGTATTCAAGATGCTCTGGAGCGAAGATGGGAAAACTCTCATCGCGTGCGGCCAATTCTCAGGAGTCGGCGGCGTCCCCGCCAACCGAGTAGCCCAATACGACTCCGGCGTCTGGAGTTCCGTTGGCTCGTCAGATCCGGGTGCGGGTTTTCATGGGGCTGCCCCCACCATTCTAAGGAGCCAGCCTGCCGGAAACGGGGCGAGTCTGCTCTACGCCGCGGGCGGTTTTAGTTTAATGGGAACGCAGGTCGTCCGCAACTTCGCTCAGTGGGACGGCAACAGTTGGAGCGAACTGTACGCGGCAGGGCTGGGCAATCCTCTGACGATCGAAAGATTTGACAACGGCAGTACACCTCCTCTTCTTTTCGCAGGCGGCGCGTTCACTCGTAGCGGGGGCGCCCCTGGCGATCGAATCGCAACTTGGAATGGAACGTCCTGGAACTCGTTGGATTCTTCTCCCGATTCCACCGTCAATATTCTGAAGGCGTACGACCCCGATGGTGCGGGCGGCGTCGCGCCCTCGCTGATCGCCGGCGGCGCTTTTACAACGATTGATGGAGTGTCGAGACCACATATCGCGGCCTGGACTGGAACTCAGTGGCAAAGCCTTGGCTCAGGCGTCGACAAGACGGTGAACGACTTGGTGGTTATCGATCTCGATGGCGACGGGCCGCAACCGTCATTGCTGATCGCGGGCGGGAGCTTTTCGAATGCGGGTTCGACATCCGCCAGCGCGCTTGCGGCATGGGACGGCGTTTCCTGGTCGTCGATACCCGACCACGGATTTAGCTCGGTCACGCGAGTTATCACTTACGACCCGGACGGTGACGGGCCGGGAAGTCCCGTTCTCCTCGCTCGCGGAGTGCGTGAATCGGACGGCGTTTCAGTAATCCGTCGTTGGGACGGCACGAACTGGACCACGATTGAACCGCCGGGCGTCTCTGGAATCACCGTCAGTGATTGGACCGTCCACGATCCGGATGGGGCGGGCCCGCAACCGCCCGCCGTCTATTTCGCGGGAGCCGTTTCCGATGGCGTGCCTTCGGTTCAAGGCGTATTCCGAATTCACGACGACATGATCGAAACGATCGCAACGACAGATTTCCCGAATGACACAGTTTCAGAAATCGCATCGTTCGATCCCGATGGTGATGGCCCTGCGTTGCATTATCTGTGCGTCGCTGGGTCGTTTAGCTCTTTGGGTGGCCAACTGGCCGAGCACTTTGCCGTGCTGCTGCCGCCCGATCTTGGATGCAGCTGCCCTGCGCCAAGTGTCGGCTGCTCGCAATCCGACTGCTTCCCGGCCGGTGGCGCGACTGCGTGGTAAACCTCAACGACTTGGGCGCTGTGCTGGCGGGATACGCCCCCGGCGTGGGCGGCAAGACGCGTGTTCAAGGCGACATCTATCCTTCGCCGCTGGGCGATGGAATCGTCGACCTCCAGGACCTGGGTGCCATCCTCTCCGACTACGGGAGCGATTGTCGCTAAGTGAGTTGCTGCCGCGTCGGAAGGACATCGCGATAGATGTGATGCCGATCCAGCCGCCGCAGGTGCTCCCAGGCGGCCGGGGCGTCGGGTGAATTCCCGGCCGAGAGTGCCTGCGCGACGCGCAGCGCCACGTGCAAATCCTCGGCTGGTGCGTTCGCGGAACTCAGCGGTCTCAGCGCTGCGAGTGCGGCCGCCCCGTCGCCGACGGCCAGAGCGGCCAGCGCCGACTGCAATGCGGCGCGCCGCCGGGTCTCGGCCGCGGCGTGTTCGTGTCGTCGCACGGCGCGCGACATCGCAAGCTGTGCGAGAATGTAGGCCGTCGCAGCCGCGAGGACGAGCAGTTTCCGCGAGCGTAACCCGATCTCATCCGGAATCAGACCCACCGCCACAATCGCGGCGTTGATGAGCACGATGAATGCTGTGCCCAGCACAATCCCCAGCCAGGCCGGCCCCAGCAATACCACGCCGGCGCCCGGCGCGAAGAGATTCAGCCATTGTGAGAACGTCGCGAGCTTCACGCCGCTCCTTCGATTCAGTCGCCACGCAAATCTTCCCCGGCCGCGCGCTCTCGGACAAGCCAAGCCGCCCAACGGGGTAGTGGCGATCGCCCGACCGCTGGAATTCAACTCAACCGGGGAGCAGCCGGCCTCACCGCCCGCTTGACACATAGCGCCCGCCCGTGTCCATTCGCCGCATGCAGAAGCAACGCGGCACCGCCCGCCTGTTCGTAGACGAAGTCGTGATCCACGTCCGCGGCGGCAAGGGCGGCGACGGTTGCGTCGGATTTCATCGCGAGAAGTTCGTCCCCAAGGGCGGCCCGGACGGCGGCGACGGCGGCCACGGCGGTTCGGTCTATCTGGTCGCCCGCTCCCAGCTCGACACGCTGCTCGATCTCGCGGGGCACCATCACTGGCATGCGGAAAACGGCCAGCCCGGCTCGGGCGCAAATCGCCATGGCCGGCGCGGCGAGAGTCTTTACGTCAACGTGCCGGCCGGCACGCTCGTCTACGACGCGGACACCGGCGCGCTGCTGCGCGACCTGACAGACGACGGGCAGACGCTGCGCGTCGCGCGCGGCGGACGCGGCGGGCGGGGCAATGCGTTCTACAAAAGCTCGACCAACCAGGCCCCGCGACAATTTCAGCCCGGGCGTCTCGGCCACGAACGGAATCTGCGGCTCGAACTCAAATTGATCGCCGACGCGGGGCTGGTCGGCCTGCCGAACGCGGGCAAGAGCACGCTGCTCTCGCGCCTGACCAACGCGCGCCCGAAAATCGCGGCGTATCCCTTCACGACCACCGAGCCGCAACTCGGTATCGCCGAGCTTCCCGGCTTCCGGCGCATTGTCCTGGCAGACATTCCCGGATTGCTCGAAGGCGCGAGCGAAGGCGTGGGCTTGGGCGATGCGTTCCTTCGTCACATTGAGCGCACGCGCGTCATCGCTCACCTGATCGATCTCGCCCCGCCGGAAGGCAGTCCGACGCCGCTGGAGGCCTATCACACGATTCGCGCCGAGTTGGAAAAATACAGCCCCGCACTGGCCGCGCGGCGCGAAATCGTAATTGGGAACAAACTCGATCTAACCGGCGCGGAAGAATCCCTTGAGGAGCTCAAGAGCGCCCTTGGCATTGAGATCCTGGGAACATCCGGCGTGAGTGGAACCGGGCTTCGTGCCGTACTTGAGAAACTCTGGACGGCCGTTGATGAGGCCAAGCAGTCCGAAGCGGCGACGCCGCCGGAGCGAATCGACTTTGCCGCGCCGCAGAACGTAACAACCGTCGCGGCACTGGACACGGATCCGGCGGACGAAGAGGTTTATTCAGACGACGAGCCGCCGCTCACGGCGGAGGAAAGCATGGACGGCCCGGAACCACCCGGACCATAGCGCCCGCACCAGACGCTTTGACAGGCAAACGGAGAAATCGCCAAGGGGAATCAGCAGAGCCGCGCTGTCCTCAGCCCGGCATTCCGAAGCCGGCTCGCCCTTCGACCGGCGTGAGGACACCCCGGCTCTGCTGGAAGTCGGCGAAGCGTACGCCTAGCGAAAACTACTCGGCGACTCGCCGACTTCCACAATGCTGCACGCCTGAATCGGATCCAACCCGCGCGCCCTGGCCGCTTCCAACAGCTCGTCGCTCTCCGCGCCGGGATTCACAAAGAACTCCGCCGGCGCCGCCCGCGCAATCTCGTCGAGCGCCGCGACGCCGATTTCCGGCGGCAGGTAGAGACTCACGCGTGTGATCGGGCGCGGCACCTCGTCCAGCGATCGATAGACGCGCAGGCCTTCGATTTCCCCGCCGCGCGGATTCACCGGATAAACCGTCCAGCCCTGTCGCTGATGCGCCCGCACGGACTTGTTCCCGTATTTCGACCGGTCGGCCGACGCGCCCAAAATCGCAACAGTCTTGCTCACGGTTCACCTCGATTGCGCGCAGGTCGCGCTGGTCCGTAACTTCGATCCCGCCTCGCAGCTGCATTCGGCATCCATTCCCCTTGGATGCCGCAGTTGGACCCCGCGTGACCGCTGCAATATAAGGTGGAATTCGTAGCGGGAGTCGCTCTCCGATGACCAACGCCAACGTCGCGCGCGTGTTTAACCAGCTTGCGGATTTCATGGAAATCGCGGGCGAGGATTCGTTTCGCGTCAGCTCGTATCGCCGCGTGGCCCGCACGCTGGATGATCTCGGGGAGGAAATCACCGCCATCGCCGAACGCGGCGAATTGCAGGAGCTTCCCGGCGTAGGCAAGGCGTCGGCCGAGAAAATCGACGTGCTTCTGCGCACCGGACGGCTGCCGCAGCTCGAAGAGCTAAAAAAAGTCGTGCCGCCGACACTGCTCGACCTGCTCGCGCTCCCGGCATGGGGCCGAAGAAGGCCGCATTGCTATGGAAAGAACGCGGCATCACGTCGCTCCAGGAACTGCGCGACGCGCTCGACTCCGACGCGCTCGAAGGCCTGAAGGGCTTCGCCGCCAAGAGCATCGAAAAACTGCGCGAGGGCATGTCGTTTCTGCAGAACGTGCAGGGACGGACGCGCCTCGGCGTCGCCTGGGCGATCGCCGAACGCTTTCGCGCGGCCGTCGCAAAGATCAAAGCGTGCGGCGCGTCGAAACGGCCGGCTCGCTGCGCGCGGCTGCGAGACGATCGGCGATCTCGATCTGCTCTGCATCAGTGACGACGGACCGGCCGTCACCGCCGCCTTTGCAAAACTGCCGGGCGTGAAGAAAGTGCTCGTGGCCGGCGACACGAAAGGGTCAGTGCTCGTTGAAGTGAAGGAAGACAAAACGATCCAGGTCGATCTGCGCCGTTGTCCCCGCCGATTCGTTCGGCGCGGCCTGGCAATATTTCACGGGCAGCAAGGCCCACAACGTTCGGCTGCGCGAAATGGCCGTCAAACGCGGCTGGACGCTGAACGAATATTCGCTGAGCCACGCGAAGACGGAGAATGTGATCGCGTCGAAGACGGAGGAGGACATCTACGCCGCGCTCGATCTGCCCTGCCTGCCACCCGAGATGCGCGAAGACCGCGGCGAGTTCGAACTGAAAGCCGCCCCGCCAGACCTGATCACGCTCGACGACATTCGCGGCGATCTGCACATGCACACGGTCGCCAGCGACGGCCGCGGCAGCATCGAGCAGATGGCCAAGGCCGCCGCGCTCGGCTACGAGTACATCTGCATCACCGACCACTCGCAATCGAGCGTGATCGCCAACGGATTGAAGCCGGAGCGTCTGCGCGAGCATATGGCCGAGGTGCGGCGCGTTGCCAGGACGATCAAGGGCATCACGGTGTGGGCCGGCGCGGAGGTTGATATTCACGGCGACGGCTCGCTCGACTACGACGACGAGCTCACTGGCCGAACTCGACTGGGTGGTCGCCTCGATGCACATCGGCGGCTCGAGCGATATCGCCATCAACACACACGCCATCATTGCGATGCAGAATCCCTACGTAAACGTGCTCGCCCATCCGACCGCCCGCCTGCTCGGACGGCGATGCCTGGCCGCTCGACATTGCGGCCGTGGCGCGCTGCCGCCCAGACCGGCACGGCACTGGAGATCAACGCCTCCACGTATCGGCTCGATCTGCGCGACCAACGCCCGCCTCGCCCGCGACGAAGGGGCGACGCTCTGCATTAACTGCGACGCTCACGGGACGGAGCAGCTCGAACAAATGCGGTTCGGCGTCATCACCGGGCGGCGTGCCTGGCTGAACAAGCAGGATGTCTTGAATACGCACCGCCAAGCAGGTGCGCGAATTCGTGCAAAAGAAGCGCGCGAAATCAAAGTAAGCGACGAATCGCGGTCACATTAATCCGAGCCGCGACCGTGAGGGAGCGGGGACAATGCAAAGTGCCTCCGGTCTGGAACACTTTTCGTCATCCCCGCTTACTTACGTGCGCGGCTCGGATCAGACTGGCCCGCTGCTCGAATTCCGCGAAGTGGACTGAAAAAAGGAGCGAGCGCCCATCGCTGGACGCTCGCTCGCACCTGCACCTGCCCCGATCACACCATCAGCTCATCAGGCTCACCACCAGCGGAATTGTAACCCACGCCAGCCCTTTCACGGTGAAGAACAGAACGCCCCACGCTCCGACCTGCTTCACGGCGTCGGCCATCGACACGGGCCGCGTGACTCGCGGGATGAGCATCGGCGTGCGAGCGCGGTAGTCGACATACTTCTCGCCCAGATTCCGCACCAGGTCGCGCTCTTCCATCTGGATGCCGAACAGGATGTACCCCGTCACCAGTACCGCGAAGAGCAGGTGCCCGACGGTCATGTGCGGCGTCGCCCAGAAGCCGATCAGGAACCCAAGCATCAACGGATGCCGCACGCGACGATACAGCGACTTCAGCACGAACGCCGGCGATTCGAGCGCATGTCCGCGGAAGTACGCCCAGGCCTGCCGCAGCCCGAACAGCTCGAAATGGTCGATCAGGAACGAGCTGTACAGGACGATCGCGTACCCCAGCGCCGCGATCCCCGCCAATATCCAGCGCAGCGCCGGATCGTCCACGCGCCAAACATCGCCGCCCATCGGCCGCCATTGCCACATCATCAGCGACAGCACCGCCGACGACGCCAGCACGAACGTCGCCCGCTCGGCCGCTTCCGGGATGTAGCGCGTGATCCAGCGTTTGAACGGCGCCCGCGCCATGACCGTGTGCTGCACGGCGAAGGCCATCAGCAGCGCCGCGTTGATCGCGATCGCCGTCGGCAGGGTCGCGCCCGGACCGCCGCTGTCGATCGTCTTCGGGACGCCGACGTTGCTGATGAACCCCATCGCGTAGGTAAAAGAGGCCACGAAGGAGAGATAAGCCACACCGCCGTAGATCAGAACCAGGATTCGCATCGCATTCCTCGCTTTTCGCGCCGCACAGCCGGCGGCGCCCACTACGGATGCGCCGGAAAGTGCGATTGCTCACGCAAGACTGCGATTTTTTTTCGCCCGGTTTGACGGCCCGACTATCCCTGCGGCGCTTCGTCGGCGCTCGGCCCGTAGCTCGACGGCACCTTCGCGCCCAGCAGCCGCAGATAGATGCTGAGCTGCCCGCGATGCTGAATCCAATGGCTGAACATCAGCGTGCGGATCATCAAATCCCGCGGCAGCGTGAAGATCGGCTTGCCGTCCACGGTCGCCTGCCAGGTCTGCTTCATCGCCGCATCGTCGAGCCTCGGCAGCAGGCGCCGCACGTTTTCCGCCCCCGCATCATGGGCCGTCAGCATTTCCTCGACCGTCTTCGCCTCCGGAAACGGCTTTGAGAAATCCGGCGCGGGTACCGATAGCTGCTGTGCGATCTCCGCGATTTGGCCCGGGATCATGGCGATGTGCAGGCCGAGCTGTCCGGCCGAGTTCGACTTTGCGTGCGGGCGCCAGGCGAGCTGCCCCGCCGGCAGCCGCTCCAGAAACTTCCGCGTAATGCCTGCCTCGCGCTCAAATTCCATGAGAAAAGCTTGTGCGATGGACATGACTGCCTCCTTTTTTCAGCGCGCAGAATCTCCACCGCCTCGCGCGCCTGCGCGTCGCGCGAGTCGTTTTCGTGACTCGGAGCCTCTAGAAGCGATTCCAGAATCCTGTGGCACCGGTTTTCAACCGGTGGTTTTTCGGGTTCTGGAATGGCCTCTACAAACCGCAAGCTTCGAGCCTGGCTCGACAGGCCCGGACGGCGGCATACCCGCCCTAAACCGAGCAGTTCTACAGAAACCATTATTTGGAAGCCAAAAAAAAACGCCCCACCCTCGCCCTCACTCAGGCCCAACTGCGAATCAATGTACGACTTCACATGCCGCAAACTGTCGAGCGGCACGCGCGGATCACGAAACGCCTTGTAGAGCAGCAGCCCGCCCTGAAGCGCCGAGAGCCAAAGCGCCGCCAGCGAAGCGGCGTCGACCGTTCGGCCGCGCTCCGCCGCGCACTCGGCGATGAGCTTTGTGCACAGATCGCGCGCTCCGCGTAAACAACGACCGGCCGCTTCTCGTAGCTTCGGATTCGACTCGGAAGTCTCCTGCACCAGCGTCCCCGCCAGGCACGAAGCGTTCTCACCCGGCTTTTCGAGCATCGTCAGAAACGCATCCATGAAGCAATGCAGCCGCTCGACCGGCCCCGTGGCCCCCGCCCAGGCTTTTTCGACCATGCGTACGGCGCTGTCGCGCCAAACCCCCAGGCACTGCTCCGCCAACGCTTCCTTGCTCTGGAAATAGTGAAAAAACGCGCCCTTGGTGACACCCGCGGCCGAGCAGATCTCGTCAACGCTCGTCGACGCGAAGCCGTCGCGGCGGAAGAGCTCGACGGCCGAACGCACGACTGATTCCCGCGTCCGCGGATCGGGTTTTCGTCCCACGCATTTAATGTACCAACCAGTTGGTATGTTTTCAAGGCACCGCCGGAGCTTATTTTTTCGATGGCGACGGACAGGTGCACTGAGCTGCAAACGTCGCCTACGTCTTGGTCGCTCTCAGGACGTACAAGCTCCCGCTTGAAATGCCGCAGTGAACAACGGCCCACCGATGCTTCTGCGCACGAGTGCCAGTTCTCGGCGCGCCGTCGCAAACGAGACAGCGGCGATTGGGAGATCAGCTACCGCTTCGCCTCCAGCCCGAACGTGACCGGTCTCACTGTCGGGCGACATCACGGGCATCAACAAGAAGGATTCACACCTGTGGGTGCCCCTTCGGTCGTGGCTACTCTGGCGTTGCTCCAACGATCTGGCCATCAGACTCGCGCACGATTCGATAGCTAAATGCCGATTGAACGACAACCACTTGCTGGAAGGGAAGCCAGATCGCGACGCGGAAGCGATCAAGCGAGTTGATGTGCCAAAGCGTTCCGCCCGACAGGAGCAAGAACTCGCCGCCAGAGGAGACCGAATCGACGCGATCGTGCAGAATCGCCTGTCCAAGTCGGCTTACGTTAACTTCCTCGACTTCGTCGAGGTTTATCATGCGATTGCCCTCGATCATTACGCGGTCGCCCGAAAACCAACCGAGCGTGAACCCGAAAGTCACTTCCCATACGCTCCCGTCGCTGAGTTCGATCGCGCCACTGCCGTAAACATCAACGATTGTTGCCGTTCCGCCCGGTGGCGGCGGCGGGACTACGATCTCGCAAGCGTCGCCGATTCCATTGGCGTCGCTGTCAGCCTGACTTGGGTTGGCGGTGAGGATGCAGTTGTCGATGGAATCCTCGACGCCATCGCCGTCAAAATCGAACGTCTGTTCGCAGGCGTCTCCGAGGCCGTCGCCGTCGGAGTCCGCCTGATCGGATTCGCGAACAATAAGCAGTTGTCCACTGAATCATCCACACCATCGCCGTCGAAGTCGAATGTGAATACTGGCGTGCAAGCGTCCCCGAGTCCGTCGCCGTTTGAATCCGCCTGATCGGCGTTGGGGTGTCACAACGCAGTTGTCGCCGAGTCCGGAACGCCGTCGCCATCAAGGTCCGATGGCGGCGGCGGGGGTTCAACCTCGAAGATCGCAGCGAGCGTAATGTTGTCGTTGATCGTAAGCGTCAGCAGGGGCTCGCTACTCGTGGAAGCGCCATCCCAGCGCACGAATCGCCAGCCGGGACTCGGAAGGGCGAGGAATGTCACCGACGATCCGGGCGCTACATCGGGGCTTGGAGCGCTGGTCTGGATACGGCCGTCTCCCGTGATCGACGCGGTGACGCGAACGGTTGACGGCGTGTTCGGCTGCGGCCGGGCGGAGTCGTCAGTGGGGTTCGGGCAACCCGCGATTTGAAGGACCAGTAGCGCAATTGGAAGAATCGTGGTCGCTCGTCTCATGCGAAATCCTTGCCGCCGCACGAAACACTGGAAGTGTGCAATAAGCCCATGCTAGCAAGCTGGTTCCGCCGGATCAACCCGGTAACGTCTTCCCCGCATCATCCGGGGACGCCACGGACCGTCCGGGGACGCCCCACGCTCGTCCGGGGAGGCCACCGTGCGAGTCGGAGTAACCCCGGTCGGGCCGTGCCGATCCCCGGCTCAGGCGGGCCGATCCCCGGCTCGGCTGGACATTGCCCCGGCTCGCTCGGATAATCCCTCGCGTCCGTGGGAGCCGCCCCCGGTCAGGTCGTGAAGAGCAACTCATTCCCATAGGCGACGATTACGGCGTAGACCCGCGGGAGATTTGACGTGCCGGAAAAGGTGCGCGACGCCCTGATTCAGCAATATGGCAAGGACGGCCTTGAACTACGATTGCTGCACCAGTACTTCGTATGGGCCGACCGAATGCGCGTGCATTTTCGCGATGCAATGAAGTCTCCAACTCCTGACAATATCTACCTCCCGTTGTTTCAGGAACCTGAGAAGTGGCTATATCTGTGCTACTGGTACGCAAGCGCCTACACAGTAGGCGAAGGCTTCGGTGAACTCGGCCTCAAAGATGCGCGAGTCGAAGCGCTTCTCGCTCAAACCGACTACGTTGAGAAACTAAAGCGTTTCCGAAATGGTGTGTTTCATTTCCAGAAGAAACTGATGGACGAGCGGTTTCTCGATTTCATTGCGCTGCCGGACTCCGAGAAGTGGATTACGGAGTTGTGGGAAGCACTCAGCGATTTTTTCCTGGCGCAGTTTGGAATCAGTGCGCCGAGGTCGAAAGCGTAGACGCACGATAGGACTCGCTCCTTCGTCGCTTTACCTCGTGGCTCCGTCGCTACCCTGGCCGATCCACCGGCCGTATGCCGATGATCCTCGGCACGCGTACTGTCCATCCCCGCATCTGGTGGCGCTTTGCGCATTCGTAAATCAAGCCTGCACGAAAAGCGATCTGCGGACGGGACTCCCACGCCACCCACGGCGGATCGAATCTGACGAGCGATCGATTTCGACCAGTTCTAGTGCAGTCCACGCCGTGCCGGCCAAGAAATGTGCTAGTTCTTCTCCCGCACCCAGGCCGCGAGCGCGTCGATCATTTCATCGACCCGCAGTTCCAGCGGCGTGACCGCTCCGTCCTCATTCACAATCTGACGCTTGAATTCCCGCAGGTCCGCCAGCAGCTTTTCCGCATCGATCATCAAAGAGTCTCCTTTTGCAACCGCAAATTGATAGCTGCCGGGAAGTTCGATTGCTCCGGTGATCGCTGCCGCTGTGCGATTCGGCGCGGTACTTCGCACTGTGTGGCGCCTTTCCCGGGCCTTTCCGAGCGGCCACAATCGCTCCTCATCTTTCTCCCGGAGACGCCGATGACCGCTGATGGGAAACTTCCGCTCGCCTGCTCGTCCGACTGCGGCTGCAACCCTCCCGCGCTCGATCGGCGCGAGTTTCTGCGCTCGGTCGGCGCTACGAGCCTGCTGCTGGCCGGCGGGCCGGCGCTGCTCACCGGGCGCGCCCTGGCGCGCGTGGCGGGCCCCTTTGACGACACCGATTTCGAGACGCTGGTGCCCAGCGACAAACAGCTCGCGCCGGAGTGGGTTCGCAGCCTGTTCGAGCGCGGCCGGCCAACCACCTATCGCACGGATGAGTTGAAATACATCGGCATGCCGATCGGCGGCGTCGGCTGCGGCCAGCTTTATCTCGGCGGCGACGGCAAGCTCTGGCACTGGGACATCCTGAATCTCCCGCCCACGCGCGAGTGGCACGACACGAACGGCCCGCTCTACGCGAAGCCCGCGCCGCAGAAATCGCCCTTTGAGCAGGGCTTCGCACTCCGCATCGAAGCCGCTGAAAATCGCGCCGCAAGTTCGAATGTCGGCGCGGCCGTGCGCCCGCTCGACGCGCGCGGTTTTCGCGACATCACGTTTCGCGGGCAGTATCCGATCGGCAACGTGGAATTCGCCGACGCCGATTGTCCCGTGCGGGTCGCGTTGGAGGCGTTCTCTCCCTTCATCCCGCTCGCAACCGACGACTCGAGCCTGCCCGCGACGATCCTCGAATACACGATCCAGAATCCGTCGAACGCTCCGGTCGACGTCACGCTGGCCGGCTGGCTGGAGAATCCGGTCGCGCTGCGCAGCGCTGAGGTCGGCGAAGGCACGCGTCGCAACACCATCGTGCGCGGCGAGGGCCTGCGCTACCTGCGCTGCACGGCCGAACCGCTGCCGGTCAGCGCCGCCGCGCCGCGGGCGGACATCGTCTTCGAGCGTTTTGAGAATTCCCGCTTCCAGGGTTGGACGGCCGAGGGCACGGCATTTGGAGACGGCCCCGTCCAGGTGAAGGACATGCCCAGCTACATGGGAGATCTGAACGCGCAGGGCGAGCGCGCGGTCAATACGCACAACGTCCGCGACGGCGAAGACGTAGTCAAAGCTGATCAGCACAAAGGCAAGCTCACCAGCGCACCATTCAAGATCGAGCGCCGCTTCATCACTTTCCTCGTCGGCGGCGGCGCCCACGCGGGCAAGACGTGCGTGAACTTGCTGGTCGATGGCAAGAGTGTCCGCACGGCCACCGGACAGAACTCCAACCGCATGGCGCCGCACACCTGGAGCGTCGCGGCGTTCGAAGGGCAGATGGCCCAGATCGAGATCGTCGATGACGAGACCGGCGGCTGGGGGCAGATCTCGGTCGACGACATCGTGTTCAGCGACGCGCCGCGCGAGCCTTACGAGCGGCTCGAACAGCATCCCGATTTCGGCTCGCTCACGCTCGCATTGCTGGACGGCCCCGGCGAATTCCTCGCTTCCGCGGCACTGGCCGAAGATCTACATGCCGATGCGTTTGCGTCGGCCGCGATCGGCGCAGCGACGAGCGGCGACGGTCACGGCGCTGCAAGCGACGTCTCGCGTGCATTTGGCCATCGGCTCATCGGAGCCATCGGTCGCCGCGTTCGCCTGGCGCCCGGCGAATCCGCGACGCTGAAATTCATCGTGGCCTGGCACTTCCCGCGTGTTTGGGATGAAGCGCTCCGCCACGTGACCGGCATGGACCATCTTCATCGCCATTACGCCGCGACGTTCGATTCGGCGGCCGCCGTCGCCCGCTACGTCGGCGAAAACTACGAGCGTCTCGCGCGAGACACGCGGCTTTGGCGCGACACGTATTACGGCGGCACGCTTCCAAACTGGCTTTTGGAACGGGCAATCGTCAACGTCTCCACTGCGGCCACCGCCACCTGCTATCGCTTCGACAATGGCCGCTTCTACGCTTGGGAAGGCACATATTGCTGCGCGGGCACGTGTACGCACGTCTGGCAATACGCGCAGGCCCTGGCGCGCATTTTTCCCGCGCTCGAACGCTCGACGCGCGAGATGATTGACTTCGGCATCGCCTTTCACGCCGACAACGGCGCGATGGACTATCGCGCGGAAGCGCACAAGATCGTCGCGCATGACGGACAGGCGGGCACGATTCTGCGCGCCTATCGCGAACACCAGATGTCAGTCGATGACGCGTTTCTCCACCGCGTCTGGCCGCGCGTGCGCAGGTCGAT
>JBGAJB010000083.1:0-13103 GCA_044225155.1 Phycisphaerae bacterium | reverse complement strand
TGCGCTTCGCGTTCTGATGGACGAAGCGGGCGCTCGCTTGCGCTTCGCGTTCTGATGGACGAAGCGCACCAGTGCCCGGAGCCTGGCCGCCATTCGTCGACGCGTCGCGACGATAAACTCTCGCAACATGCGGCGGGCGGGCAGCCAGATCACCTCGGTCCACAGGTCGTTGCTCCTGATCGCATTTCTGCTGGTATTTGGGCTTGCATCGGTCCCGAGCGCCTCCGCCGACGTGTCCGGCGAGCAGGTGAAACGCGCTATCGCGCGCGCCGTGCGATACATCAAGCGGCTGCAGGATGACGAGGGAAATTGGCGTGGCCATTACTACCCGGGCGGCGAAACCTGCCTGGCGACGCTCGCGCTACTACAGGCCGGCGAGCCGGTCGATTCTCCGGCGATCGCGGCGGCGCTGAAATCCATTCGCAAAACGCCGCTTCAACATACGTATGTCGTTTCACTGAAAATCCAGGTGCTCGCGGCCGCCGATCCGCGCGAATACCGGGCCGAAATCGAAGCAGCCGCGCGCTGGCTGATGAAAGCGCAGCTCGAAAGCGGCCTGTGGAGTTACACACAGCAGCCTGCCGCTTTTGATCACTCAAACTCGCAGTTCGCGTTGCTCGGCCTGCACGCCGCCGCCCAAGCCGGCGTGAAGATTGCTCCCACCGTCTGGCAGCGCGCTCGCACGCGTGTCCTCTCGACGCAGAATCGCGATGGCGGCTGGAGCTATCGAGACACCGGAAAGAGCTACGGAAGCATGACGGCCGCGAATGTCTCGAATCTCGCGATCCTCGGCGACCCGCTCATCGTCCCGAGCGAAGGTGAGTTCGACGCGGGAAAGGCGCCGAACTGCGGCGTCTCGCGACTCAATCGCCCGCTCGTCAACGGACTGACGTGGATCGGCCGGCAGTTCAGCGTCGAGGTGAATCCCGGCCAAGGCCAAAACTACCTGTTCTACTGGCTCTACGGCGTGGAGCGCGCCGGCATCCTGACGGGCCAGCAAAGCTTCGGCGGGCATGACTGGTATCGGGCCGGCGCGGAGTACCTCGTCGGCGAGCAGGCCGTCGACGGCTCGTGGCAGCGTGATCTCGTGCAGACCTGCTTCGGCGTGCTCTTCCTGGCGAAAGGGCACAAGCCGCTGCTGATGCAGAAGCTGCAATGGTCCTCCGACGACCGCTGGTCGCCCGACTCGGCCGACGCCGACAACCTCATCGCCTTCATCGGCGACAAGCTCGGCGAGCCGACCGCGTGGCAGGTCGTCCCTTTCGATGCGCCACTTCAGGACTGGCTCGCCGCGCCGCTGCTCTACATGCAGGGCCACGAATTCCCGGATTGGAACGACGCGCAGCGCGCCAAGGTGCGCCAATACATCGAGCAGGGCGGCACGCTGCTCGCGGAAGCCTGCTGCGGCCGGCAGGAGTTTCGGACGGGGTTTGAGAAATTCGTCGCGGCCACCTTTCCCGGCCAGCCGCTGCGCGAACTCGACGCCGGTCATCCGCTCTACTCGGCCCATTTCGAGCTGGAGCCGAGCGGCATTGAGGGCCTCGACGTCGGCTGTCGCACGAGCATTCTTTACTCGCCGCGCGATCTCTCCTGCCTCTGGCAGCAGGCGCGCGTCCCGATTCTGAGCGAGCGCGCGTTCAAGATCGGAACCAACATCGCCGCCTACGCGACCGGCAGACAGGCCCTGCGTGACCGCCTGGATATTCGCGTCGTACCGGCGGCCGAGGCTCTGCCGAGCGGACCGCCGCGTGAAGACGCCCTGCGGCTCGCACAAGTCGTCTATGACGGCGACTGGCAGCCCGACCCGCAAGCGCTGGTGCATCTGGCTGAACTGGTTCGCGACGAAGCAGGCGTGAAGGTCACGACGCAGTATCGACCGGTGCGCCTCGCGGATGCGGAGCTCGTGAACAGCCCGATCCTCTTCATGACCGGGCACTACCGATTCTCGCTATCTCCGGCGGAGCGCACCGCGCTTGCGGCTCATCTGCGCCGCGGCGGATTCCTGCTGGCGGAGGCGTGCTGCGGACGCGAGGCGTTCGACGAGTCGTTCCGCAGCATGATCCGCGAAGCGTTCCCGGGAAGCATGCTTGAACCGATCCCGCTCGACCATCCGCTCTTCCGCGGCGCGCCCGGGTACAAGATCGACCACGTTGGTTACAAGCCGTATGGCGGCTCGGCCAATACGTCCGGCGACGCGCCCCACGCCGTGAGCGAGCCCGCAAACACTTCGCGCCCGCCCTCGACGGGCCCGCCGCAACTCCTGGGTCTGACGATCGACGGCCGACTGGCGCTGGTCTACAGCCCGTTTTCGATCGGCTGCGGCATTGATGGGCACAAGTGCCACGACTGCCGCGGCGTGGTCGACGAAGACGCGCGAAAGATTGGCGTGAATGCCGTGCTGTACGCGCTGACCCATTGATTTACGAGAGACCGATTCACCGATGGGAGAGCATCCGAATCCATGCCCGATCTGCGGCTACGACCTCTACGGCCTTCCGTCTGCGACGTGTCCGGAATGCGGATTCGACGGCGACTATGAAAGACGCCGCGGCGAAGTCGAGAACTGGCATGCCGGAATTGAGGGGAGCGTCCCCGTGGGCATG
The DNA here is from genome assembly GCA_044225155.1 of Phycisphaerae bacterium. Taxonomy (GTDB): domain Bacteria; phylum Planctomycetota; class Phycisphaerae; order UBA1845; family Fen-1342; genus CAYMBL01. Next base: position 10,500 of record JBGAJB010000083.1, on the reverse strand, counting down.
CCGCCCATGGCCCCGCTCTTGCTGACTTCGCCTAGCGTTCGTCGCTTGGCGGCCCGCCGCGCCGTTCGCAACATGGCGTTGCCGGGTGCTGTATTCCTGCTCGTTGTGCTCGTGCTCGGCATGTTTCGTTCGCAGGTCACGTACGCGCGCTGGTGGGAAGAGCCAAGTCGACCGGGGGTGCGTCATGATCCGGATCAGATTGTTGTGAGTTACCCCGCGCTCCGCCGCGATTACGACGCCGAGCAAGCCCATTTGCCGCTCGGGCCGCACGCAGGCCGCGAGTATCGCTATCAAATCGCAAGCAGACGGTTTTCCTGGGGTGAATCCTGCGTGGCAATCCCCGAGATTTTCTTCGAGGGGATGTACTTCGTCGTAACGGGTTGCGGCTTGATCGCGCTGGTCCAAATCACCAACCGGCGCGCCCGGAAAATCCTCGCGGTACACCCCGCCGCCGGTGATGACTGTCCGCCAATCGTGCTGTTCGCGTGGCTCGGTCGGGCGTTTCTCATTGGACTGGGACTGCAAGTGGTTGCGCTGGCATGGCAGGCCGCCGCCAACCTGAGATTCCTCCCGCCCACCGAATCCCGCAACGCCATTCGCGCGAGCGTCCTGGGCACGACCCTGTTTCTCATTCTCGGCTCAATCGTGGAGTGGCACGTTAGCCGAGCATTGCTGCGTCCCCGGACCCTCCGGCGCTTCGGACTCTTTGCGGGGGCGTCCGTCGGACTCCTGGTCGGCTATTCGATAATCGCCTACACCGTGATCGTTCTTGTCATGTTGGCGATCTGAAGCACCGCTAGTACCATCCTCCTTGTCTCAACGATTCTCACAAGAAGCGGCAAAAGCGATGTCCTACACCGTCCGCTCCGCCGAAATCTGGGTCGCCGATGTGCGGCACAAGCCGGGGATGGTCGCGCGCCTGCTCGAAGCCCTCACCAACGCCGGCGCCAATCTTGAATTCGTCATTGGCCGCCGGGTGACGGAGGACACCTCGCGCATTTTCGTTGCGCCGCTGCGCGGTGCGAAAGAGAAACGCGCGGCCGCCGAGGCGGGGTTCGTGCCGGCGGCCGGCTTGCATGCGATTCGCGTCGAGGGGCCGGATCGGACCGGGCTGGGGAGCGATATCACGCGCGCCATCGCGGCCGCGAATCTGAATCTGCGCGGCCTCTCGGCCGCCACGATCGGGCGCAAGAGCGTGATCTACCTGGCGTTTGAGTCGCAGCCGGAGGCGGATCTCGGCACCAAGATCGTGCGCAGGGCGGCCGCCAAGCGCTGAACGCCCGATACCTGCGAGCGCCGGAAAACGCCGGCAAAGCTGACATGAAGAGATTGCCAACCGACGCACGGGGGCTGAATCTGAAGCAGAGTCGTTTTTGCTGCCAGTGCGGAGAGAAACTGTAGCGGTCAGTTCCGGACGGTTGCCGACTCAGACTGTTCGCGCCGCTGGCGCCAGCCGCGGCGCATCGCGTTCAGCGCCAGGCCGCCTGGGCAAGGTAGACCAGCGAGATCGTGACGAACAGCTGCCGCCGGCCACCAGAATCCCAAGCTGGGAAATTCGACTACCAGCCAAACCAAGTGCGAAAGCGGCTGGTCGCGCCGCACGTATTGATTGAACACGTGAATGTGTTCGATGCGGCTGATCATCAGCATGCCCAGCAGGAAAGTCAGCGGCGCGAGCGTCCAGCGAATCCAAGCCGGCCAGTCCCAACCGCCCAGCGCGATGCCGCCGTGCGCCAAATCTTCATGCAGGATGAGCAGTGACACGAATGCCGCGGCCGCGCCGGGCACGGGCATGCCCGTGAATCGTTTTTGTGCGGCTTCGCCCTGCGTGTTCTCCGCGTTGTAGCGCGCCAAGCGAATCGCGGCGCAGCTTGCGTAGACCAGCGCGCAGAGCATGCCGACGCGCCATTCGATCATACTCACGCTAGGCGCGCCGCTCACGGGCACGAGCAATCGCAGCATCAGCGTCAGGTAAAGTGCGGCCGGGGCGACGCCGAAACTCACGACGTCAGCAATCGAATCCAATTGTGCGCCGAATTCGCTGGTGCGCCGCGTAAGTCGGGCCAGCCGTCCGTCGATCGCATCACAGATCATTGCGAGGATGATCAGGTAGCCGCCGGCCGACAGATAGGAAGGGATGAGTTCCGCGAGCCGGGCGTTGGAAACGGTCTCGGGCGCGCTGGGCAAATAGTTGGCCCGCATGGACAGCAGGCAGCAGAGCAAGCGCGAAAACACCGCACAGGAAATTCGAGGCGTGGCGGCGGCCGGCAGGAGTGCGACGACGCGGAGCGGGGTCGCTGCGGCGGCAGTTCTTCGAGCTCCAGATCGTCGGGCAGCCGGTTTCCCATCCTGCGAATTCTATCGGCGCCGGGTGGGGGGGTCGGGCCTTAAAACCATTTCATGCGTGGGATGATTGATTCATGATGTAGAATACGAGCAGCCGCACTCCGTCGCAGCGGTTTTTTGGGGGAACGCGCATGCGCAAGTGGTTCGCGGTTTTGGCGATTCTGGCGCTCGTAACCGGCTGTCCACGTCCGACGAACAGCAACGGGAATGCGAACAACAATAGCGCGGCCGGTGGCGGCGCCGACACCGGGCAGAACACGCCCGGCGGAACCGATGGAAACACGAACTCAAACGCGAATGACAATTCCTCGACCGGTGGCTCCGGCGGCGTGCTGAGTGGAAACTCGACCGGCAACATTCCCCTGATCGACATGAAGCCGGGCGACACCTATCTCAGCTTCCCGGGCCAGCTTTACGACGGTTCGAATGATCCACCGGCTGCGCATTTGCAAGCCGCCATGGATCGCGCGGCCGCCGCGACGGCGCTCGACAGCACCGGCGCAATCAGTTCGTCGGGTCGCATCGTGCTCGCCACGTTCGGCTTCTCGAATCCGCGGCGTGAGAGTGAGGCCTTTCTCGACGAGCTGAGCACGCTTCAAGGTCTCAATCCGCAACTCACCGTCGTGAACTGCTGTCGGCCCGGCGAGGGGACGGTGGAGATGAGCGATCCGACGACGACGTATTTCCAGTACGCGGCTCAGCAACTGTCGGATGCGGGGGTGACGCCGGCGCAGGTGCAATTCGGCTGGTTGAAGGAAGTGAAGGCCTATCCGAACGGCGAGGAATTTGTCTCCTACGCCAGCTCGATGCGCGACCAACTGAAAATTATCGCCGCGCGGCTGCGCACCGAATACCCGAACCTGAAGACCGTCTATGTCACGAGCCGCTCCTACGGCGGATATTCCGAGGACGACGGCAACCCCGAACCCTGGGCGTATGAGACCGGCTTCGCGATGAAATGGCTTGTGCAGGCGCAAATCGATGGCGATCCGGCCCTGAACTTCGACGCCGCCCGCGGGACGGTGGTCGCACCGCTCCTGCTCTGGGGACCGTATATCTGGGCCGACGGAATCAATCCGCGCAGCGACGGATTGTTCTATACGCGCAGTGACTATTCGGGCGACGATGGTCGGCATCCCACCGCGACCGGCAAAATGAAGGTCGCCGACATGTTGGTCGATTTCTTCTCCGGGAGTCCGTCGACGCGGACCTGGTTCCTGGCAAACCCCTAGGCCCGCCAACGAGCGTCGGACCGGGGTGTCTTTCTCAGCGGGCTGGCCCCGGTCCGGGAGGAGTCTGGATACATGGAACTGAAATCATTGCCGCGGGTTCGTCAGGCGGTTCGCTGGGGATCGCTGGCCTTGCTGACGATGCCGCTGTTTCAAAGTTGCACAGTGATCGTGCCAAATCCGCTCGTCATTGACGTCAGCGGGGACCAGGGATTGCTCGGCGCGATCCCGCATCTCGATGGAGATGGAGAGGACAGCTTTCTCGATCGCCTCTTGGGCTTTGATGATGACGACGACTAAATCTGGTGGGGTGGGCTTCCAGCCCGCCCGGCCGGCTGAAAGCCCGCTCCCCCCGCCCGCGCTCAGGCGCCGGCCGATAGCGCCATCTCCGCCAGCAGGGCCGTGCCCAGCGGCAGGGCATCTTCGTCGATGTTGAAGCGCGGATGATGGTGGGGATAGGTGCAGTTCTTGGCTGGGTTGGCGGCGCCGAGGAACAGAAACGCGCCGGGCACTTTCTCGCAGTAATACGCAAAATCTTCGCCGCCGCCGATCGGCGGAAGCGTCTTTAGCGCCCCGTTGGTGAAGCCCACGGTCCGCGCGGCCGCAAAAGAGCGCTCGACCAGCGCTGCATCGTTCACCAGCACCGGATAGCCGGGCAGAATCTCGATCTCCGCTGTCGCGCCGAACATGCGAGCCGTGGTGTCGATGATGTCGCGCGCCCGCTTACAGACAAACGTACGCACCTTTTCGTTGAACGTGCGGATCGTGCCGGCCAGCGAAACCTCGCCCGGAATCACGTTGTCGGCCGAGCCTGCCTGGATCTGCGTGATTGACACGACGGTGGGCTCGGTGATCGGCACGGAGCGGCTCACAATCGTCTGCAGCGCGAGAATGGTCTGTGCCGCGATCACGACCGGATCGATGGTCTGATCGGGCATCGCGGCGTGTCCGCCGCGCCCGATGATGCGCGCCGTCAGCGGATTCACCGCGGCCATGAACCCGCCGCTGCGCGAGCCGAGTTCGCCCGTCGGCAGCGTCGAGGTGATGTGCAGGCCGAAAATCGCTTCGACGCCGTCGAGCACGCCGGCCGTGATCATGCCGGGGGCACCGCCGGGATATTTCTCTTCGTGCGGCTGGAAGATCAATCGCACGGAGCGCTTGAGCTTGCCGCGCTGCTGGTGCAGCACGCGCGCCGCGCCGAGCAGCATGGCCGTGTGCGCGTCGTGGCCGCAGGCGTGCATCGCGCCCGGGCGCGTCGAGGCATATGCGACGCCGGAGTCCTCCTGAATCGGCAGGGCGTCCGTGTCGGCGCGCAATGCGACCCAGGGCGCGCCGTTGACCGCCAATTCGGCGACGACACCGTGGCCGCCGACGTGCTCCTGCGGAGAAAAGCCGATCTTTCGCAGCTCATCAGCGATGAAGCGCGCGGTTTCGCGCTCTTCGCCGCTCAGCTCAGGATGGGAATGCAGGTGCCGGCGCCAGTTCGTGAGCTGTTCGCTCTGGGCGCGGGCGCAATCCATTGTCGCGGCGCTCATCGGATTCCCTTCCGGTCCGGCTTCGGGGTCGGTCAGACCTGAACTTGTATTGAAACCATTTGGGCGCGACGCCGCAACCAAAACCGAGAAAAGCGAATTTCGGCGCGGAGCGCCAAAACTCGCTTTTCCGAGCGAGCGGTCGCCAGTCCCGCCCGACTTAGTTCGCGGCGTTTGCGTGTCGAATTAGAGGCCGAAATTCGCGAGCACTTCGCCGACGTCTGACAAATCCGTCACCAGGTCGCCATTCAGATCGCCGACGCAGCCGCTCGTGCAACCGTAGTCGGAAAGAACGATGCCGAGATCGGAAAGGTCGACGCGGCCGTTGATGTCGAGGTCGCCCGGCTGCGTGGAGAAAACGGTGTTCACGCGGCAGGCGTAGGTGAACGGAATCTCGCTGCCCTGCGGACCGATCGTTCCCTGGCCTTCCCAGACCATATTCACGATGCCCGTCTTGGCGGTGAGGAACTCGACCGTGCCGTTGGTCGTGCTGGTCAGCAGCACCGGCGACTGGAGCCCAAGGGCGCTCAGGTCATTCGCGAAGCCGACCGCGTAGGTGTCGGTCGTCGTAAAGGTGAACGTGCCGTCGCCATTCGGCGTCAGATCGCCGAGCGTCGGTCCGTTCACGATGTCGACCGTGATGTCACCCGTGCTGACATCGCCGAACGGCGTCGGAATGGACAGCGGCGCGATGTTCTGGTGATAGCGCACAAAGCCGGCCGTTGCGACGTCCTGATCCGCGTTGAGGACGAAGCTCGTCAGCGAAATATTGGCCGCACGCTCTCCATCGCCGAAATTCACGGCAAAGGAGCTGATTTCGGTCGGGCTGTTCTGAGCCCGCAGCGATTGCGTGGCGCCCAGCGCGCCGGCGGCCGACAACCCTCCGATCGCCAGAACGGCCACTATGCGCGAAGAAAAACCGCCATTCGCGAGAAGACGACGCATGCGATGACTCCTTGTTCGATGCGAAAGATTCGGCGATTCGCCGATCACGATCTACCCCACCCGCACTGATCGCTCAAGCCCTGGGTCGACCGCCCTAAGGTTACCCGAAAACCTACGCTCGCCCGGAGAGACTGGCAAGCCCGCCGGCCGCCACCCTCCGACTGGGTTCTCCATTCGACTGGCGGCGACCGGCTTGGGCTTCGTTCCTGGACGATTCGTTGACGCCCCGCGTGGGGCACTCCTGTCACGATCGGGACCGGCGCGCAGGTCGGGTCCGCAGAAGGACGGCGGAATCGCGATATCCTGACGACCCCGACCCGGTGCGGGCCATCCGCCCGGCGGCGCGGGAACCCGGAAGGAACCAAACGGATGCACGCAAGAATCCCCGCGCGGCTGGCGAACTTGATGATCGTTTCGGCGGCATTGGTCGCGCTCAGTCAGGTCGGCTGCGAAACCGTCGAAGGCGGTCGGCCGATTCTGAGCCAACCCGCGCCTGAATCGTCGCGTCAAGAATCTCGCCAGGGATCGCGGCCGACCGCTCCGCCCACGGCCAGCCGCCCCGCCAAGCCTCCGACCAACCGGATTAATCCGACCCATCGCGGTGAACAAAAACCCGTGGCCGCGGTTCCGACGACCAAAGAGCCCGCGCGACAACCTGCTCCGTTCGATTCCGTGGAGAGCCGATTCGATTTCGGCGAGCTGCTGTTCGAAACGACCTTTACGCAGGAGGACTTCGACGCGCATCGCATGAACGCCACCGTGACTTACACCGTCTGGCCGCGCGCGGACGATACATCGGTCCTGACACTGAACACGATGGACATGCGCGTCACGAGCGTCGAGGCGGGATCGGATTTTCACGAGACGAACTTCATCGACAAAGGCGATTCCATCGAGATTGACCTCGAAGGGCTGAAAAAAGCGGGCGAGGGCGCGACGGTTCGGATTCACTACACCGTGACGCAGCCGCAACTGGGCCTCTACTTCGCCGGCGCGGGCGACGATTTCTGCGTCTACACATTCTCCGAAGGTCAGCAGGCGCGTTTCTGGCTTCCGAGCCACGACTATCCCAATACGCGCTGGTCGGCGGTTGAGACGCGCATCACTGTGCCCGACGGTTTGATGGCCGTCTCGGTTGGCGCGCCGGTGGGCGAACCCGCGACGACGAACGACGGGGCGAAAACATACATCTGGCGGCTGAATTCGCCGATCGACACCCACCTTTGCGGCTTCACGGTCGGCCGATTTCAGCAGATTCGCCTCGACGATCCGGGACACGTGCCGATTTTTGCTTACGTGCAGCCGCGCTATGAGAAGGAAGCCCGCGCCGCCTTCGGCGAGATCGGTCGCATCGTCGCGTATTACGAATCGCTGGTCGGCGTGGCCTATCCGTTTCCGCAATTGTCGTTCGTCTCAACTCCGGGCCACTTTCACGACGGCATGGAGCAAGCGGGCTACAACAACATTTCACCCAACATGTACGTGAAAGCGGCCGGCAGCGATCGCACGCGCTACGAATACATCGCGCACATGATCGGCCACGCGTGGTTCGGTGGGATAACGAATTACGAGCACGTCACTGAAGCGTGGATGAACGAGGGGTTCGCGACATATCTGCACTTGCTCTGGCGCTCGCAGACGGACGACTTCGCCGCCTTTGACCGCGACATGGCCGGGGCGCGGCGGCGCATCCTAGGCCATGATGAAGTCGGAAAGAGCCACCCGATCGTGAACACCACGATCCGCACGCCCGGCGAGATTTACGACTTCGGCGGCGGACTGATCTATTTCAAAGGTGCGTGGGTTCTGCACATGCTGCGGGCTGAACTCGGCGACGCCACGTTTTGGCGCTGTATTCGGGAATTTCTGGAGCGCGAGCGCGGGCAGGGCGTTTCGACGAAAGATTTTCAGGACGTGATGTCGAGCGTCAGCGGGCGCGACCTGAGCGCGTTTTTCGCGCAATGGGTTTATCGAGACGGCTCGCCCCATCTCAAGCTCGAGCACAAGTGGGACGCGGAGCGGGGCGTGCTCGTGCTGCGCGTGAAGCAAACGCAACGGCTCGACGCATTTCATCCGCCGTTCTTCTTTCCGCTGACCGTGGAGCTCGAATCGCCGGCGGGGAAAACCAAGCACACGGTGCGTGTCACCAAGTCGGAAGAGGCGTTCGAGATTCCGTCCGCGCAAGAACCGGTACAGGTGACTCCTGACCCGGACACGGTGCTGCTCGCCAAATTCGGAGATTGAGTTTGCTCCATCAGGCACGCGGCGGCCGAGCGGGCTTAGTTCCCGTCGGCCGCCGCGTGTTTTTGAGGACGATGCCGTCGAGGCACGTCCTGCTACGGATTCACTTGAATGGTCACGGTCTTGGTCGTAACCGCGCCCTCCAGATCGGTGGCCGTCACGCTGATTTCGTGCGTACCGACCGACAAGTGCCGATTCAGGATCAGCCCGTTGCCGAGTTCGCCGTCGCGGTTGGAACGCCAGATCACGTGGAAGAGATCAAACTCCGATTCGTCCGGATCATCCACCATCACCGTGAACTGAATCAGATCTTCCGCCACGAAGATGGCGCCGTTGACCGGCGTCACCAAGTCCACGTTCGGTGGCGAGTTGCCCTCCACCTGAATCTGCGTCGTGGCTTGGCCGCTGGCGCCGAAGCTGTCAGTCGCCGTCACGGTGATCGTGTGCAGACCGGCCGGCAGGCTCACATCGATGGCCGCGCCTTGGCCGATCTCGCCGGAAATGCTGGACGTCCAGCGAATCTGCGCGTCCGGAATGGTTTCCTCCGCATCCGTCACGCTAGCCGCCAGGTGAAGCACGTCCGACGTTTGCGGAATCGCATGCGTTTGCAGCGTCGGCGGAATCGTTACGACCGGCGCGCTGTTGAGTACGTCGATCGTAATCAAAGCCGAATTTGCCCCGCCGCTCTCATCCAATGCGAAGGCTGAGAGATGGTGCGTGCCCGGAGTCAGCGCGTGCGCCGGGGTGCAGGTCGCTCGTCCGTTCGCGGCGAACGCCTCGCACAGCAATCCGTCAATGTCCGAGGCGAACGCAACCGTGCCGATGAACTCGCCGCCGTCCGCCCCGACCACGGCCGCGCTCAATTCGACCGTGTCCGCCACCGACAACTGGGCCCCATCCGAAGGACCGTCCCAGTTCACCTGCGGAACTCGAATGGGCTTGTGCAGAATCCCGGCCGGCGCATAAGCGTGCAGGAAGCCGTTGGGAGTGCTGACGTAGACGGTTCCGTCGTTGCCGATGGCCGGAGTAACGCTTCCGAAATTGGCGCTGCTGTTGATGGAGCCCTCAAAGACGAATCCATCCTGCGGATCGAGCGTGAAAGTGTGCAGACCTTGCGGCGTTCCAACATAGACAAAGTCGAGCGAAAGCGCGACGCCGCGTCCGCTGCCCTGCAAGGACGATTCGCTGAGCAGGTCGCCGTCGCTGTCCAGCACGACCAGTCGGCCGTCGAACGTCGACAAGTAAATCTGCCGCAGCGCGGCCACCGGCGGATGGGCCAGGTCGCCGCCAATGTCCGTGCGCCAATTTTCCGCGCCGGTCATTACGTCGAGCGAGCGCACCTCGTTCTCCACGCCGAAAACAACCTGACCGCCATCGATGACAGAAGGCGAAGAGGTGAGCACCGTTGGGGCATCGCAATCATCCGGAACGAGAGCGTGACTCCACATCGGTTCGAAGTGGGGATCAAAAGGCGCCGGCATGTCGCCGTTCGGGTGAAAGCGCACCGCGCTGACACACTGGTCGTTGGTAATCACGATCACCGGCAGGTCCGAGTTTCCGACGAGCGTGTCGTTGTCCACGATGGCTACCGAGCGGAACGCCGCCGGCGTGGGATCGAAGCCGGGAAAACAATTCGTGAGACCGGCAAGTTCGCTGGTGCCCAGCGATCCCAGACACAGCAGGCCCTCCAGGATGGCGCCCGGCAGCGCCGGACCGCCGCAGATCACACTGATGCAACCGGTCTTCAGGCGGCTGACGGTGGCCATACTGTTCTTGTCGAAGACGAACAGATCCTGATCCTGCATCACGAAGATGAAGTTTTTCCAGATCTTCGGATTGGCCGCGCTCGAGAAGTTCTCGCTGCTCGGGCTGCGCAATTGCCCGGCCGCGCTGGCGCGGTGCAAGCGCGACACGAGTCCATCGTCCTGGACGAGCTGTCCGACGAAGTAAATGTCGCCAGAGTCCCCATCGACCACCGGCGTGCTCATGATCGTTTCCTGCGTCAAGTGCAGACGCCAGCGCTCGGAGCCGTCGGGCGCGATGGCGACCAGATCGCCCGCGACGCTGCCGACATAAATCGTGCCGTCGGGTCCGATGGCCGGTCCTGAGCCGGACAACTCGCCGACCTGCGCCTGCCATTTCTTGAGCGGCGCCACGGCAAACGTGGTGTGTACCGCGTTGAAACCGGAACTCTCGCCGTCGCAGAC
>JBGAJB010000082.1:0-13322 GCA_044225155.1 Phycisphaerae bacterium | reverse complement strand
GAGACGATCGCGCTCGCGAACATCGACATCCCGCAAAACGTCATCGACCTGATCCCCTCGCAGATGGCCCACTCGTACCGGATCGTCCCGACCGAGTACGACCGCGAGACGAACACGCTCGGCATCGCCCTCGACACCCCGGACAACTTCCAGGCGACCGACGACCTGAAGACCCTGATGGGCTTCAACGTCGTGGCCCGCATCTGCGCTCGGGAAGAGATGACCGACGCGCTGAACCGCTTCTATCCGGAGGAGCAGGCCGAGACGATCAACGACCTGATCTCCGAAATCGGCTCCGACAAGACGCTGTCGAAATTCGAGGGCCGCGGCGAGAGCATCGATCTCGACGAGCTGAAGGAGATGGCCGACAGCAACCCGGTCAAAAAGCTCGTGAATCTCGTGCTGCTCCAGGCGATCAAGGACAAGGCCTCGGACGTGCACTTCGAGCCGTTCGAGGAAGAGTTCAAGATGCGCTATCGCATCGATGGCGTGCTGTTCGAGATGGTGCCGCCGCCCAAACACGTCGCGCTGGCCATCTCCTCGCGTATCAAGGTCATGGCCAACCTCGACATCGCCGAGCGCCGCCTGCCGCAGGACGGCCGCATCGAGCTGTTGGTCGACAAGCGGCCGGTCGATCTGCGCGTGTCGATCCTGCCGACGATGTTCGGCGAGAGCTGCGTGCTGCGCGTCCTCGACCGTACACAGGTGAATCTCGACCTGGGCATGATCGGCCTCCGCGAGGAAGAACTCGGTATTTTCCGCCAGCTCATCGACAAGCCGCACGGCATCGTGATCGTCACGGGCCCGACCGGCTCCGGAAAGACCACCACGCTCTACTCGGCCCTGCGCGAACAGAACACGCCCGAAGTGAAAATCCTGACCAGCGAGGACCCGGTCGAATACGACATCGACGGGCTGTGCCAGTGCCAGATCCGCGCCGACATCGGACTGACCTTTGCCCGCTGTCTGCGCTCGTTCCTGCGACAAGACCCCGACATCATCCTCGTCGGCGAGATTCGCGATCTCGAAACCGCCCAGATTTCCGTCCAGGCCTCGCTCACGGGCCACTTGGTGTTCAGCACGCTCCACACCAACGACGCACCCAGTTCGATCGCGCGTCTCATGGATCTCGGCCTCGAACCCTTCCTGATCACCGCCACGCTCGAAGGCATCGTCGCCCAGCGGCTCGTGCGAAAGGTGTGCCTGAACTGCAAGGAAGAGTATCAGCCCACGCAGCAGCAGCTCATGGAACTCGGCCTCTCGCCCGCCGACGTCTCCGGCCGCGTGTTCTACTACGGCCGCGGCTGCGACTACTGCAACAACACCGGCTACAAAGGCCGCCAGGGCATCTTCGAGATCATGGTGCTCGATGACGAGCTGCGCGATCTGATCGTCAATCAAGCCTCGACCAACGTCCTGCGCTCCACCGCCCGCAAGCAGGGCATGCGCAGCTTGCGCGAAGCGGGATTGATGGCGATCTACGACGGAACGACGACGATTGAAGAAGTAGTACGCGAGACGCTGTCGGAAGAGGCGGTATAGGCCGTCGAAAAATGTGGCACATCCGCCCTCAGCGGTGAGAGTCTCGCTGATGTGTTTTCAGAATGCCCTGTCAGCTTCCGCCCCCGCCCGCCTCGAATGCCAAATAGAACAAACGCTGCGGCCGCGACGCTGAGTGTGGCGGGTTCGGGAATGGTGGCGACGAAGGGGACGTGGGCGCCTTGGGCATTAAAGCCGTAGCCGAGGATGGTGTGTCCGTCGGCCGAAACGTCCTGGATCAGATCCAGTCGGGTCCAGCCGTGAAGGTCCGCACCGCCGTCAAGCAGTACCTGCATCAAATCACGCATGCCGTGGAGCTCGTCCCAGACGAAAGCGGTGAAAAACAGCGCGCCGCCGCCCGCGTCACCAAAAATGAGGCTGCCGTCAGCGCTGATTGCCGCGGGGAATGCAGAGGTTCCTCCCGGGAGGGACCCCAATTTGGTTACGACGCCATCCTGCCAAAGCAGCCCGTCGCTCACAAAATTAGAATGCATTTGGCGGCCAATGATCCGGCGTCCATCCGCAGAAGTATCAACCGCGTAGGACGTTTCAATATCGCTGTTTGGGTCGATCAGCGGCAACGGCTCGATCGCGCCGTTTTGCCAGCGGAAAGCGCGGCGAAAGCCGCCGGCTTGCCCAACAACCACGGAGCCATCCGCATTCACCGCCAACGCTTCGCCGCCGTTCAGGGTCCCGGGAATGTCGCCGAGCGTCTGTACATGTCCATCCACCCAGCGAGTGGGCTGCCGGAAATGCGTGGACGAATCCGAGCTACCGACGATGACATGCCCATCTAAGGAAATGGCAGTCGCATCGGTCGTAAGTCCTCCGGGCTCGTGCTCAATCAGACTGATCTGGTCGTTTCTCCAGACGCCCGCGTCGTCAGTGCCCTGCTCATGCCCGCGCAGCACGCCCCCGACGATCGTGCCGTCGAGGGCCATGCGGCGCGCGATGCCGTTGCCGTAGGTCAGGATCGGCAGGTAGGTGATCTGGCCGTTTCGATAGTAGAGCGGCTGACCAAAGCCCGAGAGATCCGGAGATTGGCCCAGAATCGTCGTCCCATCTGGAGAAATGCCGACGAGATTCGATGAGCTGAACACGCCGGTCAGGTCGGTGAAGCTGAACTGAGCGAACGCGAAGCCCGGCCCCAAAAGGAGCATCGCCGCGGCCGCGATGTTCCGGATCGGCCGCACTCTTACTCCTCACTGCGCCGCGTAGCACGTCGCCCGCGACTGCTCCGCCCGCCCAGCATCACGAACGAAATCGCCGCGAGGCTGAGTGTGGCGGGTTCGGGAATTGTCGCGACGAAGGGGACGTATGCGCCCTGGGCGTTATAGCCATACCCGAGAATCGTGTGGCCATCCGCGGAGACATCGCGAACTTCCACAAGCCGCGTCCATCCATGCAGATCCGCGCCGGCATCGAGCAACACCTGTTTCAACGTGCGCAAGCCGTGAATCTCGTCCCAGATGAAAGCAGTGAAGAGCAGCGAGCCGCCCCCCAAGCCGAAAATCAAGCTTCCATCAGCGCTGATCGCGGTCGGGGACGTGGAGCAGGAGCCGGGTTATACCCCAACACCATCACAATACCATCCTGCCATAGCAGCTCATCATTGAAGAGTGTTACGCGTCTGCGTCCCGATGATCTCGGGTGGCCATCGCCGAGACGCTTCAGCGCCTGACTTGATGACGTCTTGTTGGGGTCGATCAGCGGCACGGCTCGATCACGCGCCGTTTTACAGCGGAAGCTGCGGCCAAAGCCGGCGGCAAGCGCCGACAACCACAGAGCCATCATATTGACCGGCCAGTGCCTGCTGAAATTGTCCGGGAAGATCGCCAGTGATTCGACGTGGCCATCAACCCAACGAGTGGGCAGAAGTAGGTGCGTGGACGAGTCCGACGAACCGACGATGACATGCCCATCCGACGAGATGGCCGTCGCATCGGTCGTTAGCCCTCCGGGCTCGTGTTCAATCAGGCTTAGCTGGCCATTGCGCCACACCCCGGCATCATCCGTGCCCTCCTCGTGCCCGCGCAGCACGCCCCCGACGATCGTGCCGTCGGAGGACATGCTACGCGCGATGCCATTGCCATAGGTCAGGAGTGGCAGATAGGTGATCTGGCCACTGCGGTAGTAGAGCGGCTGACCAAAGCCCGAAGCCTCCGGCGATTGCCCCAGAAGGGTCGTGCCGTCTGGTGAAATCCCCACCAGATTCGACGAGCTGAACACGCCGGTCAGGTCGTTGAAACTGAACTGGGCTTGCGCGGAAAACGGGACGGTTGCCAGAACCCACGGCGCGGCTGCACGTAGGAATGATGCGAGATTCACGTGGGGTCTCCGCCATGAAAAATCAGAGCATACCGTTTAGTTCTAGGCACGTTTCTGATCGAAATCAAGTGGTGAGAGGCGATCCTTGAACGGCAGTACCTGGTTGGTGGCGCGGCGGGCAAGCTGCCGCGTGAGTCAGCGCCCCAGAAACATTTCTTGCGCAGAAAGTTCCCCGGCACAACGACCGGACGTGCTCAACTACCGGCTTAAGCGCGCGGACTCACTGCCCATCACGAATTGCTGGAGCCTGAGCCGCCAGCGATGTGTGCCGAGCGAGACCATCAGCAGGAAAATCGGCAAAGTCAGCATAAGCCCGATTCCGGCCAGCCCGGAGATGAGGATTGACGAGTTACTCTCCGTCGCCCGAATCAGTCGCGCAGTCACGACCGCGGCCGACATGAGCACGACGAAGACAACATAAGAAGAAAAGAAGAATCGCAGCACGGCCGATTCCTGGGACCGCGAGGCGCGCGTGCGCTCCCCGCGTTTTTCACGCAGCCACAACTCCACGCCGCCGCAAACAAAAAACGCGCTTCCCGGCCGCGGCCGAAGCCACTCGATCCACTTTGCCGGCCTGAACCTCTCCGCGGGCAATCGGGCGGAATCCTGCTCCCACGCCTCCTCGAGATTCCGGCCGTCGGCATAGAAATATTGCGCGCCCGCGGGTCGCAGGCGGGCGGCGAGAATGTGCGAACGGCGCGGCAGCAGCCGATCCACGCCAAGCAGCAGCGCGGGGACGATCAGGCCGCCCCAAAGTCCGAGATGGCGAAGTAGTGGCGAGAGAAGCGCTTTGAGCTGCTCGAATTGGTTCCCGCCTTCGGGCCGCGCCGGCGGAGTGGCAAAATAAAGCCAGCAAGAGATGATTCCGCAGGCCAGCGCCGTGGCCAGGAAGACCGCCCGCGCGATCCCGGCCGGCGATTGTCGAGCGCGACAGCGGATGAAAAAATCGAACTTCCCAGAGTCAATACGAACAGCACGGCGGATCAGCCGCTCGCGCGTGGCCCAACCGACCCGCGGTCCAAATCGCAGCAACCAGGGCAGATCGGGATTTGCGGCGCGCGCGGCCCGCGACACAAACAATCCAACCAATGGATACGGCTCGATTTCGCTCCACTGTACCTCGACAGAGTCTCCACGTTTTGTTCTCACGCGAACATTCGCCAGCCGCGCTTGTGAGTTAACCCACGGCATCTAACGTCACCATCCGCCGCAATCGTCGCGCCGCTCGGACCCAGAGTCGCTGCGCGCCAACTTCGCTGCACAGGGCAATGAGCGGCACGACGCCCAACATCATCGCAAACATCAGGGCACGCGCGATCGGGCCGGGCGCGTTTCGGTGCGGAGCCATTTGGTCGACGCTTGGAGCAAATACGACTCCCGCAAACATGGCGGCTGCAAGAATGAAGACCAGAGACAAGACGAACAAAAGCTCGAAACGGTTCCGTCGCGCCTGCTCCGGGAGCGAGCCGCGCTTCGCCAGCAGCCAGTGTTGGACACTGTCCCGTACACACTGCTGATGCAGCGGGAGCGATGAGAATTTCCGACGCCAGGACGATGGCTGCCAAAACCACGTCGGTTCGATGGTCTGCGCGGCCTCGTCCCAAGTCTCGAACTTTTCCGACCCATCAGTGTGGATCAGTTGAAGGCCGACATGCCGGAGGCGCGCCCCTGCGACGCGTTTGCGCTGCACCCACCGCGCTCCGACGTACGCGAGCAGAACAGGAACCAGCACGCCACCGACGATTGCCAAGGCGACCAGCAAAGACCACCACGGTCCCAAGGCCTGCCCAACCATCACCGCATCGGGATGACCGAAGCGCCTGAGCATCGACGGAAGCAACAGCCCGCCGCCGCTGCCGAGCAGCGATCCAAAGCAGATTCCGCGCGCGAGTGCATCAAAGTCCACGGCTCGCCCGGGCGTGAGAAAAATGTCGAACCGCCCGGAATCCCGCGCTGTACGTGGGCGCGCTGAATCAGCCTTCGAACGATTCCGCGGCCAACGCCGGCGCCGAAACGCAATTGGCGCGGCAACGCCGGCTCATCCACACAACGCGCCGGCGAGACAAAGGTTCCCTGGGATGTGGCGGACAAACTCAGCCACGGAACGAGCATAGAGCCGCCCCGCGGCGTCGAGACGATCGCACCGGAAAGGCAAACGCGCGCATTTCGACCGAACCACATTCCGGAAGTATCGTCGAACGGTTGGGGGGTTCGGAATTCCAATTCGAAGACGTGCTTGTAATACGGCCGGCTGCCGCCCTACAGCCCAAATTCCTTAATCTTTCGATACAGCGTCCGAATGCCGATTTTCAGCATCTTCGCCGCCTGCTCACGGTTGCCGTTGGCGGTGTCAAGGGCGTGTTCGATCGCGAGGCGCTCCATCTGCTCCATCGTCAGACCTTCGAGCGCCAGCGTCGCGCGCGGGGCCAGTTCGCGCGAGCCGCGCAGCTCGTCGGGCAGGTCGTCGGCCTCGATCTGGCGGTCGATCACGCGGCAGGCGGCCGCCTCGATCACGTTGCTGAGTTCGCGCACGTTGCCGGGCCAGGAATTTTTCGCCAGCAGCGCGACCGCCTCGCCCGAGATGCCCGTCGCTTGCACGCCGTGCAGCTCATTCGCGCGCTTCAGCAGGTGATGCGCGAGCAGCGGAATATCCTCACGCCGCTCGCGCAGCGGCGGCAGTGGGATCACCAGGCCGGCGATGCGATAGTAGAGGTCGGCCCGAAATTTGCCCTTTTCGATCAGGTCCTTGAGGTCGGCGTTGGTGGCCGCGACGAGCCGCACGTCGACTTTTCGCACGTCGGTGGAGCCGACCGGCGTGATCTCACGGTACTCAAGCGTGCGCAGCAGCTTGGCCTGCATCGAGACCGGCATATCGCCGATCTCGTCGAGAAAAAGCGTCCCGCCGTCGGCCGCCAGGATCAGGCCTTTGTGATCGCTCACCGCGCCGGTGAACGCGCCGCGCACGTGGCCGAAGAGCTGGCTTTCGAGCAGATTTTCGTTGAAGCCGGCGCAGTTGATCTCGCGAAATGCCTTGTTGTGGCGGTCGGAGTGGGCGTGGATCGCCCGTGCGACCAGCTCCTTGCCCGTGCCCGTCTCGCCGAGGATCAGCACATTCAGCTTGTTGCGCGGCGGCAGGCGGCGGATCAGGTCGATCACGTGCCGCATCTTGGCCGAGCCGCCGACGATGCCCTCGAAAACTTCCTCGTCGGCCCGCGCCAGGGACTGCTTCATCAGCCGGTCGGTGCGCCGCGCGACGGACTTGCCGGCCGCTTCTCCGATGGCCGGCGCGAGCGCCTTCCAATCGTCCTCTGCTTCGAGCGGCACGATGCGGACATGCTTCGTGGAAGGAAGCGCGCCATTTGCCCCGACGGCCACGAGCGAGGCGTCCCGCGCCAAGCTGT
Organism: Phycisphaerae bacterium; assembly: GCA_044225155.1. Lineage (GTDB taxonomy): Bacteria > Planctomycetota > Phycisphaerae > UBA1845 > Fen-1342 > CAYMBL01. The sequence continues at coordinate 6,054 of JBGAJB010000082.1, read as the reverse complement.
CGAGCAGATCGGCCAGCGGCGGCACGGTCGATTCGCCGTTCAGCCGGGCGGGCGCAACCACGACGTCGGGCGCCTTGCCACGAATCGAATCGAGCGCCTCATCGAGCCGCGTGACGACATTGCAGGAATGGGAGTACCGCTCGCGCAGCTCCTGCCGCAGCGCGCGGCCATGCTCGGCATCGGGGGCGAGGATCAGAATGAATGCGGTCTGCGCCATGCTGATAGCGAACGCCGGGCGTCCGAATCGATGATTCTATGAAAGGAGCAATCGAGGGGCGAGGGCCGGCCCGCCGCCGGGCCGCGAATAGCGCCTATGAGGCGACCGGCGCTTGAAAACAGATTTCGTAACCATCCGGGTCGCGTACGTAGAGCTGCTTCATACGGTAAGGCGCGATCACCGGCGGGCGCAAGGCCAATCCCCGGGCCGTCAATTCGACAAACGCCTTGTCCACGTCCGGGCAACCGATGAACAGCCCGGTGTCGCCGTGGCCCCGCCAGCGCGGCGCATCGGGCTCGTGCGGGCGCTCGCCGGCGTCGTAGGCCGTGTTCAGCATCAGCTCGGCCGGGCCGTTCCGCAGCAACGCCCAGTGAAAATAATGCCCCTCGGGCGCATCGATCTCCGGCGAAGAGGCGACCACCTCAAAGCCCAGCATGTCGCGATAGAAGCGCACGGCGCGCGGCATGTCGAACACTTGAATCAGCGGCACCAATCCCGTGAGTTGCATGGTCCGCTCCTTTTTCGTCGCGCCGCTTACGCGGTGACGTTCGTTTCGCGGCGTCGCAGGTAATCCACCAGCAGACGCACGCCGAAGCCGCTGGCGAAGCGTTCGTCTTCGCTCGTGGCCGTGCCGGCGATGTCGAGATGCGCCCAGGGCACCTTTTCGTCGACGAATTCCTTCAGGAACATGCCGCCGACGATCGGATGGGCGTAGCGCTTGCCCGACGAATTCCGGATGTCGGAATCCGTGCCCTTGATCAGATCGCGATATTCGTCCCAGAGCGGCAGCGGCCAGAGACGCTCGTGCGTGCGGCGGCCGCATTCTTCCAGTTCGTCCGCGAGCGCTTCGTTATTGCCCATCAATCCGGCGCAGGTCTTGCCCAGTGCTGTGACGACACCGCCGGTGAGCGTGGCGAGATTGATCATCGCGCTGGGCGAGCAATGTTCCTGCGCATACCAGAGTGCGTCGGCCAGCACCATGCGGCCCTCGGCATCCGTGCTGATGATCTCCACCGTCTTGCCGCTGGCCATGCGAATGATGTCGGCCGGACGATACGCCTCTTCCGAGATCGCATTCTCGGCGGCGGCCACCAGGCCCGTGACGTTGCAGCGCAGCTTCAGAACCGCCGCGGCCCGCATCGCCCCAAACACGGCCATTCCGCCGCATTTGTCAAATTTCATGCTCTCCATGCCGGCGGCCGGCTTGATCGAGTAGCCGCCGGTGTCGAAGGTGACGGCCTTGCCGATCAGGACGGTGTTCACGCGGCTGCGCGGCGCGCCGCGGTAATCAAAGCGAATCAGGCACGGCTTTTCCTTCGCGCCTTCGCCGACCGCCAGCAGGCCGTTCATCCCCATGCGTCGCGCTTGCCGCGAATCGATGATCGTGCATTTGATCTGTCGCTGCTGCGTCGCGAGCTTGCGCGCCTGCTGCGCGAGGCCGGTGGGATGCATGATGTTCGGCGGGTGATGCGCGAGCCAGCGGGCGTAATTCACGCATTCGCCGAGCGCGACCGCGCGTCGCAGGCGATCGCCGCGGCTCGTCACGTTTTCCGGCTCGGCGGAGCGAATCTCGACGCGCACGCGCCCGGGCGCCGGCTTCTCCGACTGCACGAGTTCGCGGAACTTGAATCCGCCGATGACCAGCCCCGTGACGAAAGCGGAAACCGGCTGCTCGACCTTGGCCCCGACGAGGCCGTCGATCCAGCACGAGACCTGCTTCAGCTTTTCGCCGCTGATCCAGCGGGCGGCCGCCGCGCCGGCCGTGCGAATGCGATCGGGAGTCAGCTTGGCCGCATCACCGAGGCTCACCAGCACGATGCGTTTGATCGCGCCGCGTCGCGTCGAGTGGGCGATTGCACCGGCGTCATCGCGCAGCACGCCGAGTTCGAGCAGTTCCGAAACGGCCCCGTCCGTCAGACGATCGACGGCGGCCAGCATCTGTAGCGGCGGCTTCGGCCGGCTCGCGATGGGCACGACCAACACGCCGGACGGCGTGGAACGCGCGGCCGGAACGACATCAAACATGGATTCGTAGGCGAGCATGCGTCTCTTTCAGTCTGGTGTTCGGCAAATCACAGCACAACCGCGCGCGTGAGCGTAGCGGACACCGACAACGCGCGAAAGTGCGCCCGATGTGTGCAAAAGAAGAGACGTGCGCGCAAAGTGAACGCCGCCGCGAAATTCGAACGCGCGCTGCGCCGTGCACGTCAGCGCGTTGGAAATCGCCGCATTCGCGCGGCCCGTTGCAGGCCGCGCCGCATCCGCTACGATGACGGACTCTTCGCAGCCGGCGAGTGGAACACGGCGCGGAGAAATCCGGTTGGGTATCGCGCGTGCCCCGAGCGGGCGCGCGGCGAAAGGCGCTAGTCGCATGACCGTCGTGCTCGTGACGTTGCTGCTGGTCGGCGCGCTGGGGGTCTACCTCGCGCTGCCCGGCGGACGCGTGCAGCCGATCAAGGCCCTGCAGGTCGTTCTGACGCTGGTCGGGGCGGTGTTGGCGGCCTGGCTCCTCCGCAACGTGGGCGGCAATCTCGAACAGCCGCTCTCGCTCACCATCCTGGCGCTCATCGGACTGTGGGGCGGCGTGCGTGTCATTACGCATCCCAAGCCGGTTTATTCAGCCCTCTTCTTTATTGTCGTAGTGATTTCCGTGGCCGGACTGCTGGTGCTCATGCAGGCGGAATTTCTGGCCGCATCGCTCGTCATTATTTATGCCGGTGCGATTCTCGTGACCTACGTCTTCGTCATCATGCTCGCGCAGCAAAGCGGCGGACCGGCCAGCTATGACCGGAATTCGCGTGAACCGCTGCTGGGGGTCATCGCGGGTTTTGCGGTCCTGGCGGTTCTGACGAACAAGATGCTCGGCGGAGCACTCGCCGGTGGAAGCAGCGGAGCCGCAACAGTCGCCGCGCCCGGCACGGTGGCGGAAATCGGAACGCATCTGCTCACGCAATATGTTGTCGGCGTGCAGATCGCCGGCGTGTTGTTGCTCGCGGCGATGGTTGGAGCAATCGCGATCGCGCGCCGCAAAGCGCTGCCGGACGATGCGATGGAAGGGGAAGAATGCTAGCGACATATCTTCTCATCGGCGCGGCCTTCTTCGCGCTCGGACTGATCGGCTTTGTGACGCGCCGCAATCTGATCATCATCTTCCTGTGCACGGAATTGATGTTCCAGGGAATCTTGCTCACCGTCGTCGCGCTGGGCCGCTATCCGCTGACGACGGATGCTCCATCGCTCGACGGACAGGTGTACTCGCTGTTTCTGCTGACGGTTGCCGCGTCCGAGGCCGCCCTGGGTCTCGCGCTCGTCGTATTGCTCTACCGCTATCGCGCGACGCTGGATGCCAACATCTGGACCGCGTTGAAGGAAGATTGATCCCGTGCTGATCGCCGAAGCCGCGAGCGCGCTCCCGATGGCGAATCTCTTCGCGACGCTGCCGTTCTGGCCGCTGCTGGGAGCCATCGCCGTCGGAGTCATGATCGCGCTGAAGCCGCGCCCCGATGCGGGTGACGGCGGCGCGGGACACGGCGGGCACGACCACGGTCATGCCGGTCACGGTCACGGCGATCATGGGCATGGAGCGCATGGCCACGCCGATGCGAGCATCCTCGGGTACGCACACTGGCCGGTCATCATCGGCGTGGGCATTTCCGCCCTGCTGGCGATCGTGTTGTTCTTCACGCTCACGCCGCCCGCCGAGACGTCACATGAGGGCCATGCGGCCGTCAGCACCGCCGAAGCGACGCATGGGCTCGCGCCGGAAGCGAATTACATCGGCATCTCGCACACGGTTTACCACTGGATCAGCCTCGGCAGCGAAGCCTCCGCGGCCGGCAACTGGATCAATCTGAATTTCCTGTTCGATGGACTGACCGGCATCATGCTGGTGGTCGTGTGCGTAGTCGGCCTGATGGTCGTGATCTACGCCAGCGGCTACATGCGCGATCATCACGGTCATCCCGAACGCGGCTATGAGCGCTTCTTCGCGTTTCTCGGGCTGTTCGTCTTCAGCATGTGCATGCTGGTGCTGGCCGGCAACTTCGTCCTGCTTTATCTGGGCTGGGAATTGGTCGGTTTGTGCAGCTACCTGCTGATCGGCTTTTACTACCACAAGCCCGAGGCCGCCGCCGCCGCGAAGAAGGCCTTTCTCGTCAACCGCATCGGCGACTTTGGGTTCGCGCTCGGCATCTTCGCGCTCTACATGTACATCCTGCCGCACGTTCAGCCCGGCGAGAGCGCGCTGGACTACACGACCGTGTTTCGCCACGCGTCGCACCTGGCCACGACCGATTCCGGCTTCTGGGGCTGGAGTCAATCAACGGTCGTGAGCCTGCTGCTGCTTTGCGGCGCGCTCGGCAAGAGTGCCCAGTTCCCGCTCTACGTCTGGTTGCCGGATGCGATGGAAGGCCCGACGCCGGTCAGCGCCCTGATTCACGCCGCGACGATGGTGACGGCCGGCGTTTACATGGTCACCCGCTGCACGCCGCTCTACGCCGTGTCGGAAGTCGCACAGGTGGTGGTGGCCTGCATCGGCGGCTTCACGGCGCTCTTGGCCGGGTTGATCGCGCTGACGCAGAACGACCTGAAGCGGGTGATGGCCTACAGCACCGTCAGCCAACTCGGCTACATGTTCCTCGGTCTCGGTACCGGTCTGCTCTCGGGCATCACCGGCGGCATGTTCCACCTGTTCACGCATGCCTTCTTCAAGGCCTTGTGGTTCCTCGGGGCCGGCAGCGTGATGCACGCCATGCACCATGTCATCGACATGCGCCGCTTCAGCGGCTTGCGGCACATCATGCCTTGGACGCATTGGACCTTCTGGTGCGGTTGCTTGGCGCTGGCCGGCGTGGCGCCGTTCGCCGGGTTCTTCAGCAAAGACATGATCCTCGGCGCCGTGCATGACAAGATGCACGACCACGCTGCAGCGTATCACGCCGTCTACCAGGTGCTGTACTACGCCGGCGTGTTCACCGCCTTCCTCACGGCCTTCTACACGTTCCGGGCTTTGTTCCTCACGTTCTTCGGTCCGTTGAAGACGCCGGCCGAGGCGCATCACCCGCACGAGTCGCCGCGGTCGATGACCGTGCCGCTGGCGATTCTCGCCGCCGGGGCGTTTCTCGTCGGTTGGGTCGGCGAGTTGTGGCACGGCTACGCCTTCCTGTGGCGCACGCCGTCGATCATGACCGGCGAGGTCGGCAAGCAGGCGGCCGAACTGCTCGAACATCACCACGGACTGACGATGCACATGGACGTCGCGGCGATGAGCATGGTCGTGGCCCTGGCCGGCATCGGCTTGGCCGCGTTCATGTATCTCGGCAAACGGACCGAGGCCGAAACGGTCGCCGAGATCACGAGCACCAAGCGCGGCCTGTGGCTCTATCAACTGTCGCTCCACAAGTTCTATTTCGACGAGCTGTACGTGTTCTTCGTCGTCTGGCCCCTGCAGGGCCTGGCGGCGATCAGCTACTTCATCGACCGTTACGTCATCGACGCGCTGGTGAACCTCTGCGGCTTCGTGCCGCGGGTGTTCGGGGCGTTGTTGCGTTCGTTGCAGACCGGCATGGTGCAGTTCTACGCCCTGGCGATGGTGCTGGGGATGTTGGTGTTGTTCGGCTCGTTGCGACTAACGGCTCTGCTCGGGAATTAAATAAGGATCGTTGCGTTGAATCCTCTCGTCGTTTCCATCTTCCTGCCGCTGGCCGGGGTCGGCCTCATCGCCGCGTTGGCCGACGGCAGCCGCCATATGGCGCGGTGGATCGCGCTGGTCACATCGCTCATCACGATGTACTGGGCGGCCAAGGCCGTCCTCATGGCCGTGCCGCCGTCGTACGACG
>JBGAJB010000081.1:0-13048 GCA_044225155.1 Phycisphaerae bacterium | reverse complement strand
GCGCCATTCCGGTCGGTCTCGAAATCCACAACATTGAAATGAATCCCGGCCAGGGCGGAAAGCTTGTTCGCTCGGCCGGCAACGTCGCGCGTCTCATGGCGCGCGAAGGCGAGTGGGCCACATTGCAGTTGCCCTCGGGCGAGTTGCGGCAGGTGCGGGCTGAGTGCCGCGCCACCATCGGCCAGCTCGGCAATCTCGATCACATTAACGTTCGCATCGGAAAGGCCGGCCGCAGCCGGCATCTCGGCCGCCGCCCGCACGTGCGCGGCAAGGCCATGAATCCGATCGCGCATCCGCTGGGCGGCGGCGAAGGTCGCTCGAACGGCGGTCGCCATCCGTGTTCGCCGTGGGGTCAGCTCGCCAAGGGCGGCCGCACCCGCAGCGGTAAGAAGAATTCGACCAAGCGCATCCTGCGTCGGCGTCGTTCGGTGCGTTACGGAATCGTGTCGCTCAAGGGTCGCCGCTAGGCCAAGGGAGTTTCGATGTCGCGGAGTACAAAGAAAGGGCCATACGTCGATCCGGTGCTCTACGAGCGCGTGGTGCGCGCCAAGCAGGGCACGTCGCACGCGCCGCTCCGCACCTGGGATCGCGCCTGCACGATCGTGCCGGAGTTCATCGGCCATCACTTTGAGGTTCATAACGGCCGCAACTTTGCGAAAGTTTTTGTGACCGAGGACATGGTCGGTCACAAGCTGGGTGAATTCGCGCCGACGCGGACCTTCCGAGGTCACACGGCGCGCGAGGTGAAGAAGTAAGCCATGGAGCGCGACATCTACTACGCGAAACATCGCACGGCGCGCCTCTCGGAGCGCAAAGCCAAGCTGCTGATCGATCTGGTCCGCGGCATGCCGTGCGACCAGGCGGTCGAAGTACTGAATTTCACGCACAAGCGCGCCGCGTTTTTCGTGAAGCGCGTACTGCAATCGGCCATGGCCAACGCGAACGAGGCTGAGGCGACCATGAGCCGGCTCGTCGTGGCCGAAGCGATGGTGGGGCGCGGCCCGATCATCAAGCGTTTCCAGCCGAAGGATCGCGGCCGGGCGCACCCGATCCACAAACGCACCTGTCACATCACCATCGGCGTGGCGGAGAAATAGACCGTGGGACAAAAGACCAATCCAGTCGGTTTCCGCGTCGGCATCACCGAAGGGTGGCAGTCGCGCTGGTACGCCCCGAAAGCGGCGTTCGGCTCCTTCCTCGTCGAGGACGAGAAGATCCGCACCTTCATCGAAAACGAACTGAACAAGAAGCCGCCGTACGCGGGCATCGCCAAGGTCGAGATCGAGCGCACGCGCGACGAAGTGAAGATCACGCTGCACACCGCCCGCCCCGGCGTCGTCATCGGTGCGAAGGGCGCTGAAGTTGACAAGCTCAAGGGCCGTCTGGAAGACCTGATCGAGCGCCGCGTCAACGTGGCGATTCAGGAAGTGAAGAGTCCCGATCTCGACGCGCGTCTGATCGGCGCGAGCATCGTCGAGCAGCTCAAGAAGCGCGCGAGTTTTCGCCGCGTCATGAAGCAGCGCTGCGAGGCCGCGATGGCCGCCGGCGCCAAGGGCGTGAAGATCATCTGCTCGGGTCGTCTCGGCGGCGCCGAGCTGGCCCGCACGGAAAAGCAGATGCTCGGCTCGATCCCGCTGCAGACGTTGCAGGCGAATGTCGATTTCGCCGTCTCCGTCGCGGTGACGACGGTCGGCACGATCGGCGTGAAAGTCTGGGTATGCAAGGGCAATTACGGCGACGAGATCGTCGCGCGGCCGGAGGAGTCACGCTTCCGTCGGCGGGCGCGGCGTTAGGGTTCGGCTTTTTTTGCGGATGGAGTGAAGTTCGATCGGCTTTTTTTGCGGATGGAGTGAAGTTCGATGTCTACGATGATGCCCAAGCGCGTGAAGTGGCGCAAGGCCCAGAAGGGCCGCATCCGCGGTAACGCCACGCGCGGCAATTCGGTGTCGTACGGCGAGTACGGCCTGCAGTCGCTGGAGACGGCGCGTGTTACGGCGCGGCAGCTTGAGGCGGGTCGCGTCGCGGCGACGCACTTCCTGCAGCGCGAAGGCCGGATTCACATGCGGGTTTTCCCGCAGAAGCCGGTTTCGAAGAAGCCGCTCGAAGTGCGCATGGGTACGGGCAAGGGCGAAGTGGAATTCTGGTGCGCCGAAGTGAAGCCCGGCACGATGCTGTTTGAGATCGGCGGCGTGGGTGAGGAGGTCGCAAAGGAAGCGCTGCTCCGCGTGGCTCACAAGATGCCCGTGCGAACGCGCTTCGTCTCGCGGCGGCATGGGCTGTAGTTGATAGGGCTTTCCGGTACAGGCGAAGGACGGGCGATGAAGGCGGAACAGTTTCGGGCCATGAAGACGGACGAGCTGCACTCAGAGCTGGAACGGCTCCGGCGGCATCTGTTCGATCTGCGCGCCCAGTCGGTCACGGAAAAGCTCGAGGATCCGACGCAGCTCGGCAAGGCGCGGCGCGACGTGGCCCGCATCCTCACCGAGCTGGGGGCGCGCGGCGAAAAGAACGTGGAGCAGCGGCAGTCGCATATGTCGGCCTCGGCCGCCAAGCGCAAGTAGTCAGGCGGAAAAGGGAACTTTGAGATGACGCAGGCAGGTCAGGCAGTCGCGAGTCCGCCGGTCGAGCGCAAGCATCGACCGACGCGCATCGGCGTGGTGGCGTCCGACAAACGCGCCAAGTCGATCAAGGTCGTGGTGGACTACAGCGTTCGCCACGGCAAGTACGGCAAGTACATGCGCCGCAGCACCACGTTGCATGCGCACGACGAAAAGAACGAAGCGCACGTGGGCGACACGGTCGAAGTCATGATGTGCCGGCCGGTCAGCAAGACCAAGTGCTGGCGACTGATGCGGATCATCACGCGCGGGCCGCGGGGAGCGGGTGAATGATCCAGCAATACACTTATCTCGACGTGACGGACAACACCGGCGCCAAGCAGGCCATGTGCATCCAGGTGCTCAAGGGCAGCGGCGCCGCCAGCTACGGCAAGAAGCGGCTGCGCGTGGCGAAGGTCGGCGACATCGTCATCTGCTCGGTGAAGAGTTCGCTGCCCAGCTCGGACATCAAGAAGGGCTCGAAGGTGCGGGCGGTCGTGGTGCGGACGAAGTATCCGCAGCGCCGCAGCGACGGCACCTACGTCCGCTTCGACAGCAATGCGGCCGTGATCGTGGACGACGAGAACAATCCGAAGGGCACGCGCGTGTTCGGCGCCGTGGCCCGCGAGCTGCGCGAGAAGAACTTCGCCAAGATCATCTCGCTGGCCGAGGAGGTCTGGTAGCGATGGCAGCGCGGATCAAGAAAGACGACATCGTCGTGGTCATCGCGGGCGACCATCGGGGCGCGCGGGGCAAGGTGTTGCGCGTGTTGCTGGAAAAGCAGCGCGTCGTGATCGAGGGCGTCAACATGGTGCAGCGCCACGTGCGCCGCAGCCAGCGCTACCCGCAGGGCGGGCGCGTGCAGAAGGAAGCCCCGATCCACATGTCCAACGTCATGCCGGTCGACCCGAAGACCGGGCGCGGCACGCGCGTCCGCTTCGCGACGCAGAAGGACGCGGCGGGGCATGTTCTGTCCAAGCAGCGCGTTTCTGTCGGCGGAACGGTGCTGAGCGACGTGAAGAAGAAGAGCTAGACCCGGCGCGAGTTCGCCGGCGCGGGATTTCGGGCGACGCGGGCGGTCGCTCCGGTGAGGCAAGAGGAACGGTCAGATGGCACGGTTGCTGGACAAATATAAGAACGACGTCATCGGCTCGCTCAAGACGGAGCTGGGTCGGACGAACCTCATGGGCATCCCCAAGCTCACGAAGGTCGTCGTTTCCATGGGGCTGGGCAAGGCCGTCGCGGAGTCCTCGAGCAAGGCGCGCGAGCACAAGCGCTTCGTCGAGGCGCTCGACGCGGTCGCGACGATCACCGGGCAGCGGCCCGTGATCTGCAAGTCGCGCAAGAGCGTTGCGAATTTCAAATTGCGCGAGGGCTATGACGTCGGCGTGAAAGTCACGCTGCGCGGCACCCGCATGTACGAGTTTCTCGATCGGCTCATTACGCTGGCGATCCCCCGCGTGCGCGACTTCCGCGGGCTGAATCCCGGCGGCTTCGACGGGCGCGGCAATTACGGCATGGGCCTGAGCGAATACGGCGTGTTTCCGGAGATCAATCCGGACAAGGTGAATTTTCAGCAGGGCATGAACATCACGATCTGCACCTCGGCGGGCAGCGACGCGGAAGCGCGCCGCCTCCTGGCGCTGCTCGGGATGCCGTTCCGGAACTAAGTGAGGTAAGCGATGGCGCGGCTGGGACTGAGAATCAAGGCCAGGGCGAAACCGAAGTTTTCGACGCGCGCCTACACGCGCTGCGAACTGTGCGGCCGTCCGCGGGCGGTCTACCGCAAGTTCCACATGTGCCGCCTCTGCTTCCGGAAGCTGGCGCTGGAAGGCAAGATTCCGGGCGTGCGCAAGGCCAGTTGGTAAGAGGACGACGATGGACACGATTTCAGACATGCTCACGCGCATCCGCAATGCCAACCGCATCGGCCGCGCGAACGTAAACGTCAAACGCAACGGCATCTGCCTGGGCATCGCGAAGGTGTTGCGCGACGAAGGCTATATCACCGATTTCACCGAGATCGAGGGCGTGCAGGGCGAGATTCGCATCCAGCTCAAGTACGGCGATCGCGGCGAGAAGGTCATTCAGGATTTGCAGCGCCAGAGCCGTCCGGGCTGTCGCCGCTATGTCGCCTCCGGCGAAATTCCGCGCGTCATGGACGGTCTGGGCATCTCGGTGCTCTCGACCAGCCGCGGCGTGCTGAGCGACCGCACCGCCCGCGAGCAGAAGGTGGGCGGCGAGCTGCTCTGCGAGGTGTGGTAATGTCTCGAATCGGCAAGAAACCCGTAACGCTTCCGTCCAGCGTGAAGGCGCAGGTCAGCGGCCGTCAGGTGACGCTGACCGGTCCGAAGGGCTCGAGTTCCTGGACTGTGCCCGCGCCGATCGAAGTGGCGCTGGAGGGCACCACGCTTGAGTTGAAGCGTCCGAACGACGATCAGGAAAGCCGCGCGCTGCACGGCACGAGCCGCGCGCTGCTGGCCAACATGGTTAAGGGCGTCAGCGAAGGCTATTCGATCGGTCTGGAAGTCTACGGCACTGGTTACGGCTGCAAGGTCGAAGGCACGAAGTTCCACCTGAACTGCGGCTTCATGGGCCGCGGCGTCGGCAAGCCGGCCCAGTTCGTGATCGATATTCCGGCCGGCCTGAAGGTCGCGATTGAAGTCCCGCAGGCGCGCGGTAACAACGAACCCGCGAAGTTCAACGTCAGCGGCGTCGACAAGCAGGCTGTGGGTCAGTGGGCGGCCGAAGTACGCAAGATTCGCAAGCCCGAGCCGTATCAGGGTAAGGGCATTCGGTACGCGGGTGAGCAGGTGCGTCGCAAGGCGGGCAAGGTCTTCGCCGGCGGCGGTTGATGAGCTTTTCCGAGGAAGGTTTGCAGCATGAAGGCAATGGAAAGCAACAAGGCACGGCTCGCGCGGCGCATCATCCGCGGCCGCAAGAAGCTCAGCGGTACGGCGGAGCGCCCGCGGCTGGCGGTTACGCGCTCGCTGCAGAATGTCTACGCGCAGCTCATCGACGACGTGGCGGGCCGCACGCTCTGCGCCGTCTCGACCCAGTCGAAGGATCTGCGCAGCGCCTACGGCGGCAACATCAAGGCGGCTTCCGCCTGCGGCAAGCTCCTCGGCGAAAAGGCCAAGGCGCTCGGGATCGAGCTGGTTTGTTTCGATCGGCGCGGCCGCAAGTATCACGGTCGAATCAAAGCGCTGGCGGAGGCGGCCCGCGAGGCGGGACTGAAGTTTTAGCTTTTCACGTCGCCGCGGCGGCGAAACGAGGCAAGTGAGTCATGGCAAAGGGTCACGGACAACGCAGACGAGGTGACGGCGGCGGTCGCGGCGGCGACGGCGAAGACCGGCAGTTTGACGACGTCATGGTCAAGCTCTATCGCTGCGCCACGGTCGTGAAGGGCGGTCGGCGTTTCTCGTTCGGTGCGCTGGTCGTCGTCGGCGATCGCAAGGGTCGCGTCGGCTTCGGCTACGGCAAGGCCAACGAAGTGCCGCAGGCCGTCGAGAAGAGCGTCAAGCAGGCCAAGCGCCGCCTTTCGCGCATCTCGATGCGCGGCACGACAATTCCGCACCGCGTGATCGGCCGTTTCGGCGCAAGCAAAATTGTCATGATCCCCGCCAGCCCCGGTACCGGCGTCATCGCCGGCGCGGCCCCGCGCGCCGTGCTTGAGCTGGCCGGCGTAAAAGACGTGCTCACGAAGTGCTATGGCTCCACGAGCCCGAAGAATTTGGTGAAGGCCACGCTCGAAGGTCTCATGAAGCTGCGCACGCGCGAGCAGGTCGAAGCGCTCCGCGGCGTGAAAATCGTTCTGCCGCAGGTCGCGGCGATGGCCGGCGCGACCGCTGAGGGATAGTTCAATGAATTTGCACGAAATCACGGCTGCCGCCGGCGCCAACAAGCGCCGCAAACGCGTCGGTCGCGGCGAAAGCAGCGGTCACGGCCGCACGTCCGGCCGCGGTAACAAGGGCTGCCAGTCTCGTACGGGCGGCGGTCCGCCGTTCCTGCACGAAGGCGGTGCGGTGCCCCTGGTTCGGCGCATGCCGAAGCGCGGCTTCAATAATTACAACTTCCGCGACGAATACGAAGTCGTGAACGTCGGCGATCTGGAGAGCGAATTCGACAGCGGCGCGACGGTTGATTCCGACGCGCTTCGCAAGCTGCGTCTGACGCAGGGTCGCCATCCGCTGCTGAAGATTCTCGGCACCGGCGAACTGAAGAAAAAGCTCAACGTCGTCGCGCACGCGTTCAGCGCCTCCGCCAAGGAAGCGATCGAAAAGGCCGGCGGATCGGTGAAGCTGATCGAGCGGGCCGACGTCGCCGCCATCTGGAAGTCGCGGCGTAACACCGTGAAAAACGCGGCGAAGAAGGGCGACGGCAAGGCCGGGAAGAAGAAAAGCGCGAAGTCCGAGTCGTAGTCGGTTTCTGGGGCCGGTAGTCGAGGTCACTGCATGCTGCGGGCGTTCATCAACGTGTTCAAGATCGCGGACCTTCGCAAAAAGGTTCTCTTCACGATGATGATGCTCTGCTTCTATCGCGTCGGCTTTTACGTCGCATTGCCCGGTGTCAATCAAGAATCGATGCAGGGTAAGGGCGGCCACGGCGGCGGCAACACGCCGGCCGAGCAGGCGGCCGAACTCTTCGCCATGTTCACGGGCGGCGACCTGGGCCAGAGCACGCTCTTCGGCCTGGGCATCATGCCCTACATCAGCGCCTCGATCATTCTCCAGATTCTGGTCACGGTCTACCCGCCGCTCGAGCGCCTTTCGCGTGAGGGCGAGGCCGGCCGGCGCAAGATTCAAGAGTACACGCGTTACGCCACCGTCGGCCTGTGCTTGATCCAGGCCGTTTTCTGGCTGCGATACCTGACCGCAAACAACTACGTGTATCCCGACTTCGCGGGAACCTACAGCTTCGGCGTCATCGCGATCAGCGGCATGATGGTCGGAACGCTGCTCTTAATGTGGATCGGCGAACAGATCGACGAGTACGGCATCGGCAACGGCATCAGTCTGATCATCATGGCTGGTATCGTTGCGCGCCTGCCAAATGCTTTTATCGACGTCTACCAAGGCATGACGACTAAGGGCCCCAATCAGATGGGCGCCGAGACCCTGGTTTTCCTGCTCGTGTCTTTCGTCGGAGTAGTCGCCGGTGCGATCCTGATCACGCAGGCCCAGCGGCGCATCCCGATTCAACAGGCCAAGCAGACGCGCGGCCGGCGCGTCGTCGGCGGCGCTCGGCATTACCTGCCGCTCAAGGTGAACCATGGCGGCGTCATGCCGATCATCTTCGCGAGTTCGTTCTTGCTGCTGCCGAGCTGGATCTTCGGCGTGCTGGTGCAGAACACGATCTGGCCGGCCTCGCTGTGGGCCAAGCTGTACGACCAGTTCCGCCCGGGGCATTTCATCTACGAATCGCTCTATGTGGCGATGATCTTCGTCTTCTCCTACTTCTGGGTTTCGGTGCAGTTTCGTCCGAAGGAACTTGCGAATCAGCTTCGCGATATGGGCAGCTTCATTCCCGGATTGCGTCCGGGCAAGCGTACGGCCGACTACCTCGAAGCCGTAATGGAGCGCATGACCTTTGTCGGGGCCGGCTTCCTGTCGGTGATCGCGGTCATCCCGGCTGTCGTGGCGGTGCAAATGGAAATCCCGTTCCAGGTTTCGGCGTTCCTGGGCGGTACGGGTCTGCTCATCGTGGTCAGCGTCGCGCTGGACGTCGTGCAGCGCCTGGATGCCAATCTCATCATGCGGAATTACGACGGCTTCCTCGGTCCCGAGGGCGGGGGCCGAGTGAAGGGGCGGTAAGGGTGTCGCTCGTCCGGCTGGTCTTTCTCGGTCCACCCGGTTCGGGCAAGGGCACACAGGCGCGGCGGTTGGCCGATCGCTTCGCCCTGGTCCCGCTATCGAGCGGCGACATTCTCCGCGACGAGATTCGCGCCGAGACGACGATCGGAAAACACGCGCAGTCGTTCGTCGAAAGCGGGCGGCTGGTGCCGGACGATGTCATCAGCGGGGTGATGTTGGCCGGGCTGCGGCGGCTGCCGCGCAGCGCGGGGTTCATCCTCGATGGCTTCCCGCGGACCGTGCCCCAGGCCGAGGCCTTGGATCAGGGTCTGAGAGTATTGGGTTTGCCGCTGGAAGGTGTGGTCGACTTCGCTCTGGACGACGCCGCGATCCTGGAGCGGATCACGACCCGCCGGATTTGCAGCGCCTGCAAAACGCCGTATAATGTCCGGTTCTCGCCGCCGCGGAAGCCGGACGTGTGCGACCGCTGCGGCGCGCCGGTGGTGCAGCGCGAAGACGATCGCGAAGAGGTCGTCCTCACGCGGCTGGATACGTATCGCCGTCAGACGGCGCCGCTGACCGAGTATTACTCGACCCGCGGTTTGTTGTATGCGATCGACGCAGGCCGCCCGCCCGAAGCGATCGAGCGGGATCTTGCGGCGGTTATTTTGTCGCTGGAGGCGCGCTGAGTAATGCTGCTTTCGGCGGCGAAGATACAGATCAAGAGCCCGCGCGAGATCGAGCTGATGCGCGCGGCCGGGCGCGTGGTGCAGCGCGTGCTTGATGAGATCGCGCCGCTGGTGAAGCCCGGCGCCACGACGTCGGAGTTCAACGCGGTCGCCGAGCGCGTGATTCGCGAAGCGGGTGGAACGCCGCTTTTCCTGGGAGTTGTCAATCCCCAGGCAAAGTATCCGTTTCCCGCCAGCATCTGCAGCTCGGTGAACGCTGAAGTCGTGCACGGGATCCCCGATCAGCGGCCGTTGCTGGACGGGGATATCGTGAAGGTCGATTGCGGCGTGCGGCTGAGCGGCTTCTGCGGAGACGCGGCCCGGACCTTTGTGGTGGGGCAGGCGAAGCCGCCGGTGAAAGCGCTGCTGCAGGTGACGCAACAGGCGCTCGAGCTGGCGATTCGCGAGATTCGCCCCTATGTCCGCTGGAGCAAGATTGCCCGGCAGATGCAGAAGCTGGTCGAAGATCGCGGCTTTGGGGTGGTACGGGAGTTCGTGGGGCACGGCGTCGGGCGCGAGATGCACGAAGAGCCGAAAGTGCCCAATTACGTCGAGCGCGACGGGCGCGGGCAGGATTTCGAGCTTGCCCCGGGCATGACGCTTGCGATCGAGCCGATGGTCACTGCCGGCCGGCCGGAGGTGGTCTTCCGGGATCGCGACCGCTGGGTCGTGATGACCAAGGACCGCTCGCTGGCGGCGCATTTTGAGCACACCGTGGCCGTCACAAGCGACGGAGCGGATGTGCTGACGGATGGGCGTTAGGGCGAGTTTTCGCGGCGCGACAGCGCGGCCGTGAGTTGAAGGGAGCTGGGCGTCATGAAAGTTCGCAGCAGCGTGAAGCGGATTTGCGAGAATTGCAAGATCGTGAAGCGCCGCGGCACGGTGCGGGTGATCTGCAAGGTGAATCCCCGCCACAAGCAGCGTCAGGGATAAGTCATGTGGCACGGCCGCGCTGCGGCTGTGCTCGTGTAAAAGGACGGCGAGAATGCCACGTATCGCAGGTGTCGACGTACCGAGTCAGAAGCGTATCGATGTTGCGCTGCAGTACATCTACGGCATCGGTCAGAGCCGCGCGAAGGAGATTCTCGCGAAGGCCGGAATCGAAGTCGCTACCCGCGCCAACAAGCTGACCGACGACGAAGTCAGCCGCATCGCGGCGATCATCGAACGCGACTTCCCGGTCGAAGGCCAGCTTCGCCGCCAGATTCAGCAGTCGATCGCGCGTCTGCGTGAAATTCGCTGCTATCGTGGTCTGCGTCATATGAAAAACCTGCCGGTGCGGGGTCAGCGCACCCGGACGAACGCCCGCACCCGCAAGGGGCCGCGCAAGACCGTCGCGGGCAAGAAGAGCGTCAAGGAAATGCGCTAAGCGAGGAGTCTGATTCGTGGCCAAAGCAGCCGGGAAAAAGCGCGTCAAGCGCAACGTCGCTAAGGGTATCGTCCATATCAAGGCGACGTTCAACAACACCATCGTCACCATCACCGACGCCAACGGCGAGACGCTGTGCTGGTCGTCGGCGGGCGCGGTACCGCTGGGCGGCGGCGAGAAGAAATTCACGGGCGCCCGCAAGGGCACGCCCTTCGCCGCGCAGCGCGCCGCCGCCTGGTGCGCGAACGAAGCGAAGAAGTACGGCCTGATGGAGGTCGATGTGCGTGTCAGCGGCCCGGGGGCCGGACGCGAGTCGGCCATCACCGCCCTGCAGGGCGCGGGCATCCGGATTCAGTCCATCGAAGACGTCACGCCGATTCCGCACAACGGCTGCCGTCCCCGCAAGAAGCGGAGGGTCTAAGGAACTATGGGACGCATTCTCGGTCCGGTCTGCCGCCTCTGCCGTCGCGAAGGTATCAAGTTGATGCTCAAGGGCATCCGCTGCGAAACCGCCAAATGCGCGATGGAGAAGGAATACAAGAACAACCCGCCCGGCATGCACATGTGGCGTCCGGGCAAGTCCAGCGCCTACGCGGTGCGTCTGCGCGAAAAGCAGAAGGTGAAGCGCTACTACGGCCTGCTGGAAAAGCAGTTCCAGCGCGTCTATCGCCTCGCTGAACGCTCGCACGACAACACGGGCATCGCGCTGCTGCGTCTGCTGGAGCGCCGCCTCGACAATGCCGTCGCGAAGGCCGGTCTGACGGTCTCGCGCCGCACCGCGCGCCAGGCGATCGTTCATGGTCATATTCTCGTGAACGGGCGCAAGGTCGATCGCCCGAGCTATCTGGTGCGCCCCGGTGATCGCATCAGCGTGCACAATCGCGAGAAGAGCCAGAAGTTCGTCTCGGCCCAGATCGGCGAAGAGGCGACGCGCACTCCGCCGGGCTGGCTGGCGGTGGAACTCAAGAAAAAGGAAGCCGTCGTCGTCACGCTGCCCACGCGGGAAGACGTGCAGATCCCGGTGGAAGAGCAGCTCATCGTCGAGTTCTGCTCGCGCTAAGCGCCTCGGCGTCGGCGCCGGGCGGCCGAGCCGTCTGGCGATTGAGAGAAACGTTGGTTCGTGCCGGCCCCGGCTGTGCAGCCGCGTCGGTCGGCGATAGGTGGAACAAACCCAATGCGAATTCAGTGGCGTGGCCTGGAACTGCCGACTCGCGTCATCCGCGACGAATCCGTCAGCACCGATCGCTACGGCCGCTTTTCGGTCGAGCCGTTCGAGCGCGGCTTCGGTACGACCGTCGGCAACAGCCTGCGGCGCATCCTACTTTCGAGCCTCGAGGGCACCGCGATCACAACCGCCCGCATCGCCGGCGCGGATCACGAATTCACGTCGCTCAAGGGCGTGATGGAAGACGTGACCGACATCGTGCTCAATATCAAGAGCACGGTCGTCACCTCCGACAGCGACGCCCCGAAGCGCATGCGGATCGAGCGGCGCAACGCGGGCCCGATCACGGCCGGCGATTTCGAGTGCGATCCGGGTCTCGAAGTCATCAACAAAGATCAGCTCATCTGCACGCTCACCGACAACGTGAAGTTCTCGGCCGAGCTGTCGGTGACGCGTGGCCGCGGCTATGTGCCGGCGCTCGAGCACGTGAGCGACGACACCGAGCTGGGCATTATCCCGGTAGATTCGCTCTTCTCGCCGGTGTCGCGCGTGCGTTACCGCGTCGAGGACACGCGTGTCGGTCAGAAGACCAACTACGATCGTCTGATCATGGAGATCTGGACCAATGGCACCGTGCATCCCGAGGATGCGCTGGTCGAGTCGGCCAAGATTCTCCGCAAGCACCTGAATCCATTCGTGCAGTACTTTGAGATGGGTTCGTCGATGGCCGCCATGGGCAGCGCCGCGCACACGGCCGCCCCCGCGCTCGACGACGAACTCCGTCGCAAGCTGGAAATGCCGATCGCGGCCCTCGATCTGTCGGTGCGTTCGAGCAACTGCCTCGAAGCCGCCAAGATCACGACCGTCGCGGATCTGGTCCAGAAGGACGAGCCGTATCTGCTGCAGCTTCGCAGCTTCGGCAAGACTTCGCTGGCCGAGGTGAAGCAGAAACTGACTTCGATGGGTTTGTCACTCGGAATGACCATCCCCGGCGCGCCGGCGGCGCCCGAGGCGGGAGCGTAGGGAATCACTCATGCGACACGCAGTCAGAGGCCGCAAGCTCGCTCGTACTTCCGCGCATCGCCTGGCGATGCGCCGCAACATGGCCCAGAGCCTGTTCGAGCACGGCGAAATCCGTACGACGCTGGTGAAGGCCAAGGAGCTGCGCGCTTTCAGCGAGCGGCTGGTGACTCTCGCGATCGACGGCAGCCTCGCCGCCCGGCAGCGGGCCGAAGCCCTGCTGACCGACCGCGCGATCATCCCCAAGGCTCATCAGGAGGCGTACGACCAGATGTCGGATGCGAAGCGCGAGAAAGTGCTACGCGCCCGCTCCGGCCGGCGGCACCTGCGCGGCGAACCGCGTCCGGGTCTGGTGTTCACGGCTGATTCGGTCATGA
>JBGAJB010000080.1:0-13184 GCA_044225155.1 Phycisphaerae bacterium | reverse complement strand
CGGGCCATTCCGAGCGCGTCGGCTTGCTGACGCAGCTCACCGGACGCGAACTCGGCGTCGCCGACGCCGTACTGCAGGATGTCGAATGGGCCGGCCTCCTGCACGACGTGGGCAAGATCGGCGTACCGGAAGAAATTCTGCGCAAACCCGGCAAGCTTACGGACGAAGAATTCGCCCAGGTGAAAAAGCATCCCGAGATGGGCTACGAGATTCTCAAGCCCATCGCGCGGTTCCAGGCCGTGCTCGACGGCGTGCTCTATCACCACGAAAACCCCGACGGAACGGGTTATCCGCGCGGTCTGAAGGGCGACGCGATTCCGTTCGTCGCGCGCATCATTCACGTGGTGGACGTGTTCGACGCACTCAGCTCGACGCGTTCCTATCGCGCCGCGTTCAGCGTCGAGCAAGCCTGCGACATCCTGAAAAAGGAAGCCGGGACAAAGCTTCCGGCCGTGGAAGTCGAGGCCTTCTTGCGCGCCCTGGACCGGTTTCAGGCTGAAAACAAGGATCAGTACACGCTGCTATTTACGCGGGACGGAGGGGGCGCATGACCTCCGAGCGCAGCCATCTGGCGTGGTCGTTGACATGCGGAGGACTTGGCCTGCTGGTCGCGCGGCAGGTTCTCGCGTTGGTGGGCATAACCGCGTCCGTGGATCAATTGGGCTTTGCGGTGGGTGCTGTCGCGGGCTACGCCCTGTTGGGCGCGGGCGTCTGGCTGACCCTCCGACATTCGCCGCAACCGCTGGTGTCACAGACGTTCGCGCCGCGCACGCCCGCGCCGCCGCCGCCTGTACCGGTTGAATCGATCGATGAGTCTGACGCTTCGATCGAGGCCGCGCTCGACTGGCTCGCGCGACATGATGACGCAGACGAACTGTGGCGGCCATTCGACCAACTGGTGCGCGAACTGCTGGCGCAGCGCGTCGGCGCGGAGCGCGTGCGCGTGTGGCGCTGCGAAAGTGATGCCATGCACCTTTGCGCCCTTGCAACCGGGCAAAGCGAAAGGTGCGACGGGATTCTGGGCCATGTGGCCGTGACCGGACGCGACTACTTCGCCCACGATCCCGATTGCGGCGAGCTCGTGCGCGAACTGGCGGCCGGAAGCGCCGAGAAATTTGAATGGGTCTTTCCTGTGCTTGATGACGCGGAGGTGGTGGGGGTCGTCGCCGCGGGCCGCGTGCCGACGAATCGCGCCACTGCGCCGCGACGTGCCGCGGCCCGGCGGCTCGTCACGCTGCTCTGGTTGCTGGCGCAGCGTTCGGAACAGTTGCGCGTCAGTCGCATTACCGACAAGGCCTCCGGCATGCTCACACGGTCCGATTTCTTCGTCGAGGCGGAACGGGCCGCCCGCGAGTCCATTGCATTGAACGAGCCGACCGTCGCCGCCGTGATCGCGATCGAGGGGTTGCGCCGCCTGGATGACACCGGCCGCTGGCACGAGCGCGACGAAATCGTCGAGGCAATCTCCCGCACACTGGTTAGCCGGCTGCGCGCCGAAGACGTTGAAGCGGCGCTTTCAGACGATCGCTTTGTGTTGCTGCTACGGCGTTTGGACGCCGGCTTGGGCAAGTTGGTCGTCGAGAAATTTGTCTCAGCCGTTCAGGACACGCTGGCGCGACGCGCACCTGCGCATTCGATCGCCGTGCGGTCGGCGCTGGCCGGCGGCTCGCGGCCAATGGGGCTCGAGCAGGCCTTTACCGAGGCGTTTTCGACGCTCGACGCGCGGCGCCGCGAAGCGATGCTCCTTCCCGGAGAGGCGCCATGAAGGTCGAGGTCCGCCAGCAAGGGACGGCCGTCGTGCTGCGTCCGCAGGGCGCGCTGGTTGGCGATGACGTGACCGACTTTGAGAAAGCGGCGCAGGACGCACTGGCGAATCGCGCCGTCAAGCTCGTAGTCGACATGGGCGAAGTGCCTTTTCTCGACAGCCGCGGGATCGAGTCGCTGCTGGACCTGGCGGCGCGGGCAGGGCCCCCCCTGGCGGCTCTCGGCGACACGTGCCGCGAGGCGCTCGATCTGACGGACGTGCTGCCGAAGCTGGTCGTGTTCGACACGGTGGACAACGCGCTGCGCAGCCTGAAGCGCTGAGTAACAAAATGAAGTTGCGACGTACCGACAAACTGGGCCAGTTGCTGCTGACCGAGGGGCTGGTCACCGAAGCCGATCTCGTGCGCGCCCTGAAGGCGCAGTCACGCGATAACAAGCGCCTGGGCGAGACGCTGATCGAACTCGGCGTGCTCTCGCCGCAGGGCTTGCTCGGCGCGCTGGCGCGGCATCTCGGCGTGAAGTGCGTCCACCTGCGTCACGGCTTGATCGATCCGGCCGTTGCGCGAATTATCGAACGCGAAGAGGCCGAGCGACTGCGGGCCTTGCCGCTGTTCAAGGTTCGCGGCGAACTGCTCGTGGCGCTGGCCGAACCGCAATCGCTTCCGACCATCGACCGGCTTGCGAGTTTAACGGGCTGCCCGATCAAGCCCGTCTTGGCGCTCGACTCCAACATTGCCGAGTTTCAGGCCAAGTATCTCGGCGAAGACGTCAACGTCGATTCATTCCTGGTCAATCTGAAAGACAGCAACGTCGAGGTCGTCGAGAAGGAGCAGGTCGACGAGGACGTTCCCCAGGAAATCGGGCGCATGATCGAGGGCAGCCCGATCGTGAACCTCGTGAACCTGGCGGTGCTGACGGCCGTCCGCGACGGCGCAAGCGACATCCACGTCGAACCGACGAAAAAGAGCACGCTGATCCGCTATCGCATCGACGGACAACTGCGCGAGCTGATGAATACGCCGCCGGGCATGCACTCGGCGATCGTTTCGCGCATCAAGGTCATCGGCAAGATGGACATCGCCGAGCGCCGCCTGCCGCAGGAAGGACGCGTACATGTCGTCGCCGAGGGACGCGAGATCGATCTGCGCGTCTCGTCCATGCCGACGCTGCTGGGCGAAAAGATCGTCCTGCGAATCCTGGATAAGAAAAACCTCCAGGTGAAGCTCGATCAGCTCGGCTTCGAGGCGGAACAGCTCGCGCGCTTCCGCCGTATTTTCATGCGTGCTAACGGCATCGTGCTCGTCACGGGGCCGACCGGCAGCGGCAAGACGACGACGCTCTATAGCGTGCTCGAACTGCTCTCGGCCGTCGAGCGAAACATCGTGACGATCGAGGATCCCGTCGAATACCAGCTCGACGGCATCAACCAGATTCAGACCAACGAGGCGGTCGGTCTCGATTTCGTCCGGGCGCTTCGCAGCGTGCTGCGTCAGGACCCGGACGTGATCATGGTGGGCGAGATTCGCGACGTGGAGACGGCGCGCGTCGCGATTCAGGCCGCGCTCACCGGCCACCTGGTGCTTTCGACGCTGCACACGAACAGCGCGCCCGGCGCGTTCACGCGCTTGGCGAACATGGGCGTGGAGTCCTATCTGCTCGCCGCGGCGATCAACGGCGTTGTTGCACAGCGCCTGGCCCGCAAGATTTGTCCGCACTGCCGAACTTCGTATTACCCCTCCGAATCCGCCTTGGCGGACGCCGGCTGGAAGGGCGACGCATCGGCGGTTTTCTACAAGGGCGAAGGCTGCTCGAAGTGCCACGACAGCGGATTCCTGGGCCGCGCGGGCATCTATGAAGTGCTCGAAGTCACCGATCCCGTTCGGCACGAATTGCAGCGCGAAGTGGACGAAGAGGCCGTACGGCGCGCGGCTCGCAAAGCCGGCTGGCTGCCCTTGCGGGAGGAGGGTTTGCACCTGGTGCAGACCGGTCGCTCGACGTTGGAGGAGGTGTTGCGCGTTACGCATGCCGAGTCCGAAGGACGCACGCGCGCGGAGCAGCACGAAGCGCCGGTGCCGGTCGGCGCGGGGAGCTAAGCCGTGGAATTTGCCTTCCGAGCCATGCGGGACACCGGTGAACTGGTGGCCGATCGCGTCGAAGCGCTCACCAGCTCCGAAGCGCTGGAAATGCTGCGCCATCGCGGTCTGACGGTCCTCCAGTTAGGGCCGGGCGCAGGCGGCGTGGGCGGAGCGGTCGCGCCTTTCCGAGATTTGTTCAAGCGATTTCGTCGGCCGCGCACGAACGACGTCCTGATCTTCACTCGGCAAATGAAGATGATGCTCGAGTCGGGCGCGCCGCTCGTGACGGCACTGGAAGCGGCCGAGCAGCAGAGCGGCAACCTGGGTTTTCGGAATGTCGTGCGGGCGCTTCGCGAACACATTGAGGGTGGAGCGCCGCTGTCGACCGGCTTCGAGCCGCACAGCGCGCTTTTTCCCCCTGTTTTTCGCAGTCTCATCTCCGCCGGGGAAGCCACCGCGACGCTGCCTATGGCGTTCGCGCGCTTGAGCGATCTTGGCCGACAGCAGCAGCAGGTGCGCCGCACCCTGATTGGGGCGATCACATACCCGGCCATCCTGACGGTGATGCTCATCGCGACGGTTTTCGTCATGGTGCTCTTCGTCGTGCCGCGCTTTCGCCAGTTGTTCACGCAGCTCAACGCCAAGCTCCCATTTACGACGGAGATCGTGATCACGATTTCCGAACTGGCCGTGCGATTCTGGCCCGCGGTGATCGGCGCGATTCTGCTGCCGGTGGCGCTGGGGATCGCGATCGTCCGCATTCCGGCTCTGCGGCAGCGTTTCGATCTCCTGATGATTCGCTTGCCGCTGATCGGGCGCGTCGTGCGGCGACTCGTGATGGCGCGCGTGCTGCGCGTCTGGGGTTCGCTGCTGCGGTCGCACGTTCCATTGCTCGAAAGCGTCGAGCATGCGCGCTCCGCCGCGCGGTTCGCGCCGTTTGAAAAACTGATCGACGAGGTGCGTGATTCCGTTTCCTCCGGCGGGCGCGTGGGCCGGGCACTGGCATCTTCAGGGCTGGTTGAGCCGATCGTCGCGACCGCGATCGCCACGGGCGAAGAGCACGGGCGACTGGCCGAATCGATTGAGTTCGTCGCCGATTGGATGGACGAAGACAACTCGCACACGATCGCGACCGGCATGCGCCTGCTTGAACCGATGTTTCTGGGATTGATGGGTCTGCTGGTCGGATTCATCGCGATGTCGCTGTTCATGCCGCTGTTCGATGCTGCGACCGCGGCACACTAGGAGCGCGCCGGATGCTGATGCTGACGCGAGCTCGGACTTCGGCGGTGGTGTTCGACACCGGCGCTGCCGGTCTGCGCGCAGTGCAGGTGGAGCAGCGGCGCGGCGCGCTCCGGCTCATCGATCGCCTATGCGTCGAGGCGCCGGCGACTCAGGATTTGGACCCCGCGCGACTCGGACGCCTGCTGGAGCAGGGCGACTTTCAGGGCGACGACGTGGCCCTCTGCCTCTCATCGCGGCAGTTCAGTTTCCACGTGCTCCGGATTCCGGAAAAGGCACTGGAACAGCCGACTGAGCAGGTCGAAGAACTCGTCGCGCTGGAAACCGCCCGGGAGACGCGCACCGATCCGGCCGAGTGGGAGACACGTTGGTGGCGTCTGGCGACGCGCGGCGGGCCGAACGTGGCGGTCATCGCCGCAAAGCGCGCGCTTCTTTTGCAGTGGGATGAGCGTTTTCAGGCCAGGGGATTGACGCTGCGGCGCGTGGAAGTTGCGCCCTGGGGCCTCGTGCGGCTGGCGGCGCGACAGACCGTGCCCGATCCGCAGGATGCATGGGGTGTGCTCGATCTGGGGCACACGCACACGACGCTGACGGTCGTCGTGGGTCAGACGCCGAGCTATGTGCGTGCCCTGCGCCTTTCCGGCGCCGCGCTCTCGCAGCGCCTGGCGCAGGCCTATCAACTCGATCCGGTCGAAGCGCAGGAACTCAAGCACGCGCACGGAATTCAAGCCGGCGACGGCGGGGCGGTTGCCGATCCACAGAGCGCCTTGCAGAACGCCGCGCAATTGCCGCTGATGAATTTCAATCTGCTGCGGGAGAGCCTCGACGCGCTCGTGCGCGAGACGGCCGCGTGCTTTTCGTTCGCGCTCCAGGGCGACGGAGAGTTGCAAGTGCGGAGGCTTGTGCTCGCGGGTGGCGGCGCGCGCCTGTCCGGCTTGCGAGACTGGCTCGAGTTGCAGCTTGGTCTCCCGATCGTTGAGTTGGCGACGGACGGTGCACCGTGGGAACTCCCGGTGCATGGCGCGGTGCAGCCCGAAGAAGCGTCGGCGGTCGGCGCGGCGTTGCTCGATCTGGAGAGTGAATGAGCGCCGGCGTAAACCTGCTTCCGATGCCCTGTCGCCGCCGGCGCGTGCGCGCTCGGCGGGCGCAGCGTTGGACCATCGCCTGCGCCTGCGGCGCGGCACTGGTCGGCGCAGCTTGGTTCTGGGCGGGCGAGCAGAGCGCCGAGCGTGATCGATTGGTGGCGGAGTTGCAGTTGCGATCCGCCGGGCGCGATCTTGATCGGCAACCCAGGACCGCTTCGCACGCGCTGGACTTGCTGGTCGACAAAGCCCGCACTCCTCGAAGTACGCGACAACGCCTGTCTCGCGGCTCGTTTGGACGCGCTGGCCGCTACCGCGCCGCCAGGCATCGTGCTCACGGAGATTTCCGCGCGCCCAGCGCCGGCGCTTCCGGCCCCGCCGCCCGCGCCGGCCGCGACGGCCAAAGGCGCGCCGCGGCCGCCCGCATCTCAGCCGGCGCGACGGCGCGTGCAGGACGCGGATCCGGTCATTCAGATCGCTGGAATTGCCCGTAGTCAGGCCGATTTGAGCGGACTGATGGACGCGCTGCGCAAGATCGACGGCTGGAACCAAGTGGAGTTGGTACACGCCGGTGCGCATAGCACGCCCGAGGCGGCGCTCGTTTCGTTCAAGCTCGAGTGTCGCCGCGCGGGAGCGGCGCCATGATGAAATGGAAACGCTTCGCCCCGCTTGACGTCGACGTGTACGGGGCCGCCGTCATGTGCGCGCTACTCGGCGCGGCCTGGATGGGCGTGATTCGGCCGCTGAGTTCTTCCGGATCAGAAATCGATACTCTGAGACGCCAAGCCGCGGCCGACGGCACGGCGCTCCAGCAGTCGCAATTGCGGCTGCAACAGGTTCGTGGTCAGGCGCTGGAACTCGTGCGGCTCGTCAACAGCGAAGTGGCACGGGCGCCGCGCAGCGAGGAACTCTCGCAGTTTCTGATGCGCTTGTCAGAGCGGGCGATGGAGTGCGGCCTGCGAATTGAGCAGATCACGCCACAACCGGCGCGGCGCAACGGCGATTGGAACGTCATCGATATCAGCGTGACCGGCACCGGGCCGAGCGGCGCTTTGGCCGAGCTTTCGCGACGACTCGCTGAAACCAGTCAGTATCACGCGTTCGTCGAATATCAGATCGCGGGCGATCCTACGGCCGAGCAGAACACGCGCCGAATCGCTTTCACGCTCCGTCTCTACCTGGTGGAATCATCCGGGTATGCGCCGGCCGAGGTGAAGCCATGACATCCTCCACGCGTAAGCGCGGCAGCCTCGCCACGCTGGTCGTCATGGTTGTCCTGTGGGGACTTGATCTGCTGACCAGCGCGTCGCCGCCGCAATCAGCCTCGGCCGAGCAGCACCCCACAGCGGCGGCGCAAGCGTGCGCACCCTCCGGTCCGACCCCGGCGCCTTCCGATTTGGGGCAAATCCTCGGCGCGCTCACGATGTCGGCTCGCCGTCCCGCTCCCCCGGGAGACGGGGCGCGCGATCTCTTCGTCGCGAGCGAGGATTTCCTCGAACGCCTGCGACCGAAGGCCGCCAAGGCCGTGGAGATTCCCGTGGAGGCACCGCCGGTCGAACCGGAGGCGCCCCCTGAGCCGGAGTTCCCGCCCACGCATGAATTGCGCGGCATTGTCTGGGGCCCGCGGCCCATGGCGATCATCGACGGCGAGCCGGTCGGACAGGGTGCAGAGATCTCCGGTTATCGGATTGTCGAGATTGGCCGCGATTTTGTGGAACTGCAACGTGCGTCAAAACGCGTGCGCCTCGCGCTGGGTCCGCCGAAATCCCGCGCCCGCAACTGAAGCCCCGGCAACCACAGGACGATTCAATCACTGAATGACGCGGATTCCGGCGTGGGAAAGCGCCGCCGCGCTGCCAGGAGATGCCAATGCGGTCGCAGAAAGCTCGTCGTGGATTTTCGCTCGTAGAGCTGGTGGTCGTGATCGTGATCATCGGCATCATCGCCGCCATGGCCATTCCGCGCCTGAGCCGCGGCTCGGCCGGTGCGGGCACATCAGCGCTGGCCGGCAATTTGGCCGTGCTGCGCAATGCGATCAACCTGTATGCCGCGGAGCACGGGAACAAGTTCCCGGGTCACGATAGCGGCGATATGAAAAACCATCTGACGCTCTACTCGGATGCTTCGGGCGCAACGGCCGCGGCCCGCGATGCGACGCATATTTACGGCCCGTATCTCGTTTCGTTCCCGCCGTGCCCGGTCGGTAACAAGGCCACGCCGACGGCCGTGCTGCTGGATTCGACGAACAGTCCGCCCCACACGGCGGCGAGCGGCGAGGGCTGGGTCTATAACCCGACCACTGGCGAAATCATCGCGAACGTATCAGGTAATGACGACTCGGGAAAAGCATACAGTCAGTACTAGTGCCTGACGTCGAGGCCTCCGAACTCGTAGGTGCTGTCCAACTCGACGGCGGCTAGTGCTGAAGATCAGAACACCTGGCAGCTTCCAAGGAGCGTCGTCGGAGGAATCCGGCGACGCTTTTTTGCGCCTACATGCCGCGCGGGATGCGCTGCGCCATCGGACGGCCTCCGCCGCGCCCGCCCAGCTCGCGTTCCGTCACGACCATGTCGCCGACTTTCAATTCGCCTGACGCCACCTGCGTGTTCGACCCGTCCGTCAGTCCGGGCTTGATGGCTACCTCTCGAAGTGAATTGTCGTCAGCCAGGACGTAAACGCGCGGCTCTCCGCCACGGCCGCGCCCGCGTCCCGGCCGGTCGAAATTCACTTGCGTGTTGTCCTGCTCCGGATTGAAACGCAGCGCCGCGTTCGGTACCTTGATCACGTCGATCACCTTTTTGGTCTCAAAAAGGATCGTGGCCGTCATACCCGGACGAAGCGAAAGATCAGGATTGTCGACATCGATCAGCGTCGTGTACGTGACGACGTTGTCCGTGATTGTTTCCTTGTAGCGCACCTGCGACACTTTTCCGCGGTACTTGCGGTTCGGATACGCATCCACGCGAAACTCTGCTTCCATGCCTTCCGCGATGTTGCCGATGTCGGTCTCGCTGACTGCCGCATTGACCCGCAGCTTGGTCAGGTCGTTCGCGATTGTGAAAAGCGTCGGCGCGGAAAGGGAGGCCGCCACGGTCTGACCCTCATCGATGTCGCGCGAAATGACGACGCCGTCGATTGGGCTGCGGATCACCGTCTTTGTCAGGTCCACCGCGGCCATGCGTTCGTTCGCTTCGGCGGATTGCACCTCCGCCTCGGCCGCGTGCAGCGACGCCAGCAGCGCCGCTTCGTTCGTCCTGGCCTGGTCGAGTTCCATGTCCGACGCCGCTTTGCGTTGAAAAGCGGATTCGATGCGCTTGCTGGAGATCTGGGCTTCCTTCAGACGCGCGTCCGCCTCTTCCTTTTTGGCACGCGCGACAGCCAACTCGGCGCGGCGTTGTTCGAGCTGTGCTTTGTAGCGGTCCTGATCGAGTTCGAGGAGCACTGCGTCCTCTTTCACTCGATCATTGAAATCGGCGTAGTACTTGATCACGGTGCCGCTGACCTGCGATCCGACCAGCACTTTGACGACCGGCTCCAGCGTCCCGGTAGCAGACACGGTGGCGACCACGTCGCCCTTGTCGACCGCCACGGTCTTGTAGCGTGGTGCTTCCTCGCGCGGGGCAAGCCTTCGATAGGCCAGCCAGGAACCGGCACCGATGACGGCGATGATGCCAAGGGTCAAAACGGTCCGCATGGTGCTCCCAGACGCGCGTCCCAGAACTAGCAGACGATTGTCGCGCCCTCTGGTGAACAGAATAGTGCTGGAATTTCAGAATGTCGCCTGATTCCGCGCGGAATCCGACACCGATGCGCGAACATGGAGGCTTCCCGTTGAAACCCCCGAGACATCTAACTCGCGGTGGGGAAATGGATTAGTGCTCATGAACCGAATTCATTTCCGGTCGCGCCCCGCCTCAGAGGCAAAGCGATGTCCCCCGAAACGACGGATCAAGTTTGTCGACCGTTAGAACCGATCGGGCTTGACAGTCGTCTGAATTCGTCTATGAGTCTTGCCGGGCGGTCAGGGAGAAATGAGCAGCACCAGGCGTCGGAGTCTGCGTAAAGCTTTGTAATTGCTTTGGTTACGGAAAGCCGCATATGGCAAAACGCGAACGAACGGATCGGTCACTGGTCATCGTGGAATCACCCGCGAAGGCCAAGACCATTAACAAATACTTGGGCGACGACTTCGTCGTGAAGGCGTCCATGGGGCACGTCCGCGACCTGCCGGAGAGCGACTTCGGGATTGATCTAACTTCAAATTTCGAGCCAACTTACGAGGTTGTCCGCGGCCGGACCAAGGTCGTGAATGAGCTTCGAAAGCTTGCCGACGCCGCCCCCAAGGTTTACCTAGCGACGGACCGCGACCGTGAAGGCGAGGCGATCGCGTGGCACCTCGTGGAAGCCCTGCGATTGCCGCCGGACCGCATCCAGCGCGTGATTTTTAATGAAATCACGAAGTCGGCGATTCAGGACGCGTTCAAGAATCCTCATTCGCTCGATCTGGATCGCGTAAATGCCCAGCAAGCGCGTCGCATCCTCGATCGCATCGTGGGCTACGAGCTGAGTCCGCTCCTCTGGCGGAAAATCGCTAAGGGCCTGTCCGCCGGCCGCGTGCAGTCGGTGGCGGTGCGGCTGATCGTCGAGCGCGAGCGTGAGATTCGGGCGTTCATCCCGGAAGAGAGCTGGAAAATCGGCGGCTATGTGACGGGTGATCCCGCCGCGCCGGCGAAGCTACAGACCGCTTGGTCCAAGCTCCGGGCGAGCGAGCCCAGTCAGAAGGACGTCACCGCGTGGCTTAGCGATCGCGGCGCGTTCCGCGTCGAACTGGATTCGCTCGGCGGGAAAAAGTTCGCTCCGACGGATGCGAAGTCGGCCCACGAGGCCGCCGTCGCCTTGGGATTCATCGTCGAGAGCGAGAATCGTCAAGCCTGGGAAGAATACAAACACCTGAACCTCGAGACGTGCGAACTGGTCGGCCGCTTTGATCCGGCCAAGGCGCCGCAATTCAAAGTCGCGGACCTGACGACCAAGCGCACGACCACGCGCCCTTCCGCCCCGTTCACGACGGCGGCGTTGCAACAGCAGGCCAGCACGCTGTTGCGCTTTGCGGCCTCGCGCACCATGCGCGTGGCGCAAGGTCTCTACGAAGGCATCGACCTGCACGGCGAAGGGCCGGTCGGCTTGATCACCTACATGCGTACCGACTCGACCAACCTCGCCAAAGAGGCGATCGACTCGGTGCGCGGGTTCATTAACCGCGAGTACGGCGCGAAGTATCTGCCCGACGGTCCGAATTTCTACGGCAAGCGCCAGGAGCGCGCCCAGGAAGCGCACGAGGCTATCCGTCCGACGGACCCCGCACGCACGCCGGAGAGCCTTCGCAAGGCCCTCACGGATGAGCAATACAAACTGTACGACCTGATCTGGCGACGCTTCGTCGCCTGCCAGATGCCGCCGGCGGAGTGGGATTCGACGTCCGTCACGCTCGCGGGCTCCACCAAGCTGGGCGAAGCGAAGCTGGGCGGAAATGGCCGCAAACTCGTTTTCGACGGTTTCATGAAAGTTGCCGGCGTCACGAGCGATGACCAGATTCTGCCGCCACTGACGAACGGCGCCCCGGTCGGCCTTTTGGACCTTGAGCCGAAGCAGCAGTGGACGTCGCCCCCGTCGCGATATACCGAAGCGTCGCTCGTTCGCGCGCTGGAATCCGAAGGCATCGGCCGCCCGAGTACGTACGCGTCGATCATCGACACGATTCAGGATCGCGGCTACGTCGAGCAGGAAGATCGCAAGTTCTTCCCGTCGCCGCTGGGCGAAGTCGTCACAGACAAGCTCGTCGCCCACTTCCCGAAGATCATGGACATCAAGTTCACGAGCTTCATGGAAGACGAGCTGGACAAGATCGAGGAAGCGCATCTCGACTGGGTCCAGGTGCTGCACGAGTTTTACGACCCGTTTAAGGATCTGCTCTCGCGCGCCGCCGAAGAGATGGAGCCGGCCCGCAGCCAGCCCAGCGAGTACAAGTGCCCGCAATGTGGCGGCGCGATGGTCTTCCGTTGGAGCAAGCTGGGACGCTTCCTGGCGTGCTCGAACTATCCGACCTGCAAAGCGACCGTCAAGGTCAATCGCCGCGGCGAGCCGCTGGTGCCCAAGGGCGGAACGCAGAAGTGTGAACTATGCAGCCGCGACATGGTGCTGCGCCAGTCGAAATCGGGCTATTTCCTCGGCTGCAGCGGCTATCCCGAGTGCCGCAACACGGTTCCCGCCGACGAAAACGGCGAGCCGCTCAAGCAGGTGGCCGAAGAGGAATACACGCAGCCGTGCACGGCCTGCGGCGAGGGCACGCTGCGCGTGAAATGGAAAGGCCGCAACGCCTTCCTGGGCTGCGATCGCTATCCGACGTGCAAGAATACGGGCCGGATTCCCGCGGAGATCGCCATCAAGCGCAAGCCTGCGCCGCCGCCGGAAGAGGCCGGCGCGGCATGCGAAAAGTGCGGCCGCGCAATGGTGATTCGCGTCGGCAAGCGCGGCAAGTTCATCGCGTGCAGCGGCTTCCCGCGCTGTCGCAACTCCAAGCCGATCGAAAAACTTGAAGAGTTGAAAGCCGCCAATGCAGCCGCGGGCATCACGCCGCCGGCGCTGGGCGAAGCGCCGACTAAGTCCGGGCGCGGCAAGGCGGCCGCGAGCGGAAAATTCGACACGAGCGGCCCGCCGCCCGCGGGTTTCGCGTGGACACGCACGGGTAAGCCGGTGGTGGAAGTCATGCCGGGCGAAGAAGGACTGCATTGCCCGGAATGCAGCAGCGAGATGGAGCTGCGGCGCGGCCGCTTCGGTCCATTCTTCTCCTGCACGAACTTCCCGAAGTGTCGCTTCGTGTCGAACCTGCGCGGCGAAGCCAAGAAGCAAGCGGAAGAACTGATGCCCGGACCGGCGAAGCCCAAGCCGATCAAGACGGACATCGCCTGCAGCGAGTGTGGCAGTCCGATGCTGTTGCGGCAGGGGGCGCGCGGAAAATTCC
>JBGAJB010000079.1:0-13194 GCA_044225155.1 Phycisphaerae bacterium | reverse complement strand
GATCAGCCGCGCCAGCCGCCCGACCCGCCGCGAATGACCGGCCGTGAATGGATCGTGCGCTTCCATGATGTTCGCGAACGCGATCAGCGATTGCGAGGTCGCCGCTTCCAGGGCGGCGTCGGCCGACTCCGCCAGCGCCGCGACGCCGGCCGGACTCGGCGCGTCGATCACGGCCTGGGCAATGTTAAGGAAGGGAGCGCGGATGGAAGGCAGCTCGGGCAATTCGCCCGTTCGCCCGACCTGAACGCCGACATCGCTGCCGCTCTCCGCGTCCTGCGGCCGCAGCGTGATCGTGCCGGTACCGAATCCTGGTTCTGTCACGTCTGGCCCCCAGGGCGTTGCACTCGCGGCCCGCGTATCCCCCTGACGCGCGCGCCGGCGAGGCGCCCCGTACTGTCGCTCGATCAACCGTGCCCCCTGCGGCGCGGTTGACAGAACAAGTATCGTTTTCAAGGCGCGAAGGGGTTGCAGCGATTTCGCGGGGCCGCTCCGGCAGAAATGGCGCGATCAAATCTCGGACAGTGAGGCATACTCAGGTTTGATAATCCCGCTTCCCGCCCCGCTTCCCGCCGCGCCCCGGGCGGGAATACACGCCCTGCAGCGATTCCATAATCTGTTTGTCTGATCGGGGCGTGCCCCCCATCGGCTGCGATTCGTGCCAAACCACAAAAAGTGCCGGGCCGTCCCCACTTCGCGCTTCTCGATTTGGAGGCTCTTACGCAATCTCCCCCGCCCCCGCGTCGATACACCCCCGGATGAAAGTCGGTTCTTCGGGACCGACGCTCATCACGCCGTTGGAGTTAGGCGAAGTCTGCATCCGTTGGAGGATCACCGTGCGCACTGTCTTCATCACTGGCGCCGAGGGGTTTACCGGACGCCACCTCACGACCCATCTGAAAAAACAAGGATTCGATGTCGTGGGCGGAGTTCGAAACCGCGCTCGAAAGCTCGCTTTCGAGAAGCAGTTCGGCAAATCAATCGTCTGCGATGTGAGCGATGCGATCAACGTCGCGCGCGCCATCGCCAGCGTACGCCCCGACGCCGTGATTCACCTCGCGGGTGCGACTGTCTCTTACTTTGCCGCGGAGGAGCCGCTCGACGCCTACCAGTCGATCGTGACCGGCTGGGCGAACATCTGCGATGCCGTGCGCCGCAGCGTGCCGCGCGCCCGGATCGTGCTCGCCAGCTCCGGCGAGGTCTACGGCAACGCCGGCGATCACAAGCCCTGCAACGAGAACTGCACCGTTGCGCCGACCACCACCTTCGGCTGGCTCAAGAGCACAGCCGAGAATGTCGCGCACACGTTCTTCCAGAACTATCACCTCGATTTGGTCGTCGCCCGGCCGTTCCATTACACGGGCGCGGGCCAGGCCGAGACGTTCTTCTTCGGCTCGGTCGCCAAGCGCCTGATCGCGTGGGATGCCAGCATCCGCAACGGCTTTGAGCTGCCGGACCTGAGCTTCGAGCGCGACATGCTGCACGTGCAGGACGTGGTCGAGGCGTACGCAGCCTTGCTGCAAAACGGCAAGCCGAACCAGATCTACAACATCAGCTCCGGACGGACGCACACCGTGCGCCAGGTCTGCGAGTGGATTGCCCGCGCTGCCGGCCGCACGGTGAATTTCAGCGAACTGCCTTCGAACACCGAGGGCCGCATTCCGTGCCTCTGCGGCGACAACGGCAAGATTACGAGTGAGACGAACTGGAAGGCGACGCGAACCGTCGAACAGGCGGCCAACGATCTAGTCGAGAGCATGAAGTCGACCGTGACGCCGACCGGCACGCCGACGTAACAGCGACGAACAGACGCCGCGCGGACCGACAACCGGGCCGCGCTGCAATCTCAAAACCCCTCCCACCACCGAGGGAGTCCGAAACGCGGGTGCCACGCTCAGGATGAGGCGTGGGCCCGCGTCTTACTTCCGGTTGGCGGGGATCGGTGCTCAGTACACGACGCGAAAACCGCGCTCGTCCTCGATGACGGCCGCGGCGATCGAAAAATGCTCGGTCGCGTGCCCGGCCATCACGCGGAGAATCTCCGAGACAAAGCTCGTGATTTCAGCCGCCGCTCCCTGCGCTTCCATCGCCACCGACCCATCCGTCTCATTGCGTACCCAGCCGGTAACGGCGCGATTCCGGGCGATTTCCACGCACGTCGCTCGAAAGCCGACGCCTTGCACGTGCCCGCGAAAGGTGACGCGCTGCCGAGTTTGGCCGGAGGAGTTCATGTGGCGGAGTGTGGCACTTCGCTTCGAAAACGCAAGCCAACCGGCGTTCGCACGCGGTGGAGATCAACCCCACAGGCAGCGATCACAAGCCAAGGTTGACCCGATTCGTACAGTTGCGCGCCGCCTCGTGGGACTTCAAGCGCAAGGTCAAATCGCCGCCGTCGGCGAGGTTCACCAACCTGGTTCAATCGAATTCTGATCAAAGCGATGGTGCAATTGGCGCCCCAACATTCGCGCGGCAGAATTCGTGCGCTCGCAGGTGATCTGGGCGATCGCCGCGAGCGGGGCAACATCAGATCGGTCACGGAGGACCATCATGTCGAATTGCTGGGCATTTGTTTCGATTTCCACGCTTTCGCTGATCACCGCGCTGCCGCCACTGGTCGGCATTCCGCAAGTCTCATCGCACCAATCAGCAGATTCCTCGCCGCCACCGGCCCCCTCGCCAGCCGCGCACGAAATCGATTTGAGCCAAATCTTGACCGGCTATGACGGCGCGTTCGTGTTGCGCTCGCTGACAACGGGAGAAACCTGGCGGCACAATCCACACCGCTGCGCCGTTGGATTCTCCCCCTGTTCCACGTTCAAGATTCCGAACTCGATCATCGGCCTCGATACGGGCGTCTTGCGCGACGCTGATCATCCCTATCGCTGGGACGGCACGCCCGGCTCCCGGCCGGAGCTCAACCGCGATCAAACGCTGCGATCGGCACTGCGCGATTCGGTCGTCTGGTACTACCAGCGCGAAGCGTGTGAAGTAGGTGCGGAGCGCATGCAGCAATATCTGGATCGCTTCAACTACGGAAATCACGACATCAGTGGCGGACTTACAAATTTCTGGCTCATGTCGTCGCTCCAGATTTCCGCTGACGAGCAGGTGGATTTCCTCACGCGCCTCGCGCGCGGCGGATTGCCGGCCGGCGCACGCGCGCAGGAACTTGTCCGCGAATTGCTCACGCACTATTGCGAAAACGGCATCACGCTGCGCGGCAAAACCGGCTCGGGGGCGAAAGGCGACGACAACATCCTCGGCTGGTTCGTCGGCACCCTGACGCGGCCGGATGACACTTACGTGTTTGCGCTGAACATCTCCGCTGATCGCGACGCCAGCGGCCGCAAGGCGCGTGAACTGGTCTATCGGATTCTGCACGGCCGCGGCCTGATGCCCGCCGTCAAACCATAGTTTGGGCGCGAGCGCGGCGTCGCGAAGGTGCGCATTTCCGCGGTGCGGTTACCAACCGATTCGTGGATTTTGATTTCGGCGCTTTCGGCCGATGACTATCATGAAGAGGCGGCCGCCATCCGCGGCGCCGCAAGAGGCCGTTGAATGGCGACGCCGCGTCCTTCGTCAGCCCCCGCCGATCATTCCGACCGCCATTCCGCCGAAGCGTTTGTTCACGCCGTCATGGGGGCGTGGGCTTGGCGCATTTCCGTCGCGTTTCTGCTCTCGCGCGCCAGCGTTTTGGCCGCGATCGGACTTTCGAGCGCGTTGGTGATCGTGATCCTGGATCACCTGGTTCCCGGCGGGTTGCCGCGATTCCTGATCGCCGGCGCGGGTTTCCTGCTGGTGGTCACTGTCCTGGGTGTGCTGTTGTCGCTTCTGACGCGCGCCATTCGCGGACGCGTGAATCCGGCCTTCGCCGCTCGGGCGGCCGAGCGCTCGCGCGAGATTCCGCACAATCTGCTGCTCAACGCCGTCGTGATCGCTGATTCGGGCGGCGCTGCCTACGCGCGGCCGGCCGCAGTCACGCAGGCCGCGGCGGCCTTGGACGTGACGCACGAGAAATCGGGCGAGCTTCTGACCTGGCGCGGGCTCGCGTGGCCGGCGGCCGCGGCGCTCGCGTGGATTTTGTACGCCTTGATCGCCGCCAAGCCGGTGCTTCCGTCAGTTCTGCGAATGCTCGGATGGAACCTGGCCGCGCCGACGGCGATGCACATCGAGCGCATTCGGCCCGCGCCAGGCGACGCGCTGTATGCCGGCCGGCCGCTCGAATTCGAGTTTCGTCTTTCGGGACGCGCTGCGGCGGACTTCACGTTCGAACAGCTCAATGACGACGGCACGGTGCGTCAGCGTCAGTCACCCGGTCGCGCGCCCGGCGAAGGCGACCAGCGGCGCGTCTCGCTCTCCGCCCAGGAAGTCAGCGGCACGCTCCACTATCGCGCGCGGGCGGGCGACGGCGTGCTCGAAGAATCGCTGCGGACGACCGAGCCGCCGCGCGTCGTTCAAATGCGCGTCGATCTGACGCCGCCGGAATACACGGGCGAAGCGGCCCGCACCGTCATCGACGGCGATATCACGGCCTGGCTCGGCACGCGCGCCCGCGTGACGATTCAGTCGGCCGGCGAAATCCGCGAGGCGCAACTGATCGTCCAGGGTCGCGAGGAGTCGCGCACGCGGATTCGCGGCGAGCGGCGCGACGCGGGCGACGGTCTCCCTGACGAACGAAAGCGACGTATTGATCGCCCTCTCGGATACGCACGGCACGAACGCCGAGAATCCGCTGCGGCGGCGTATCACGGTGCGCGTCGACGCTGCCCCAAACGTTCGCATCACCGATCCGGAAACGACGCGCGGCGAACCGATCGACGTGAGCCAGGTCGCGCGACTTGCGGCCGTCGCGCGCGATGACATTCATCTCGCCGGCGTCTGGTTTGTGCAGGAGCAGGCCGGCCAGACGCAGCGCACTGGAACTCACGCGCGGCGGCGCGACGCTCGGCACGACGGCGGAAACCGGATTCCCGCTCGCGCAGCTGAATCTCAACGTCGGCCAAAGCGCGCGCGTCTGGTTTGAGGCCGGCGACACGCGTCATTTGCCAGATGGCACTCCGGCGCCGCAGCTCGGACAAAGTCCCGTGCTCACGATCGTTCGTTCGGCGCGCGAGATTGCCCATGACGATGTGCCCGATCCCGGAAAAGCTGCGAACGCGGGCGGAGGCAATGGCCGCCCGGGCGGCGACCGCGGCACGGCGAAAGCGGCGGGCGGCGATGCACCCGGAGCGCGGGCGAGGGCAAGAACGGCGCGGTGGCACGGGTGGTCAGTGCGGCGGGCCGGAAAGGGGACAGCCCGGCGACGGTGGCGCGAGCGCCGGCTCCGATCAACCGGGCGAAAAAGGCGACGGCGATGCGCCGGGCGCGGGCGAAGGTCAGGGGGAAGGCGAGGGCGAATTCGAGGCGCGTCTGAAGGATTTCGTCGCCAAGCACGGCGAAGACGCGCGCAAGCTTAACGAAGGTGACAGCGGCGCGCGTGCGGCCAGCGGCGAGGGCGAAGGAGGTAACGGCGAATCGAGCGGTACATCCGGCGCTGCCGCTGAACGCAAGGAGGCGCGGGCGCGATCGAATGAGGAAGAGGACATTCCGCCGACTGCGCCGATGAATGCAACCGACCGGAAAACGCCCGCGGATTCGCAGAATCCGGAGAAGCCGGAGCCGCCTGAGGCCGCGGAGAAAGACAATCCCGATTCGCAGCCGGCGGAAAAGTCGAGGGAGCCCGCAGGGCCGAGAAATCGACAAAGCTTCCACCTTCCGCGACGCAACCGAGCGCGCGAGCCAGCCGGCATCTCAGCCGTTCAAACAAACCCGAAGCCGGAAGGAAAGGATCAGAACGCGGGCCAAAATTCGGACCAAGCCGGATGGCGCGGAGATCGCGGCGAGCGGCGAGGACCAGCGGAACCAGGTCGAGCCAGACCCGATCATCAAGCGCGAGGGCACGGCCCCGAGCGCCCCGACTCACCGGCCGTCGTCGAAATGCCGCCCGATCCGGCCCCACCGGAGCCTGCCCAGGATGGCGCGAATCCTGCTCCCGAAGAAGGAGAGATGCGCGGATCGCCGGCGGCCGACAAGCGTGCCGAGCGCGTCGACGTGCTCGACATGCTCGCGCGCGGCGAACCGCCACGTGAGGAAGACCTGATTGCGCTCGGCTGGCCGGAGGCGCGACGCCTCGAATTCATGAAGGACTTTGAACGCCTGCGAAACAGCGCGAGAAAGGCGGGCGTGATCGGCCCGACGGGCGAGTGGCGCGGCCAGGCGCTCTATGGCGCGGATGATGTCGCAAGGGGGGAAAAACGCGGCGAAAACGTCGGAGAGAAAGTCGATCGAGGTGTGTCGCTCGACGACGGCCTCAGTCAGATCGCTCGTCCTCCTGATGCGGCGGTCCCCACGTCTCTACGGCCCGTGCTGGACGCGTATTACCGCGCGCTCGCGAAGCGCCGTACGGCGAGTTCGCAACCGGTCCACGATTGAGGCGGTTTACCACGGCGCAGAACAGAGCTGCCTACAGAGCCGGCCTGTCCTCGGACCGGTTCTCCGCCAAAGGCGCCGGGCTGAGGACAGCCCGGCTCTGCTCGAGCTTGTGCCCCGGTTAGTTGCCCGGGGTTGCTTCGCTTCCGGCTCTGCTCGCAACCCCAGACTGGTGTTCTTGACGCGTCTCTCTAGCGTCCACGACCGGCCGCCACGCGCTTCACGGGCGTCCCGCGGCCGTTCATGCCGCGCCGTGCACCACCCGAAGCCGTCGGGCGCGCCGCCTTCTTGGCGGCGGGCTTTGACTTCGGTGCCGGTGCCTTGGTCTTGCGCTTCGTGGCGCTGCCGTCCTTGAGCGCCGCCTGGGCCGCCGCGAGACGCGCGAGCGGCACGCGATAGGGCGAGCAGCTCACGTAATCCATGCCGACGTCGTGGCAATACATGACGCTTTCCGGATCGCCGCCGTGTTCGCCGCAGATGCCGACCTTCAGATTCTTGCGAACCGAACGGCCCTTTTCGATACCCATCTGCACGAGCTGGCCGACGCCGGCCTGATCGAGCGACTGGAACGGATCTTCGGCAAAGATGCCGGCCTTCTCGCGATCGCAGTATTCCGGCAAGAAGCGGCCGGCGTCGTCGCGCGAGAGGCCCATCGTCATCTGCGTCAGGTCGTTCGTGCCGTAGCTGAAGAACTCAGCCACGCCCGCCACCGCGTCGGCCATGAGCGCCGCACGGGGAGTTTCGATCATGGTGCCGACCAGGTATTCGAGATTGATCTTCGACTGCGCCAGGATGCCGTCGGCAACCTGCCGCACGCGGTCGGTCAGGATGCGCAGTTCCTTGGCGTCGATCGTGAGCGGAATCATGATTTCCGGCAGCACCTTGACGCGCTGCTTGGCACACGCGACAGCCGCTTCGATGATTGCGCGTACCTGCATATCCAGGATTTCGGGATAGGTGATGCACAGCCGGCAGCCGCGATGCCCGAGCATCGGGTTGGCTTCGTGCAGCGCCTCGGCTCGCGCCAGGATGGCGTCGGCGGAGAGTCCGGTCGCCTTTGATAGTTCAGCGGCCTGCTCGCGCGTCTTAGGCACAAATTCGTGCAGCGGTGGATCGATCAGTCGGATCGTCACCGGCTTGCCGTTCATCGCCTGGAAGATGCCGACGAAATCGGCCCGCTGGAAAGGCAGCAGCTTGTTCAGGGCCGCGATGCGGTGCTCGGTCGTGTCGG
Source organism: Phycisphaerae bacterium (assembly GCA_044225155.1). Lineage (GTDB taxonomy): Bacteria > Planctomycetota > Phycisphaerae > UBA1845 > Fen-1342 > CAYMBL01. Next base: position 5,498 of record JBGAJB010000079.1, on the reverse strand, counting down.
CCACGATCATTTCCTGGATCGCGAGCTGGCGTTCGCGCGAGCTGAAGAACATATGCTCGGTGCGGCAGAGGCCGATGCCCTCCGCGCCCATTTCGATCGCCTTCTGCGAATCCTCCGGAGTGTCGGCGTTCGTCCGCACCTTCAACGTGCGCATCGAGTCCGCCCATTCGAGCAGCGTGTAGAACTCGCGCGGCGGTTCCGGCCGGACGAGTTCCAGCGCGCCGTCGTAGACATTGCCCGTCGTGCCGTCCAGCGTGATCGATTCGCCCTGCCGATAAGAGCGGCCGCTGACCGACATGGTTTTCGCACCGTAGTCGATGCGCAGCGCTTCGCAGCCGACGATGCAGCACTTGCCCCAGCCGCGCGCCACGACGGCCGCGTGTGAGGTCTTGCCGCCGGTCGCGGTCAAGATACCGCGTGCGGCCTGCATGCCGCCGACGTCTTCGGGGCTCGTTTCCTTACGGACGAGAATGACCTGTTCGCCCTTGGCCGCCAGCGTCTCCGCTTCGTGGGCCGTGAAGACGATCTTGCCGCTGGCCGCGCCGGGGACGGCGTTGATGCCGCTGGCCACTTGGCGCTTCGTCAGTTCCGTCTTCGGAACCGACGGACTGATGATCGGATAGAAGAGCCGCTCGATGTCGACCGGGTTGATGCGGGCGACGGCCTGCTCCTTCGTGATGACCGGCATGCTCGCCGCTTGCAGATAGCGCTTCGGCAGGAAGCCCTTCGTGACCAGCGCCTTGGCGCTGGAATGGCTCATGAGCGGCTTGGTCGCCTGCTCAACCGCGATGCGGAACGCCGCGGCCGGGGCGCGCTTGCCGCTGCGGCACTGGAGCATGTACAGCTTGCCACGCTCGATCGTGAATTCCAGATCCTGCATGTCGCCGTAGTGAATTTCGAGCATCGCGCGGACGGCCTCGAGCTGCTCGTAGGCGGCCGGCATGACCTTCTTCAACTCGTCGAGATGCAGCGGCGTGCGAATGCCGGCGACGACGTCCTCGCCTTGCGCGTTGATGAGCAGATCGCCGTAAAACTCGTTCGCGCCGGTGCTCGGCTCGCGCGTGAAGCAGACGCCCGTGCCGCTGTCGTCGCCGAGATTGCCGAAGACCATCTGCACGACGTTGACGCCGGTGCCCTTCAGGTTCGTGATCTTCTCGACCCTGCGGTAGGTCGTCGCCTTCTCAGCGTTCCAGGAGTGGAACACGGCGTTGATCGCGCCGTAGAGCTGCATCCACGGATCCTGCGGGAAATCCTCGCCGGTCTCCTGCTTGAAGAACAGCTTGAAATCAGCGCAGAGCTCTTCGAGCGCCTCGGCGGGAATCTCGGTGTCGTTCTTGACGCCGAGCTTCTGCTTCAGGTGGTGGAGCTTGTCTTCCAGCGTTTCTTTGCTCAGCCCGACCACGACCGTCGAGTACATCTGAAGGAAGCGGCGGTAGGCATCCCAGGCGAAGCGCGGATTGCCGGTGACTTCGGCCAGGCCGATGACGGCTTTGTCCGAAAGGCCGAGGTTGAGAATCGTCTCCATCATGCCCGGCATCGAGCGGGCTGCGCCACTGCGTACGCTGACCAGCAGCGGATCCTTCGCATTGCCGAGTTTCTTGCCGCAGGCGCGTTCCAGCCGCGCGAGCTGCTGGCGAACTTCCTTCTCCATGCCCGCGGGCCACTTCTGGCCGTTCGAGTGGAAGTACGCGCAGGCGTCGACAGTGATCGTGAAGCCAGCCGGGACGGGCAGACCGATTTCGGTCATCTCCGCCAGACCGGCACCCTTGCCGCCCAGCAGTTCGCGCTGATGGCCCTTGCCCTCGGCCTTGCCGTTTCCGTAGAAATAAACGTATTTCGTAGGCATATTCTCGCCCTTTCTGTCGTAGTCAGCGGATCATTGCGGTCGTCCGCCGAGTCACAGTGCGCATACCGTGTGCTCACGGACAAACCAAGTCGTCCATCCTAAACCATTCCCCGCTGCATGTCATTTCGCGTGCCGGTTTTTGGGGAGTGGGGTCAGATTTGAACCGAGCCGCGACCGTGAGGGAGCGAGGATCGCAGAAACCCTTCCGCGCTAGGCCGAGAGTCACTCTCCATTCCCCGCTTCTGACGGGCGCGGCTCGGACAAGCACAAACTGACTCACGACTCCAGTTTGCGCGAAACTTGCGCCGGAGCGTGTTATGCTGTTTGGCTCCGGAGCCCAAACAAAATGAGTGAAAATGCGCCGCTGCAGTTTGACACTGCGGAATTCCAGACGCAATCCCAACCATCCGCGTGCGCGGTCTGCCGGATTCCGCTCGTTCGAGAGCATTACACGGCCGGCAGCAGCACGGTTTGTGAACGTTGCCGCACAAACCTGCAAACAGCGGTCGACGGCGGTGGCGCGCGGCGCATGTTGGGAGCGGTTGCACTCGGCGGTCTGGCAGCGTTTTTCGGCGCTCTGGCGTATGCGCTGCTCACGTTTCTCACGCGGCGCCAGTTCGCGATCGTCTCGATTGCGCTCGGCTACGTGGTTGGGGCGGCGGTCCGCCTGGGGAGTTCGCGCCGCGGCGGCTGGAAATACCAGCTCCTCGCGGTGGTCCTGACCTATGGTTCGATTGGCACGGCGCTCGTGCTCGCGGCGACGATCGAGCTCGTGCAGGAACAAGACTCAAAGGGTTCAACCCCGAATGCGTTCACCAAGCTGATGCATTCGGAAACGGAGTCGCAACCGGCGTCCAGCGCCACTTCCCAACCTGAAATTCCGAAAGAGCTCGGGCCGGCCATGGCCCAATTGGGATTGCTATTGGGCGAGATCTTCCTGGTGCTGATCGCGATGGCCTTTTCTGTCCCTGTGCTTGCGATCGGCGAGTCGCCGCTCTTGCTCGTGATCATCGGTTTCGCGCTTTTGCAGGCGTGGCGTCTGAACAAAGGCGAGCGACTCGACTTCGCCGGGCCGTTTCAGATCGGCGGTCCGCCTCCCCCATGAGCGCCTCGATTTCTCCGTTCAACACCTGCGCCGCGTGCAGCTCGCAGTTCGCGCCGGACCTGTTGGCGTGTCCCATCTGCCGACAACTGGTCCACGCGCCGCGCCTGAGGGAGCTGGCGGCCAGCGCCGCGAGTGCCGAGCAAAATCAATCCTGGAGTGACGCGGAACGCATCTGGTCCGAGGCCTTGCCGTTGCTGCCACCCGGATCGGCCCAGAAACAGGCCGTTCAGCGCAAGTTGATGGATCTGCGCGCCAAGATCGCGGCTCCGGCACTTAAGCCGCCACCTCCGCGGGGCATGCCGTCCGACACGCTGGGCGGCAAAAAGAAGGGCGCGCTGGCCGGCGTCCTTGGCACGCTCGCGCTCCTGGCGTGGAAATTCAAGGCACTCGTTCTGCTCGGCCTGTCCAAGTTCAAGCTGCTGCTGCTAGGGCTCTCAAAGATCTCGACTTTTCTGTCGATGTTTGCGTCCTTCGGCGTCTACTGGACCCTCTACGGCTGGAAATTCGCGCTGGGGCTCGTGCTCTCGATTTACGTGCACGAGATGGGACACGTATTCGAGCTGCGGCGAATCGGGGTAAAGGCGTCTGCCCCCCTCTTCATCCCGGGCCTCGGCGCGGTCATTCGCCTGCAACAGCACTTCGCCAGCCCGCGCGACGACGCGCGCGTCGGTCTTGCCGGCCCACTGTGGGGACTGGCGGCCGCGCTGGTCTGTTTCGGCGTTGCATTTGGGCTGGGCGGCGGAATCTGGTCCGTGGTCGACCCTGGCATCTGGCTTGCGATCGGCCATCTCGGCGCGTTTATCAACCTGTTCAATCTCCTTCCCGTTTGGCAACTGGACGGCGGGCGGGCATTCAACGCCATGAACGTGGGACAGCGCTGGCTGGCGATCATCGCGATCGCGGGCGCGTTCGCCATGACGCATGAGGGGCTGCTAATCCTCATCGGCATCGGCGCGATTTGGCGCGCGTTTCAATTCAAGGCCGCGACGCACAGCGACTGGAATGCTACGACAACCTATTGCATGCTGATCTTCGTCCTGGCGGGCCTGACGCGCCTGCACACGCCGCCGACGCTCTAAGCAATTAGAAGCGTTGCAGCTTGATCCGAGCCGGTCACATCAGCACGCCAAGACGGCGGAGCACGCTCCCGATTCGAGGCGATCTCGATCCTCTCGGCTGGCTCACCGACAACGATCGGGATCAAGCTGGGACGTGAAGCGTATCAGCGAGCGTTGCGAGCGGTCGCGTGGCCGATATAGTACCCGCGCAATTGGGTGCCGCGCGACGCACTTCGCGCCGTGGCGGCGATGGCGCATCCTGAATCCTGATCTGGTGCAGAGTGCGAGATTCCGCCCGAATTTTCCGGCTGTTTCGCGTGATTCGTCGCGTGGCGCTGCTGAGCGTGGCCGTTTGGTTCATACCCAACGCGACCGCTCAGCCGCAGCGCATCCCGGACGGCACCACCATCCGCCGCGTCGAAGTCACCGGCCTCAAGACCATCAGCGAAGGCTTTGTCCGCCGCAGCATCAAGACGCGCGAGGGTCAGCCCTTTCTGCTGGCGCAGACGCAGGAAGACGTCCGCGAGCTGCTGCGCACGCGCAAATTCCTGAACGTCGTCGCCGATCCGAAGATGGAAGAGGGCGAGGTCGTCGTCACCTTCACGCTGCAGGAAAAACCGGAGGTGACGACGCTCGAAATCGAGGGCAACAAGCGCTTTTCTTCCGAGACGCTCTACAAGGAACTCTCGTTCGCCTCCGGACAGCCGCTCGACCGCTTCGAGGTGAACCGCGGTCGCGAAAACATCCTGCGAAAATACCGCGAGAAGGGTTTCTACTACGCGCAAGTCGACATCGACGAAAAAGCGCTCGAAGAGGAATCCCGCGTCATCTACAAGATCGTCGAAGGGCCGCGCGTCAAAGTGCGGCACATTGTCTTCGAGGGCGTGACGGCCTTTTCGGAAGTGCAGCTCCTGTTGCAGGTGAAGTCGCAGACCTATTTCTGGCTCTTCCGCACGGGCGCATTCGACGAGGAAGTGGCCGACCGCGACGCGATCGATCTACAGGCCTTTTACCGGAATGAAGCGTTCCTCGATGCCCGCGTCGGCTACCGCCTGGATTTCACCAACGTCGCGCGTACCGACGTCGATCTCGTTTTCGTCGTCGTTGAGGGGCCGCGCTACACCGCCTCTGAAATTCGCGTGCGCGGCGACAAGGCGATCGAGGAATCCCGGCTGCGCGAAGTACTAAAGCTTCAGGTCGGCGATTTGGCCCGTGATGAAGTCGTGAAGGCTGACGCCAAACGACTGAACGACGTCTACGGCGAGATCGGCTATGTCGATACGCGGGTCGACACCAGCTACGACTTCACCGATCAGCCCGGCGTTGCCATCGTGAATTTCGATATCACCGAGGGCGGGCGCTCGCAATTTGGCCGCATCACGATTCGCGGCAACAAACAAACGAAGGACGAAGTCGTTCGGCGTGAACTGAAATTTTACCCGGGCGAAGACTACAACACTGTCAAAGCCCACACGGCCGAGCAGCGGCT
>JBGAJB010000078.1:0-13465 GCA_044225155.1 Phycisphaerae bacterium | reverse complement strand
GAGGTCGGCGCGAGCGCGATCGAAAACATCTCGTCGGCCGGCAAGCTGAGGCTCAGGTGATTCGCTTTGCCGATCGCGTGGGGCGCGGGATGGGCCGTAAGCTCGGCTCCCACGCCACCGGCCGCACAGCCGCTCAGCGGCATCAGGGCGGCTGCCGCGAGCAAGAGACTTGCTATGAAGCCGAAGGAATCGGCAGAACGTGACGCTCGATTCGAGTGTCGGGCACTCGGCATAATCTTCTCCGCTTTGAGGCCGAATTTGACCCGACGGCTTTCCGCGGGGCAAGCGCCGGCCGATCAACCCAACCGACGATTCTTTCCACACACGTGTCCCGGGTGCTCCGCATTGGGTTCACACAACCTGCGCATCCCCACCGCGCGGGCTTGCTTCTACAATCGCCCGCCTATGAGCCTGAAGGTCTACAACAGCCTGACGCGCCGCCGCGAGGATTTCGTCCCGCTCAACCCGCCCCGTGTCGGCATGTACGTCTGCGGCCCGACCGTCTACGGCCACAGCCATCTGGGCCATGCGAAAAGTTACGTGAGCTTCGACGTAATCGTGCGCTGGCTGCGTACGCCGCCGCCGCTCGGTCCGGGCTACCTCGTGAACTACGTCCAGAACATCACCGACGTCGGGCATCTGACGGACGATGCCGACGCGGGCGAGGACAAGATCGTCGTCGAAGCACGCCGCCGCGGCCTGCACCCGATGGCCGTGGTCGAATCGTTCATGCGCAGCTACCTGGAGGATATGGACGCGCTGAACGTCCTGCGGGCGGACATTATCCCGCGTGCGACCGGGCACATCACCGAGCAGATCGAGCTCATTCGCGAACTCGTCGACGGTAAACACGCCTACGTCGTCAACGGCTCGGTCTACTTCGATGTCGGATCATTTCGCGAGTACGGGAAACTCAGCGGCCGCAAAGTCGAGGAAATGGAAGCGGGAGCGCGCGTCGCGATCAGCGAGGAAAAACGTCATCCGGCCGATTTCGCGCTGTGGAAGAAGGCCGAGGCGAGCCACATCATGCGCTGGCCCAGCCCTTGGGGCGACGGATTTCCGGGCTGGCACATCGAGTGCTCCGCCATGAGCCAGAAATATCTGGGCGACACGCTCGATATTCATGGCGGCGGACTGGAAAACCAGTTTCCGCATCACGAGTGCGAGATCGCCCAAAGCGAGGCCGCCACCGGCCGGCCGTTCGTGCGCTACTGGCTGCATAACAACATGGTGACGCTGAACGGCCAGAAAATGGGCAAGAGCCTCGGCAATGCCATCAGCCTAAAGGATGTGTTCCGCGGGCGCGAAGGCGGCGTGGTCGATCGCGGCGGCGCGGTGCTGCTCGAAAAAACGTATGAGCCGGTGGTCGTGCGGCACTTCATCCTGACCAGCCATTATCGCGCCACGCTCGACTTCTCGAGCGAAGCGCTGGGGGCGGCCGAGAGCGGGTCGCAAAAGCTCCGCACTGCGGCGCGCGAGCTTTCACGCGCGGCCGGCGCTGATCCGAGTCCAGCAGGCGATCGCCGCGCTGCTGATCCGAACCGCGCCCGTGAAGAAGCGGGGACGGCCGGCGCCTCCCCCCTCTCAGCTCTGGCCCCCACTCCTGCGATCCGCGCGGCGCTGGCGGATACCGAAACGCGCTTTGCCGAAGCGATGAATGAGGACTTCAACACGGCCGCCGCGATCGCGACGCTGTTCGATCTGTCCCGCTCGACCTCGACCTGGATTCGCGAGAGCGCCTCGCAAGCAGACCTGCGGGCGGCCGACAACCTGATGCGTCACCTCGCAGAGGACGTGCTGGGCTTCCGATGGGACGAGGGCAACGCCGGCGGGGGAGGCGGCGAACTGCTCACGCAGCGCGACGCGGCCATCGGGCTGCTCGTGAACATGCGGGCCGAGGCGCGCAAGGCCAAGAACTTCGCGCTGGGCGACGAGATTCGCAATAAGCTTGCGGCCGCCGGCATTCAGCTCAAGGACGGTCCGCAAGGCACGACGTGGTAACGTGAGCAACCGGGCGACCTGACCTGCGCGGGCACTGCTCGCGAGACTTGGGGGTCGAATGGACTCTTCCAACCAGGACCAGTTGGCCGCCGATCGGCTCGATGCCGCGCTCCAGGCGCTCTGGGGCGGCGACACCAGTCCCCTGCAACAACTGCTGGCGGAGGGCGAAACCGCGCTCGGGAGCGACGGGATCGTGCGCGACTTGATCGGGGCGCGCACAGCCCTCGACACGCCCGCCTTCGCGCCGGACACACGCATCGGCGGTTTCCGCATCCTGCGTGAGCTCGGCCGCGGCGGCATGGGCGTGGTCTACGCGGCTGAACAGGACACGCCGCGGCGCGTCGTGGCATTCAAGATGCTGCGGCGCGAATCGGCCGACAGCAGCGCCGGACGCCGCTTCGCGCGCGAGATTCACCTGTTGGCGCGCATGCAGCATCCGGCCATCGCCGCGATCTACGAAGCCGGCACGATACCCACAGCGGCCGGCGCGCAGCCTTACTACACGATGGAGTTGGTAGAGGGCGCGCGAATCACGGAATACGCGGCGAAGCGCAAATTACCGATCAAGCAGCGCATCGAACTCTTCGAGACGGTCTGCGGCGCGGTGCACTTCGCGCATCAGCGTGGCGTCATTCATCGCGACATCAAGCCCGCCAACATCTTCGTCAGCGACGACGGCCGGCCGAAGGTGCTCGATTTCGGCGTGGCGCTCGCGACCGAGGGCGATATCGCCGGCACGCTTCAAACCCAGGCCGGCGAATTGGTCGGCACTTTGGCGTACATGAGCCCGGAGCAGGTCAGCGGCGCGGGGCACGACGTCGACGTGCGGACCGACGTTTATTCCCTCGGCGTCGTGCTCTTCGAACTGTTGAGCGGGCAATTGCCGCGTGAAATCAGCGGCCTGTCGCTGCCCGTGGCGATTCGACGGCTGAGCCAGAGCGACGCGCCGACATTGTCGAGCGTCGCGACGAATCTGCGCGGCGACCTCGACACGATTCTCGGCAAATGCCTGCAGCAGGATCGGACGCGCCGCTATCCGTCGGCGGCGGCATTGGCCGAAGATCTGCGGCGCTTTCGCAACGGCGAGCCGATTGAGGCCCGCCGGGACAGCACGTGGTACGTCTTGCGAAAGCTCGCCCGCCGGCATCGAGTAGCCGTGGGAACCGCGATGGCCTTTGTGCTGATGCTGATCGGTGGATTGCTGGGAACGACCTGGCTCTGGCGCGAAGCGGAAGCCCAGCGCTCCGCAGCACATATCGCGGAGCAAAAGGAATCCCGGCAGCGAACGGCCGCCGAAGCGCGGGCTCGTCAACTCGCCGGTGTAAACCGCTTCCTGCGCGGCATGCTTGCTTCAGTGCAGCCGGACCAGCACGGCAGCGATGTCACCGTCCGCAGCGTGCTCGACGAGGCGGCCGACGAGCTGCGGCAGGGCGAATTCAAGGGCGACCCCGAAACGGAGGTGGCCATTCGCACGACGTTGGGCGACGCATACCGCGCGCTGGCGCTTTATGAAAAGGCGGCCGAGCAGTTTGATATCGCGTTGCCCCTCGCACGAACAACGTACCCCAAAAGTCACGAGGCCCTGGCCTATTGCCTCGACCGCTTCGCGACGCTCTTGGAGGCGCGCGGCCAGCTGGAGGATAGCGAACGCCTTTTCCGGGAATCGCTGGCCATGTATCGGGAGCTGCCGGGGGAAGAGAATTCCGTCGCCGAGTCGCTCAACAACCTCGCCAATGCGCTGCGTGATCAGGAGAAGTTCGATGACGCGGAGCGAGCGCTTAACGAAGCCTTGTCCTTGCAGCAGGCTGGAAAACGAGATGCGCGTCCGGTCGCCAGCATTTTGAACAATCTGGGCCTGGTGCAAGTGGAACGCGGCGCATTGGACGAGGCGACCAAATCCTTCGACCGCGCGCTCGAAATCCGCGCGCAGATGGGCGAGCAGGACACGATCGCTGTGGCCGTCCTGGAGAACAATCGGGCCCGCGTGGGCCGCATGCGGGGGGAATTTGACCTGTCCGAGCGGCTTTTTCGGCATGCGCTGGAAACTCGCGCGCAGATCCAAGGGAGCGACCATCCGGATGTCGCGATCCTCGCCCACAACTTTGCCATGATGTACTCAGACAAAGGCGATTTCGCCGCCGCGGAGCCGCTCTTTCGGCAGGCACTCACGATCCGCCGCGCCGTGCTCCAACCGACTGATCTGGATGTCCGGACCAGCCTTTTCGGCTTGGCGCGGGCGGTCCTCGGGCAGGAACGGTACGCCGACGCTGAGCCGCTCCTGCGGGAGTTGCTCGAACTGATCCGCAAGACCGGCGAGGAGCATTGGTCCTACCCGGTGTCGGCCGCCATGCTGGGAGATGCGCTGACGGGCCAAAAGCGATTCGAAGAGGCCCAGACCGTCTTGCTCGATGCCGCGGCCCGCATGGACCGGCTTCCCGATGTCCCGCCGTCGCGGCGGTCCGACGTGCGGGAAGCACTGGTGCGTCTCTACGAGGTTTGGGGAAAACCCGCAGAAAAGGCCCGTTGGCAGGCCGCCAGTCAGCCCGCCGCGCCCTAGGTGCCGAAAACGCGCTCGCGGCTGGGCAGGATTCCGCGCTGAAAATTGTTTCTTTTGTTTCTGACGATGGGTCTATATCAAATGACGTGGCCCAGTCCGCTCCGCCAGCATGATCCTGACGTGCGAAAGCACGGGAAAAATTGAACAATGCGATTTTTCGCGCGTTTGCGCTGTATATCCGCTCCGTGAGGATCGAGCGTAGCGGTAAGCAGCAATCCCTACAGGTTTCCGAGGAGGATCGCAGTGTTGACGAAGCGGTCTTCCAGAAAAGCTGGGCGAACCGTCGCCCAGGATCGGGAACAAGCCCTGAGTCCGATAAAGGAGCGCCCTGCGGGTCGGCGGCCAGAGACGCAGCAGCGTCACCAGGACATCAAGAGCGTCGATTCGCTCCAGGAGAACATTGATTTTCTCCGGCTGTGGATCAAGTACATGCTCTTTGATCTCGAGGCCACCCGCCGCGAGAACAACTACCTTCGCAAAATGCTGGAACAGGACCCCGGTCAAAACAAGGACAGCAAGGGCGGCGAATAACCCCTCGCCACCCCGATCCGCGACAGAGCCCGGACCGCACAGTTCCCTGCGGTCCGGGCCTTTTTTTGTCGCGGGTCAGAGGCACGGTTCGTCAAACGCGGCCAGCACGATTCCCAGGTCGCTGAGGTCGGTTCGGCCGTCACCGTTTACATCGCCGCCGCTGCCGACGCCAAATGACGCCAGCAGCACGCCAAGGTCAGTCAGGTCGACTCTTCCGTCGCCATTCAGGTCGGCCGGCCCGCATCCGCCGGACCCGCTGAGTTTTTCGGCCAGGAACGCAATCGATTCGGCGAACGTTTCGGGCGGCAGACCGTGAGGCGCACCGGGCACAATGTGCAGCTCTGCCTCGACCCCCGCCGCAATCAGCGTGTCGTACATCAACTGGCTCTGAGCCGGGTCCACGAGGCTGTCATCGGCGCCATGGGCGATATTGAACGGCGGATCGTTACCGGAAGCGTGCGTTACAGGGCTCGCAAGTTCCACCCAGGCCACTTCATCGGCGTACGCGGGATTCGAGCGGTTCTCGATCACATCCATCAGGTCCAGCCCGAGGAAATCGGACGGCGCTGAACCCGGCATCGTTAGCTGCGTCGGCAGCGTGAAGAAATCTGCCACGCCGGCGTGCTCTGCGACAGCCATGACAGCGCTCGAAAATGACAGATTGCCTCCGACGTCGCCCTCAAGCTCCGGAACATCCCCCGAAACGCCGAGCATCGCGGCGTGATATCCCCCGGCGGATCGGCCGAAGGCTGCAATGCGGGCCGGGTCCAGATTGTAAGTCGCGGCGTGCGCCCGCAAGAACCGAACGGCTCCTTTGCAGTCATAGACCTGATCCGCGAATCCCCACCCGGGCAGCAGCCGGTAATTGATACTGGCAATGGCCATGCCGCTGCTCAGAGCCGGGAGAACGTCGGAAACCCCCTCTTTGCTTCCATGAGCCCATCCGCCACCATGAATCCAGACGACGACGGGATAGGGTCCCCCGCCCGCGCTGGGGAGATAAAGATCAAGCAGCAGTGACTCCCCCGCCACATTCGCGTACTCGACGTTCGCGTACTCGACGTTCGCGTACTCGACGTTCGCGAATGTCGGTCGATCTGCCGCCGCCGTCACCGCGCAGCAGGCCAACGTGATCGTGATCGCGAGCGCCCGGCACCGCACTTTGTTGTACCTCATTCCTCATTCTCCTCAGCACGGCGCGTCGGAGCGCCGTGACAAGGGAGTATTCCGCGCGGGACTGAGTCAGCCGTGAAACGTGGGTGAATTGACCGTCACGCGCGTGTCTCGGCGACATTACGCGGCTTTCATCGACATTTCACACGTGAGTCACGTCGCCGCACGAATGCTTGTGATGTCAGCGCGCCGCCAAATGGAGGTTCCGATGCGCCACATGCTTCGCTCCAGCGTCATCATCTCGGTCCTGCTCGCGGGCACATCGTTCGCCGCCGGGCAGGATGCGCCGCCGCGGCCAGACCAGCGTCAGGATCCGCAACCCCGGACGGACTATGGTCAGGAGCGCGATCGCAAGCAGATCAACGCCAAGCGACGTGAGCTGGCGAACTCGCGCCTCGCGGCCGAAGCGGACTTTGCCCAACCACGCGAGTGGCGGCGTGGCAGCGAACTAATTCACGAATCGATAATTGGTCGGGCGGGCGGCCAGATCGGGCGCTTTCAGGACATCGTCATTAATCCCACGACGGGGCGACCCCTGTACGGCATCATCTCATCGAAATCGCAGACAAATGACGGCAAGTTCTACGCGATACCGTGGCCCGTCTTTCAGGACTCCGGTGACGGCGAACGCTTTGAGAACTACGGGGTCGATTTCGAAGGTCGACGTCTGGGTGAAGTGCCTAGCTTCACGGACGCCCAGTGGCCGGACTTCAACAATCGCGTCTGGAACGAGGCCATCTATCGCGAATACGGCGTGAAGCCCTACTGGGATAACACGTTTGAGCCGGAGAAACGCGAAGTCGCTGCGAAGGAACCGCCGCCGGGCGCGCGCAACGTGCAGCGCAGCGCCTATCGGCGCTTTCCCGCCAGTTCAGCCAGGCTCAGCCAACTGCGCGGCCTGGCGGCGAAGAGCGCAGACAACCGCAGCCTCGGCACGCTGGAGGACGTCGCGATGGACCCGCACACGGGCCGCGTCCTATACGGTGTCATTGTCCGCGACAATCGCAATTTCGCCGTGCCGTGGAGTGCGATCAGCATCGATACCGATCGACGCAGCGCGGTGATTTCGAGCGCCGATACCGGCCTCTCGGATGAGCGCGGCTTTTCGAACGACGAATGGCCGAATCTCACTGACCCCGTTTGGGCGGCGGAGACGCATCGTCGGTTCCACGTGGAGCCGTACTGGGGCGCTGAGCAGACGCCGGTGGAACGACGCCCAGACTGATACGCGCGATCAATAAACCAGAAAAATCGGCAACCCCGCGCGCCGCTGCAAACGGCGCGCGGGGTTGCTGTGTTTCGCTTCTGGACCGAGTGTCAGTTCGGCTGGTCCGGACAAGGCTCGGCCTGGGGCGTCTCCGGTCCGCCCGTAATCGGCTCGATTGGCATCGGCTCTTCGATCACCGGCGAATTGGAGGCCGGCGATTCAATCGGAGTCGCGGGCGTTGGCTCCGGCTCGAGGGTCGGCGGAGTCGACGACGGGGTTGGGGTTGTCGCCGTGGTCACCGGCTCGCTGACGGGCGTCGTCGTGCCTGAGGTGGACGGTTCGGTCGGGGCCGGCGGTGTCGTCGGAGACGGAGTCGGTGTGTCGGTCGTTGAAATCTGAGCGGGCGTCGAGTTCGTCGTCGAATTCAGCGGCCCGGTGGTTGCCATCGGCGCCGGCTCGGTAAGCCCCGCCTGCGTGAGCTTGGCATTCGTCCGTGGAGAATCGGAAACCAATCCCGCCTCGACCGGAATCGAGCCGGCGCCGTTCGTGTCCTGCTGGGCGGCCAGGCGTGCCACGATCCGCAACTGCTGACGGGCGTCTTCGAAGTTCGGCCGGCCGGAGAGCGCGAGTTCGAGGTACTTCGCGGCCTCGCGATAGTGCTTGGCCTCGGTCAGGATCATTCCCATGTTGAACGCGGCATCCGCGTCATTGCCGTCCTGTTTCAATGCGGCGTAGGCCTCGTCAAACTGTCCGAGCTTGGCGTGCACGAGCGCGAGGTTGGTGCGCGCCCGGACGAAATCCGGCTTGAGTTCCACCGCCCGCTTCAGGACGGTGAGTGCCTCGGGATATTTCCCTTCGAGATAGAGGCTGAAGCCGAGATTGTTCTGGAGGTAGGACTCATTCTCATGGCCAACGAGCGCCTGCCGAAACTCGGCGGTTGCCTCGCTGTGCCTGGCGAGCTTGTTCAGCGTGATGCCGAGGCGATTGCGCGCCGACAGGAATTCGGGCTGAATCTTCAGCGCTCGCTGATATTGAACGATCGCGTGCTCCAGATCGCCCTGCCGCTCCAGCAGATGGCCGTGCGCGAAATACGTGGTGGCCGTCAGGGGCGTCTTTTCATCGCCGATGGGCGTATTGGGCAGTGCGCCCGGGGCGTTCTTGACGGTCTGCTGCTGGCAACCCAGCAACGGCAACAGGCAGAGGGCGAGTCCGGCGTACAGGCTGCTGATGCGTCGAGGCACGATACGTCTCCTGAAAGAGTGCCGAGCGCGAAAAACGAATGCTGCGTGGCCGCGTCAAATCCCGCGAATCGCTCCTGGTCCGCCTACTTCGGCGTGTCCGATGAGCCGCCGCCGCTGCCGCCGCCGCTGCCGCCGCCCATGCTGCTGGATGACGACGAGGAACTGCCGCCCGACTTGCTGCCGGACCCCGAATTCGATACCGGCAATTTCGCGGATTCGCGGCGAATCGCGACCGCATCGCCCGCCGCCATGCCTTCTCCGCCGGGAATGTCGAGAACGACCGTGTCGGCGTTGACGGCCAGGCCGCTCTTGGCGAGGTAGTCCTTCACGGTCTCCAGCCGCTGATTCACGAGCGATTCGTCGCTCAGATCGGAGCTGAGGCGGATGGTCCCGCCGTGGGTCTCGACAAGCTGCGCGAGGCGCGCCACGCGCTCGCGACCGAGCGTCGTCAGCTTCGCACGGTGCGGCAGGAAATGCATGTCGCTGACCGTCATGTCAGCGAGCAATGCGTTATCCGTCATGTAGACGAGCGTGCCCTGCGAGTCGACCGTCTTGTCGGCGTAGCCGTGCGGCGGCGCGTTCAGCCGCGCGCTGGGTTCGTGGCAGCCGGCGAGGGCGAAAACTGCGGCGGTGAGCAGCGGCACGACAAACTGGCGCATGAAGAACTCCTGAGCCGCGTGAGCCGTCCGCGGCCGAAATGCGGCGCGCGGTGTCACGCTCGACTCCCGTAAAATCGGCTGGCGGCGCGAATCGCTGTAGCAAGGGCCGAAAATCGCTGCTCCGGGATGGGCTGTTCTTGCGCGGCACGGGCTGCTCCGAGCCGCTGCGGCGTGCAAAGAACTGTAAGACGCGTCCGAAACGAGCATCGGCGGCGCGACGCGACCGTGGAGTCTCCCGCGCACCCCAGGCGGTTTTCGCGCGAAGGAGACGATCGATGGCAAACGAAGCTCCGGATGCCGCGATCGTCCCGTCCGTGCGAGCGGCGTGCCGCGCCGGACACGTCGAACGCGCGCGACGGTATCCGACACGCTGCTGGATCTCGTGAAAGACGCAGAGGGCCACATCGCGACGCTCAGGATCGGCTTGGCGAGCTAGTGCCGGTCGCCGCGCTAGTTTGCGTCAGGTGCGGCGGCGCGCTCATGGTCGAGCCGGCCGGCGAAGACGCGACAGTCATAGAGCAGATCGACTTTCCCGTCGCGCTGATGCCGCTCAAAGAGCGACCGCACGTCCGCCATCATCTCGGCGTAGCCGGGCTGGCCGACGTTCGGCATGTACGACGACGAGATCAGCCGGCCGTGCAATCCGTCAAAGTCGACGTGCTGCACGTTCGGGAAGATCCGCTCGGGGGTGGGCCGGCCGAAGAATTGATCAATGCGCCCGTCGCTCGTGGCGTGGCGGTGATCGACTTTCTCATAATCGGTCGCATGACGCTTCAACAGCGCGTCATACTCGGACAGAAACGGCGTATCGCTGCGGCGATCGTTCCAGAGCAGCGCAACCTTCCCGCCCGGCCGCAGGACCCGAGCAAGTTCGCGACGCGCTATCGGCACGTCGAACCAGTGGAACGCCTGGGCCGCGATCGCCCAATCAGCGCTTGCGTCCGGCAATCCGATCGATTCCGCCCGCCCGCTGACGGATCGGAATTTCGAATATTGGGCCAGCAGGTTATCGCCGGCCGCACGCATTTCCGCGTTCGGCTCGACGCCGATGACTTCGTTCCCGTTCTTCAGGAACAGCTCGGCAGAAATCCCCGTTCCGCTGCCGATGTCGATGATGGTTTGCGCCGGCGTCAGCCCATGCACGGCGGTCAGCCACTCCAGCACGGTGGCCGGATATCCGGGGCGATAGCGGATATAGGCGTCGACGCGATCGGAAAACCGGGAAAGCGCGTTTGCGGCTGGCATGACGCGAATTCTACAAGAAAACGCAACGCCCCGCCGAGCGATGCCGCGGCGGGGCGTTGCAAGTTCTTCGCTCAGTCCTCGCGTGCGTTTAGCGCCGACCAATCCGACGTCGCTTCGCGGCCGCCAGCGTCGACGCGATCAGCGGCATCGCGCCGAGCAGTCCGAACCCGCAGAGCGTCTGGCGCGTTCCACCGCTGGTCCCTGAGTCGTCGCTGTTGGTGGTATCCGTGGTATCGGTCGTCGTCGTGTCCGTATTCGTACCGCTGCTGGGCGGAGCGGGAGCGTCGGTGTCCGACTGCGTAGGCTCTTCCGGCTGGGGCAGCGCCGGCGGGAGCTTCGGCGCGAAGGCGTCGCAGGCGTCGCCGATGCCGTCGTCGTCCAGATCTTCCTGATACGGATTGAACACCGCGACGCAGTTGTCGCAAACGTCTCCGACGCCGTCGTTGTCGCCATCCGCCTGATCCGCGTTGGATGTCTTCAGGCAGTTGTCGCAGACGTTGCCGATGCCGTCGCCGTCCTCATCCGCCTGATCGGGGTTGTAGAAGAGCGGGCAATTGTCGCACGCATCGCCCACGCCGTCGCCATCGTTGTCGGCCTGGTCGGGGTTGAAGACGAACGGACACACGTCACAGACGTCGCCGATGCCGTCGCCGTCGGAATCGATCGGGTTCGGATCGAAATCGAATGGACACGGATCGCAAGCATCGCCCGTGCCATCGCCATCCGTATCCGCATTGGTCGGATCGGCGTTTTCCGGGCACAGGTCGCAGGCGTCACCCACGCCGTCTCCGTCGCGATCGGCCTGATCCGGGTTGCTCACGAACAGACAGTTGTCGCAGCCGTCCGCTACACCGTCGCCGTCGGTGTCCTGGTTGTCGTTGAAGCCGGGGCACTTGTCGCAGGCATCGCCGAGGCCGTCGCGATCCGTGTCCGTCTGTGTCGGGTTGTAGTCATTCGGGCAGTTATCGCACTGATCCGCCTGACCGTCGCCGTCGGTGTCGTCGCCGTCATTGGAATTCGGGCACTTGTCGCAGGCGTCGGGGATGCCGTCGCCGTCGGTGTCCGGATCGCACTCATCCGGCACGCCGTTCGCGTCGCAATCGGGGCTGGTGCCGCTGCTGACGTCGCACGCGTCGGGCACGCCGTTGTGATTGCAATCGTTGGCCGGGTCCGCCACGTCGCACTCGTCGGGAATGAGATTGCCGTCGCAATCCTCCGCCTCGCCGTCGAGCACCTCGCAGCCGTCGGGCTTGCCGTTGCCGTTACAGTCCGGGTCGCAGGAATCCGGCACGCCGTTTTCGTTACAGTCGCTCACCCCGCCGCTGGCGATGTCGCACGAATCGACGACGCCGTTGTTGTCGCAGTCGAACCCGTTCAGCACATCGCACTCGTCCGGGATGCCGTTGGCATTGCAATCCTGGCTCGTTCCGGCCGCGATGTCCTCGTCGTCGGCTACGCCATTGTCATTGCAATCGGCGAATGCGTTCAGCGAGGAGCGGAAAAACTGGAAAGTGCAGCGCATGCGGCGCACTTGTTCCGGCGAAAACTCTGTCAGGCAACGATCGTCCGTGTAATTCATGTAGTTGTGAATCGGCGCCGACCCTCCACCGCAGCCGGGAACGCGCGAGCAGTTGAAGTTCGGACCGGAGACATCGACGACGTCGCAGATCAGATCGCCGGACTTGTGGCAGTCGCCCGAACCGCAACCACCGTCAAACGGGTGGTAAAGGCCGAAGAAATGCCCGATCTCGTGGGTGGCCGTGCGGCCCAGATCGTAGGGAAAACCCGGTGAATTTCGCCCGAACGCCTCCCAGGCGATCACCACGCGATCGGACTTCGCACCGGGCGTGCCGGATTGCGGCAGCGCGGGCACATAGCCGAGCACGCCCGCGGAGCCGATGCCGTTCGTGTAGATATTGAGAAAGCGCGTCGGGTCCCACGCAAGTGTGTTCCAATAGGAACCGCCGTCGTTGTACCACGTCGTATTCATCGAATAGGTAATGCCGGTCGTCGGATTGCCGTCGGGGTCTTCCGTCGCGAGGATGAACGAAATCTGGGAATCGTGGCCAGTGCCGCCGTTCGTGCCGGCGAGCGCCAAATAATCCTCGTTCAAGACGTCGATCTGGCTCTGCACCAGCGCTTCAGAGACGAATCCGTTGCCGGCCGCATCCTGAATGACATGCACCACGACGCGAACCGTAAACTTACCGTTGGAGGGATCGTATTCGTCCAGGGGATTCGTATTGGTAGCCGAGCAGTCAGCGGCGCTTCCGCGCGTGATTCCGGTATCGACGAATGTGGCCGGCGTGCCGCAACGGCCGTGCCAGCGGAACCATCCGGAGTCCACCAAGTCTTGAAATGTGGAATACGCTTGGGTGTCGGCGATGACGCGCCCATCGCTGAGCTTCCAGACCCGTTTGGGCATAACACCGCCATCGATGTTTCCGCCCAGGACGCTCGGCAGACAAGCGCAGATCAACCCTACGCACGCGACGATACCGTAACGACGCATTCGACGTCCCTCGTGCCTTTTCTTGAAATTGCGATTCGCTCGCGCCCGCGGCAGAAGCGCCGAGAGCCTGCTCCCGAATCTCAGCAGCAAACAGCATTTGCGACAAAAAGTCAATCAAAAACCAAACATCGAACGAGATTCCCCGGGCAAATCACGGCACACAGGCCTCTGCTTGCCGTTGCACCCGCGCCCCTCCGCCTGCGAACCTCCCCCAACTGGATCCAGATCGGTAGCGCGTCAGCTTGAGCCGCGCGGCGTCACCAGTCGAGGCCCGACCGTAAGGGAGGGCTTTTCTTCGCGGGTAGAACCGACTCCTCCCTTCCAGTCAGGGGTCTGCGA
>JBGAJB010000077.1:0-13242 GCA_044225155.1 Phycisphaerae bacterium | reverse complement strand
CGGCGCAGTGCCGTTCTGGCTGGGCACGCTGCTCAGCACGGGCGTTGTGTGGCTCTATGTCTGGCTCGGCGGCGCGCGTGCCACGGCCTGGGCCAACGCCCTTCAGACGTTGATTTTCCTCGTGGTCGGAATCGTCACGTTCCTCGTCATCGCGGACAAACTCGGCGGCGCAGAGGCCGCGACGCGGGCTGTCCAGAAATACAACCCCAGCAAGCTGACGCGCGAAGTGACGCCCGAACAGGAAGACATCTACAAACGCGAATTCGCCGCTTGGCGCGCCTCAACCCAGCCGGCGAATTCGCAACCCGCGACCAAGGTCGCAGCTTCGTCGCAATTGACCCAAGCCACCAAGCCGACCGTCGAAGGCGCCGGCGATTCGACCGGTTCGCGCACGGCCGCGGTTCCCGCCTCGCAAGCCGGCGCGGCCACGCAACCCGCGACCACCGCTGCGGCTCAGAATTCAACACCAAAGGGTCCACCCGTCCTTCGTCCGCATAAGCCGCACGGCATGACTGAGCTCGAGTTCTTCAGCTACGGCTTCATTCCGCTCAGCGTGGCGATGTTCCCGCACCTCTTCCAGCTCTGGCTGACGGCGCGCTCGGCCAAGGCGTTCCGCCTGACTGTCATGCTCCATCCGGTGCTGGTGATGCTCATCTGGGCGCCCTGTATCGCGATTGGCATCTGGGCCACCTCCGCGATCGTCGACGGCAGAGTCGTCATCCCCTTCACGAACGACATGGCCGGAGCGAATCCGAACATCGTGCTGGGCATCATGGTCAAGACGCTCAGCGATCCGATCGTCGGCGGCCTGCTCGCCGCCGGCGTGCTGGCGGCGATTCTCGGCGGCATGGACGCGCAGTTCCTCTCGCTCGGCTCGATGTTCACGCACGACATCGTCGACCACTACGCCCGCCACGATTCGATGACCGATAAGCAGCGACTGCTCACCGGCCGCGTGTTCGTGATCGCCGTGGTTCTGGCGAGCTGGTTGCTCTCGCTCGGCCTGCGCGAGACCAAACCGATCTTCAGCCTGGCCGTCTGGTGCTTCAGCGGCTTCTCCGCGCTCTTCCCGCTCGTTTTCGCGGCGCTGTACTGGCCGCGCGTAACCAATCCGGGCGCCTATGCCTCGATCATCAGTGGCGTGGGGCTTGGCGTGTACTTCTACGTCGATCTCGGCCTGAAAAATGGCTTCGCCTCGCGCATTGATCCTGAAGTCTGGGGCGTCGTGCCGGCCGCGCCGATGGTGATCTTGGCCACGATCGCGCTGGTAGTGGTGTCGCTGATGACGCAGCCGCCGAAGCCCGAGACGGTCGCGAAGTTCTTCAAGTAATTCGCTGAGCGCGTTTTCGTTGTTACTGAACTGCGAGCTTTCCCGGACGCTCCGCTCCCCTGACGGGCTGCCGACTGAGCCATGCCCGAACGGGGCAGTGAGACTGGCGCTTCGCTGTGTTTTGCCAATACCGGGCAAACGGCGGATCCGTTTGTTACCTCCGGAGCATCCCCGCATCCAAAGCCGGATTATCGTCTTGGAATAGCGTGGGAGCGGTCATGTCACAGAGTGCGGAACGAGTTCGTCTGGATGAGGACCTGAAGCTGCGCGCGGTGGGTGAGCTTCATTGGCGGCGCTGGGGGCCCTATCTGAGCGAGCGCCAATGGGGCACGGTGCGCGAGGATTACAGCGCGCACGGTACCGCCTGGGATTTCTTTCCGCACGATCACGCGCGGAGCCGGGCGTATCGCTGGGGCGAGGATGGGCTGGCCGGCCTGAGCGACGAGCGGCAGCGTCTTTGTTTGAGCGTGGCGCTCTGGAACGGACGCGATCCGATCCTGAAGGAGCGGCTGTTTGGCCTGACAAATAGCGAGGGCAATCACGGCGAAGACGTGAAGGAGTTGTACTACTACCTCGATGCCACGCCGACCCACTCGTATTTGAAGATGCTCTACAAGTATCCGCAGCGCGAGTTTCCCTATGCGCAGCTCGCGGAGGAAAACCGGCGGCGCGGAAAGGACCAGCCTGAATTTGAACTGCTGGACAGCGGCGCGCTGGATGAGAACCGCTATTTCGACGTGTTCGTGGAGTATGCCAAGGCCGGGCCGGACGAGATTCTGATTCAGATCACGGTGCACAATCGCGGCCCCGACGCGGCCGACATTCACGTACTCCCGCAAGTCTGGTTCCGAAACACGTGGTCGTGGACGAACAAGAAGCGCGACAGTGCGGACTTTGGACTGCGGGCGCTGGCGGCGGGTACGACTGGAGCGGAGGCTGCGATCGACATTCGGCACCCATCGTTGGGCGGCTACACGCTCAGCTTCGAAGGCGCGCCGGAATTGCTCTTTTGTGAGAATGAAACCAACCCGAAGCGCGTGTTCGACTTCGATGGCGGTCCGGGGCACTTCAAGGATGCGTTTCACGAGTACGTCGTGAATGGCCGACGGGAAGCCGTGAATCCGTCGAAGCAAGGTACGAAGGCGGCCGCTCACTACCAGGCGACAATCCCGGCGGGCGGCAGCGCGACGTTTCGCGCCCGCCTGATTCCGTCGATTCAACCGTCGGGCGCCGCCGCGTCGCGCGACGCCTCCAAACCTCCAAATACAAAGTCAAGAATCGCCTCCCCCTTCGCTGACTTCGCGTCGGTGTTTGAAGCGCGGCGCGGGGAGGCGGATGAGTTTTACGCCGAGCTGCAGCGTGCCATGCCCGATGCCGATGCGCGGCTCGTCCAGCGGCAGGCGCTGGCCGGCATGATCTGGAACAAGCAGTTTTATTACTACGACGTGCCGCAGTGGATGAAGGGCGATCCGGCCCAGCCGACGCCGCCGCACGCGCGCCATCACGGGCGCAACCATGAGTGGCAGCACCTGAACAACGCCGACGTGATCAGCATGCCGGACAAGTGGGAATATCCGTGGTACGCCGCTTGGGACCTGGCGTTTCACATGATTCCCTTCGCGCTGGTCGATCCGGAATTCGCGAAGGATCAGCTCGTGCTGCTGACGCGCGAGTGGTACATGCACCCCAACGGCCAACTGCCCGCGTATGAGTGGGCGTTCGGCGACGTGAATCCGCCCGTGCACGCGTGGGCGACGTGGCGCGTGTTTCAGATCGATCGCAAGCAGCGGCGACAACGCGGCGAAACCGGCGACCCGGGCGATCTGGCGTTCTTGGAGCGCGTCTTCCACAAACTGATGTTGAACTTCACCTGGTGGGTGAATCGCAAAGACGCCCAGGGGCGAAACATCTTCCAGGGCGGTTTCCTCGGCCTCGACAACATCGGCGTGTTCGATCGCAGCGCGCCGCTGCCCACCGGCGGCTTCATCAATCAGGCCGACGGCACGAGTTGGATGGCGATGTACAGCCTGAACCTGATGCGCATCGCCCTGGAGCTGGCGCAGCACAATCGCGTCTATGAAGACGTCGCGACGAAGTTCTTCGAGCATTTTTTGCACATCGCCGAAGCGATGAACAATGTCGGCAGCGACGATCCGTGCGTGCAGCACGGCGTGGGACTTTGGGATGAAGCGGATCAGTTCTACTACGACGTGTTGAATCTGCCGGACGGACAGACCGTGCCGCTGAAGGTGCGGTCAATGGTCGGCTTGATTCCGCTGTTTGCCGTCGAAGTGCTGGAACCCGAGCTGCTCAACCGGCTGCCGGAGTTCAAACGCCGTCTGGAGTGGTTCCTGAACTATCGGCCGGACTTGGCGGCGCTTGTGTCGCACTGGGAGGTGCCGGGGCGCGGCGAACGGCGCTTGCTTTCGCTCCTGCGCGGCCATCGCATGAAGGCCCTGTTGGGGCGCATGCTGGATCAGAAGGAGTTTCTCTCCGATTACGGCGTACGAAGCATCTCGCGGGCGCACCGGGAACATCCGTACGAGTACGCGCTGGATGGCCACACGCTCACGGTGCGCTATCAGCCGGCCGAGTCGGATTCCGGGGCTTTCGGCGGCAATTCGAATTGGCGCGGGCCAGTCTGGATGCCGGTGAACTACCTGCTGGTGGAGTCGTTGCAGAAATTCCATCATTACTACGGCGATGATTTCAAGGTCGAGTGCCCGACCGGGTCGGGCAAATTCGTTAGCATTCTGGAAGTGTCGGAGGAACTGACGCGCCGACTCACGCGGCCATTCCAACGCGACGGTGATGGAAAACGCGCCGTCGCGGGCGACTGGCACAATCTGAATGGCAACGAAGGCAACGGCGCGACCAGCGGTGACGCGGCGTACCAGGCGCGACTCGCCCGGCTGCGGGACGATCCGCACTTTCGCGACTACATCCTGTTCTACGAGTATTTCGACGGCGACACCGGCCGTGGCGTGGGGGCAGCGCACCAATGCGGCTGGACTGGCGCGGTGGCCAAGCTGCTCGCACCGCGCGCACCGGCGCGAGCGTCGAGCCGGACGGCCGATGGATTGACGCCGGCGCCGAGCGACCTGCGAAAGAAGCCGGCGGCAGCCGCGCGGCCGCAGGGAGTCGCGACGAAGGCACGTTAGACTGGAGCAGCACTCATCGGCCGCCGGTGAAACCCCGCCGGCGCGCCGTTTCGGAGGCTGCCCATGCATACCGCGCTGACCATCATTGTTGTTGCGGCACTCGCTGCTTCATGCGCTTTCGCCGGCGATCGAGTCGGCGGCTCGCCGATCGCGACGCGTGCGGAAGTGTTCGCGCGCCATGGGATGGCCGCCACGAGTCATCCGCTGGCGACGCAGATCGCCCTCGACATCCTGAAGTCGGGCGGCAGCGCGGTGGACGCGGCCATCGCGGCCGATGCGGCGCTGGGGCTGATGGAGCCGACCGGCAGCGGTATCGGCGGTGATCTGTTCGCAATCGTCTGGGATGCCAAGTCGCAGAAGCTTTACGGCCTGAACGGCAGCGGGCGCTCTCCCTACGGGCTGACGCGCGAGATTCTGGTCGAGAAGGGCCTGAAGCGCGTGCCGGATTTCGGGCCACTGCCGATCACGGTCCCCGGGTGCGTCGACGGCTGGTATGAGCTGCACGGGAAGTTCGGCAAGTTGCCAATGAAGGATGTGCTCGCGCCGGCGATTCGCTACGCGCGCGAAGGATTTCCGCTCACCGAATTGATCGCCTACTACTGGGAAATCGGCGGCCAGCATCTCAAGGAGTATCCGGGCTTTGCGGACATCTATCTGCCCGGCGGGCACGCGCCGGGCAAGGGCGAAGTGTTCGCAAACCCCAGGCTTGCGGCGACGTTGGAGCTGATCGCGGCCGGCGGGCGCGATGTGTTCTATCGCGGAGAGATCGCACAGCGAATCGACGCATTCTGTCAGGCTCACGCCTGCTACCTGCGCGCGAAGGATTTCGCCGATCACACCTCCACGTGGGTAGAGCCGCTTTCGACCAATTATCGCGGATACGACGTCTGGGAGCTGCCGCCGAACGGCCAGGGCATCGCAGCGCTGCAAATGCTGAACATTCTCGAGGGCTATGACCTGAAGGCGATGGGCCACAACAGCGCGGATTATCTACACACGTTGATCGAGACCAAAAAGATCGTCTATGAGGATCGCGCGCGTTTCTACGCTGATCCGGATTTCGCCAAGGCGCCCGTGACACAGCTCTTGTCGAAGAGCTATGCGGCCGAGCGGCGCAAGCTGATCGACGCGCAGCACGCGGCGAAGCAGTATCCGGCCGGCAATCCGGAGAATGCCGCGCTGAGTAAAGCGATGCGCGAGAAGCTGGCGCAGGCGGATGCGAAGTTGCGCGAAGGCGACACGATTTACCTCACCGTCGCGGATTCCGAGCACAACATGGTTTCGCTGATCCAGAGCAATTATCGCGGATTCGGCTCCGGTGTCTGTCCGGCCGAGTTGGGATTCTGCTTTCAGGATCGCGGGGCGCAATTCACACTGGAGGCGGGGCACCCGAACGTTTTCGAACCTCACAAGCGGCCCTTCCACACGATCATCCCGGCCTTTGTCACGAAAGACGGCCAGCCGTGGATGAGCTTCGGCGTGATGGGTGGCGACATGCAGCCGCAGGGCCATGTGCAGATTCTGTGCAATCTGATCGATTTCGGCATGAACCTGCAGGAAACGGGCGATGCGGCGCGCTTCTATCACACCGGCTCGTCTGACCCGGACGGCACGAAGATGGACGACGGCGGAAAGCTGGCGGTTGAATCGGGTGTGTCGATGGCCGTGCGCGAGGCGCTTGTCGCGCGCGGGCATGTCCTGAAAGACGCCCCCGGCGCATTCGGCGGTTATCAGGCGATCCGCTACGACGCCAAGAATGACGTCTACATCGGCGCGTCCGAGTCGCGGAAGGACGGGCACGCGGCCGGTTATTAGACGCCGCACGTCCCAGAATCCGGCTTCGTTCAGACGATCTGCGCGATCACGCCACGCCTGCCGTGCATTTACAGAGACCTTGTCGCACGAATTGCATACTGCAAGTGGGGAATCAGCGCTGACGCCACTCCATAGGGGGCGGTGGCGCGAGCGCGCGGCCGTCCTGGGCTGGCGGACACGGCATGCAACGGAACGAAATTGACATCTGCGTGATCGAGGATGATGCGGCGGAGCGCGCGTTGCTGGTCACGCGTCTCGCCCCGCTGCAGTGCTCGATCGTCGAGGCGGACAGTGGCGACACCGGCCTGCGCGCGATCTATCAATATCGCCCGCGGGTTGTGATCTGCGACGTGCTGCTTCCCGTGCTCGACGGTATCCACGTCTGCCGCCGCATCCGCAGCGATCCGAGTCTGGACGGCACGTATGTCGTGATCGTCAGCGCGTATGACACGGCGGATCGGAAGAAGGAACTGCTCCGCGCCGGCGCGGACGACTATCTCCGCAAGCCCTATGACGTCGAAGAACTGTTGGCGCGCATCCGGGCCGGTCTGCGGCTGAATCGGCTGCAGGAGCGCCTGCAACACGCGGCGCTCACGGACGGACTCACGGAACTCTGGAATCACAATCAGTTTCGCGCCCAGCTCGATCGCGAGTACGCGCGGGCGCGGCGCTACGGTGGTCAGGTTTCGTTGATGATGCTCGACCTCGATCACTTCAAAGCCGTCAACGACACACACGGGCACGAGGTCGGTAATCAGGCCTTGAAGCTCACCGCGCGTTTGATCTCCCGCTCGGTACGCGAGACGGATTTCGTCGCGCGTTACGGCGGCGAAGAATTCGCCGTGATCTGTCCGGAAACCTCGCTCTCGGATGCCACGGTGGTAGCCGAGCGCATCCGCACGGGTATCCGCCGTCTTCCGCCGCCGGCCGGTGCCTCGAATTTGCGGCTCCAGATTTCGATCGGAATTGCGACGACGGAAGACTCGCGTGTCAGCTCCGTCACGGACCTGATCAATCTGGGCGACCAGGCGCTCTACGAGAGCAAGCGGGCCGGGCGCAATCGCGTGACGCGCTGCGATGAGCTGCTCGAGGGCGCGCAGCCGGATCAGATCGTGGTCGCGGATGTCGAGCGTCTGCGCAAGGAGATCGTGGCGCTCGCGATGCGCAGCAAACAGCTCTGTTTGCAGAGCGTCTGGGCCCTGATTCAGGCGCTCGAAGCGCGCGACGGATATAGCGCATGGCACTCGCGCAGCGTGACCGCCTATACGCGCTGGCTGGCCAAGGCGGCCGGCGGTTCGAACCATATGATCGAAACGCTCTCCAACGCCGCGATGCTGCACGATCTGGGCAAGATCGGCCTGCGCGATGAGCTGCTCTTCCAGACGCAGCCCGCGGATCAGGGACAGGCGGCGGCGCTTCGCCAGGTGCCGCTCATCACCTGCAAGATCCTGGAGCCGCTAAAGATTTTCCGCACGGAGATCCTCATCATCCGACATCTGCGCGAGCGGTACGACGGCACCGGCTGGCCGGACGGGCTGCGCGGCGGGCAAATTCCGTACGGCTCGCGGCTGCTGGCGATCACGGAGGCGTTTGATTCGCTGACCTGCGATCGGGCGCTGCGGCCGGGGCACAGCCTGGATGCCGCGCTGGACGCCATCTCGGCCGGCACGAACGCGCAGTTTGATCCACAGCTGGTCGATCTTCTGAGGCAAACCGTGGGTGCGCAGCGGGCGCGCTGGCAGCAGCAAATCCGCAAGGCGCGCGTCGGGCCGGCGCAGCACAAATCGGCGTAGCATCCCCCTTTCCGCAGGGAATCTGTCCTGCGCCGAAAAATGCACTCCCCTTGCCCGGGGGCGTTTCGCTATACTCGGGCTCGGTTGGTAGCCGATGAAGTTCATATCGTGCCGGCCGTTGTTGTCGCCAAGCTGCGAGGAGCCCATCGGGCCACCGCGAGGTTGAGTTCTGTCCCGCAAGAGTGTCGAAGCTGACTACCTCACGCAGTGCCAGGAGCGGCTGGGATACCGCTTCCAAAATCCCACCCTGCTCCGAGCCGCACTGACGCACTCCTCATCCGCCGATACGCGCGGCAATAGCAACGAGCGGCTCGAGTTCTTTGGCGATGCCGTGCTCGGCCTGGTCGTCTGCCAGGAGTTGTTCGAGCGTCTGCCGGAAGCCCAGGAAGGCGAGCTGACGAAGATCAAGTCCGCGGTTGTCTCGCGCAGAGTCTGCGCTCGCGTGTCGGACCTGCTCCGGCTCGGCGAATTCCTCCAACTCGGCCAAGGCATGGAGGGTGGCGAGCAATTGCCGCGCTCGCTGTCGGCGGCCGTCCTGGAGGCGGTCATCGCCGCGATCTATCTGGACGGCGGGTTGGAACCGGCGCGGAAGTTCATCCTGACCCAGTTCGACGATGAGCTGCGGGCCACGACGCAATCCGACCATCAGTTCAACTACAAGTCGCAGTTGCAGCAGTACGCGCAGCGTGAGATGAATGCCACGCCCGAGTACGACATGCTCGACGAGAAGGGCCCCGATCACGCCAAGTGCTTCGAGATCGCGGTCACGATCGGCCTAAGACAGTTCCCGAGCGCCTGGGGGCCGAGCAAGAAGGAAGCCGAGCAGAAAGCGGCCCTGATCGCCCTGCAGACGCTGGGCGTGGTGGCCGCGGATGACGACGAGCTGCGCTCCGTTTCGTAGTTTCGAACCTCGGCCTAGTCTGTCAAAACCGTCTCCTCTCCCAGCGCGTGGTTACGATTTGTCCATGGCTTGCGTCGTCCTTCTGCGGGGCGTCAACGTCGGCGGGCACCGCACATTCCGGCCGAGTGCGCTCGTGCGCGAACTGAGCCAGTTTGACGTGGTGAATGTCGGGGCGGCCGGCACTTTCGTCGTTCGGAAGCCGGGGTCACAAGCCAAGCTGCGCGAAGCATTCCAGCGGAAACTGCCGTTTGAGGCGGAAATGATGGTCTGCGAAGGCCGCGATTTCGTTCGCCTGGAGTCGGAAACGCCGTTTGGCGAACAGCGGCCGGCGACGGATGTGGTTCGCTTCCTGAGCGTGGTTTCGAAGCGTCCGTCCGCAGCGAATTCGTTCCCCATTGTCCGTCCGGAGAACGGCAAATGGTTGCTACGGCTGGTGGCCGCGCAAAATCGCTTTGTTTTCGGCGAATATCGGCGTGACCCGCGCACGATCGGCTATCTAGGACAAATGGACAAGATGCTGGGCGTGTCGGCCACGACGCGGAACTGGAACACGATCATGTCGATTATTCGGATTCTGAAGGGCGACGCGAAGCACAGCAATTAGTTCGGTCGGCGCGGCTTGGACTTGAAGGGCGAAGCATGCCGACGCGAACGGCGTGCGGTAGGGCGCTCAAAAAACTCGAATTGCCGACCATCCCGGGGTCTGCTAGGGGCGGGGCGATCGGATTGCCGCAAGCAGGGCGGTGAGCGCGACCGACTGCTGCGTTCCGCTCGCGAGGTCCTTGACTTCCACCGTGCGTGCCGCGCCGGACGCATTCGCCAGATCGCCGTCACCGGATTTCGCGTCGACGATGATCGCGTAGCGGGCCCCGCGTCCACTGGCGGATTTCAGTTGCTTGCCAATCGGCTGGCGCTTGTAGGAGAAATCGCAGCAGACGCCTGCTTGACGCAACTCTCCGGCGATGCGCAGCGCGCTGGAAAAGAACTCCGGCGCGGCGTCGATCACGTAGGCGTCGAGCGCTTCGGCGAGATTCGGTAGGCGATTCAGCTCGCGCAGAAACTCGATCATCGGCGCGTCCCCTGCGCCAAAACCGACCCCTGTGACGCGCGGCCCATCGAGGAGCGTGGTGAGATCGTCGTAGCGGCCGCCGCCGGCCAGCGCGCGGAGTCCGCCGCGCTTGGCGGATAGCTCGAACACGACGCCGGTGTAGTACGCCAACCCCCGCACGACACGCAGGTCGAAGACGCAGTACGGTGCGACGCCAAGCCCGTCGAGATTTTTCCAGAAGTCTTGCAGATCCGTCGCGGCCTTTGCGCCGGCATCGCCTGCGCGCGCAGCGATTGCGGCGCACTCTTCCAAATTTCCGCCGCCCAGGAGGCGGCCGACCTCGCCAGCGTCCGGCCCGCTTGGATACTCCGCCTGCCACTGCTTGTGAAACTCGGCCGCGTCGAGCTTGTCCGATCGGTCAATCAGTGCGAAGGCGGCCGCGGAGCGTTCGTCCGTGATCCCGAGTCCGGCGAGGACGGCCCGGGCGAGCGGCCGGCTGCTGACGCGCATGACGGCCTCGTCGGGAGTCAGACCGATGGAGCGCAGAAAAGAGACGGCAACCGCGATCACCTCGGCGTCGGCAAGCGGGTCTTCGACTCCGAGGATGTCCACGTTCCATTGGAAAAATTCACGCAGTCGCCCGCGTTGCTGACGCTCCGAGCGGCACATGCGCGGAATGCTGAACCACTTGATCGGGCGCGGCAGCGCGCCGGCCCGCGCCGCGACCATTCGCGCGAGCGTGGGCGTCATTTCCGGACGAATTGCGAACTTCGCGTCCTCGGCTTGGCCGTGGCGGACGTGAAATAGTTGTTTGACGATTTCCTCGCCGCTTTTGAGCGTATAAAGATCGAGGAACTCGAAGATCGGGCCTTCGTATTCGGAAAAGCCGAAAGCGCGCGAGGCGCTGCGCCAGCGGTCAAAGAGCCAGTTCTGGAGGCGCATGTCCTCGGGGTAAAAGTCCCGCATTCCCGGCGGCGTCTGAATCTTCATCGCGGGAAGTGTATCGCCCGCAGCGCGACGAGCATCGAGCGGGTCGCAGGTCCGGCTAGTACTCGACGCCGGCGCGAATTTCGGAGATTTCGCTGAGCAGCGAGCGGCGATCCGCGCTTTGCAAAGCCTGCTCTTTCGCGCCGCGCAGCGCGGCTTCGGCCTTGGCGCCGCCGCTGATGACCAGCTGCGCCAGGTGCTCAATGACGTTCCCGTCGAGGGGATTGGAAATTCCCAGCGGCCAATTGCCGGCCGAATCGCCGTTTCGCAAGGCTTGCATGGCGAGCGCGGTGGAGGCCAAATCCCGCACCCAGGGCGGTTGATCGGCCGATTCGCGCCAGGTTTGTAAACGTGCTCGTTCCGCGGAACCGCCGTAGCGACCTGCCAAAGTCAGGGCGGCCGCGAGTGCCGGCGGCGAGCGATCCGCAGTTTCGGGTGCAAGCAGCGCCTGAGTGGCCGGCGGATAACCCAGATCGGCCGCCAGCCATTCGCGCAGCGCGGCGCGCGACGCGTCCCAGTCCGGCGAGCGCAGGTTCGGCAGCAGCGCGTCCTGATGTTGCCGGCGCACGGAGCAGACGCGAAGTGTTGGGACCGGCGGTGTCGCGCGTGACGGGTGTGGCGGCGTCGTGACGGTGGCGACGCCGGCCCCACGCGCCCAATCGATCACCGCCCGCACGGTAGTGCTATCAACGTCCGCCGGGTGCCGCAGAGCGCCGGCAACTGGGCCGCCAGCCGTGCGCGCCACCGTCCACGTCAGCCGCTGCTGAATAGCCGGCGACGCGGTGGGCAGAGCCTCGACCAAGCGCTTCTGCATTTCGCGTCGCAGCGATTCGTATTGCGGCGCTTCGTTTGTCAGCACGAGCAGAGCGGCGGCGGTGATTTCCGGCTGGCTTGCGGAACTGGCTTCGAGCGAACGCCGCGCCGCCCGCACCGATTCCTTCACGTCCTCACCCGCTGCGCCCGGAAGCTTGGCGCAATCGAAGATTTCGGAGGCCGAGCGTTCGTCGCGCTGCTGTCCGAGCCAGCCCCAGCTTCGCCAATAAAGCGCGAGCACTTGCCCCAGGACGTTGGACTCGGGGACCACGCCCAGCTCGCGCAAGGCCGCCGTCAGTCGGCCTTAGCGCGACGCACTCCGCAGGGCCGCCGACCGCAGCGATGGTTGCTCCTCGGCCGATGCGAGAACGGCGACGCGTTCGAGAAAAAGTCGTTCTTGGAGTGCTACCGACCAGAGCGAGACGATTTCGGCGCTGACGCGCGGGTCTCCCAGAAGGGCCCGCGCGATCAGCGCGTCATCGTGCAGCTCGGGTTCCCGGCCGAGTTCTTCGAGCGCCGGAAGATGGCCGGCCGCACCGCCGGCGGTGAGAAGTGCAATGACCGCACGAAGATTGCGAGTGCGCTCCATCTTCGGAACGTTAGTCGGAATCTCATTGAGCGAACTGACAAGCAAATCGAGTGCGGGAGCGCCTTGCGGGCGCAGGGCCTCAACGGCCGCCTTGCGCTCGGCCGCGTTTCGCGCGCCGAGCAACGCCAC
Organism: Phycisphaerae bacterium; assembly: GCA_044225155.1. Lineage (GTDB taxonomy): Bacteria > Planctomycetota > Phycisphaerae > UBA1845 > Fen-1342 > CAYMBL01. The sequence goes on along the minus strand of JBGAJB010000077.1, from coordinate 676 downwards.
GATCTGTTCGCGGGCATGCGTCGTGGGCTGGGTGGCCGACGGGACGGACAGCGAAACAGTGTGCGGCGGCTGCTGAAGCCGGTTGCGCTGGTCGAGGAAGTCTTTCACGAGATACGCAATCACGCCGAGAGCCAGCACACTGATCAGCAGCGTCATACCCGTGCGAAGCCTGAGGCGCTGCATGCGTTGCAACAGCGGCAGTCGATTGCCGGTCGCAACGAGCGTGTGACAGCGCGGGCAGACCGTGTTGCCAGGGGCGAGGTGATGCTTGCAGCGGACGCACTGATTTCCGAACGACGGCGCTATACCCGCGGGGGCCGTCGCGACGTTCTTCGGCTTCGCGGCCGCCCCCGTGGGCGCGATGCGCATCCCCTTTCCGCAGTGCGGGCAGTCGACGCGTTCGGCGCCGGCCGGCGCTGGGAAGGTCTCCTTGCAACTCGGGCAGCGAAGCGTGGCGGACGGGCGGGTCATCAGGCGGTGAACTCCGGCTCACCCGCCAGCTCGTGTGTCGGTGGGTGGACCAATCAAGTATACGCCGCGCCGGGGTCGCGGAAGCCCTCAAAAAGCGTGCTGCCGAGGCGGACCCAGGTGGCGCCTTCCTCGACCGCGGCGACATAATCCCCGCTCATGCCCATCGACAATTCGCGGGCCGTGGGCGGAAGGATCCCGCGCTGCA
>JBGAJB010000076.1:6766-13261 GCA_044225155.1 Phycisphaerae bacterium | reverse complement strand
CTCGAGCGACTTCCGCACCGCTGGATCGGCAGCCCGCACTTGCCTTCGCACATTGTCGTTCGCAAGCGGTCCCGAGTGGGTCGCCCGGGGATTCCGCGCGCCCGCGTCGGCGCCGCGCGAAACAGGGAGTGCTGTTCATGACCGCTCTGGCAGAGATCGAATCCAAACCCGCCCCTCGTTCACGAACGCGCACGGTGCGCATCGGCCTGCTGGGACTCGGAAACGTCGGACAGGCGTTCGCACGCTCCATCGCGGAACACGCCTCCACTTTGCACGCGCGCGGCCTGCTTCCGCAAATCAGCGCCGCGCTGGTGCGCGACGCGCGGCGCACGCGCGCTTCTTTGATCGCTCCGCCGCGCTTGATATCCAACATCGATGAATTCCTCGCGCAGGAATTCGACGTCGTCGTTGAGCTTCTCGGCGGAGTCGAGCCGGCCCGCTCGATCGTCATGCGTGTGCTCGCGCGCGGCACGCCCGTCGTCACCGCGAACAAGTCGCTGCTCGCCCACGCCGGGGAAGAACTGCACGCGCTGGCGGCCTCCCGCCGCACTTCGTTGCGCTGCGAGGCGAGCGTCATCGCCGGCGTTCCGTTTCTCGGAGCGCTGCGCGATCGGCCGCTCGCGGCTCGGGCAAGTCGCGTCATCGGCGTCATCAACGGCACGAGTAATTTCATCGTGACGCGCATCGATCGCGACCGGGCGACGCTCACTGCTGCTCTCAGCCGCGCGATCGAGCTGGGTTTCGCCGAGCCGGACGCTCGTAACGATCTCAGCGGGCGTGATGCGGCCGAGAAGCTCGTCGTATTGCTCCAGCATCTCGGCGACGGAGCGCCGCGTGTTTCCCAGCTCGAAACGACCGGCATCGAAAACCTGCATCCCGACGATCTCGCGCAGGCACGCACATTCGGCGGCGGACTCAGGCCGATCGCTTTTGCAGAGCGATCCTCGGAGGGGTTGGCCGCGTTCGTCGGACCGGCGTGGCTGCCGAGCGCGCACCCCCTGGCCGCCATCGAAGACGAGTGCAACGCGCTGTGCCTGAGCCGACCCGGCGCGCGCGACCTCGTGTTCAGCGGCCCGGGGGCCGGACCGGAAGTGACGGCCGCGACTGTGCTGGATGATGTCGTCGACGTGCTGGAGCGCGGAACGGCCACCGCCTCGCTCCCGAGGCGCGCCAATACGCGACAGGTCGATTCGCCGCGGACCGGCTGGTTCGTGCGCGTTTCCTTTGCGCCCCGCCAAGCGCAACTCGATGCCGTGGAGGCCGCCCTTGTCCGTCACGGCGTGCGGATTCGCGGGCTGCTGGGGTTGCGTTCCGATGCGGAGGCCGACCGCGTCTACGCGCTCACTTCGCCCTGTTCGCGTGAGTCCATTACGACCACGCTGGCCACATTGACCTCTGCGAATACAAGCGAGTCGCTCGTCATCCGAGCGCTCGTTTCGGAGACCAGAAACTAACTCGTAGGAGATTTCGTCATGCGATTTGCCACCCGTGCCATTCATCTGAGTCAGGAAAGCGATCCGCTCACCGGCGCCGTCACGCCGCCCGTCTATCAAACGTCGACGTTTGAGCAGGAGGCCCCCGGCGTTCACGCGGGCTACGACTACGCCCGCACAAACAACCCGACCCGCGCCCGCCTCGAAGGCGCGCTCGCCGCGCTCGAAGGCGTCGAGCATTGCGCCGTCTTTGCATCCGGCCTCGCGGCCGAGCACGCCGTGTTGACGGCGTTCCTCGCCCCCGGCGATGAAATCGTCGTGCCGCTGGATGTTTATGGCGGCACTTACCGGCTGCTGCACCAGGTTTTTCAGCCACGCGGCGTGATTGTGAAGCAGGCTGACTTCAACGATCTCGACGCCTTGCAGCGCGCGACATCCGAGCAGACGCGCTTGCTCTGGCTCGAATCGCCCAGCAATCCGCGGCTGCTGATCTACGACATCGCCGCCGCCGCCCGGGTCTCCCACGCGCGCGGCGCGCTGCTGGTCGTGGATAACACCTTCGCCACGCCGGCGCTTCAGCAGCCGTTCATCCTCGGCGCGGACATCGTGATCCACAGCGTCACGAAGTATCTCGCCGGCCACTCTGACTTGATCCAGGGCGCGGCGCTGGCGCGCGAAGCGGCGATATTCGAGAAGATCAAGTTCCTCCAAAACGCGATCGGGGCCGTACCGGGGCCGCAGGATTGCTGGCTGACGCTGCGCGGCCTGAAGACGCTCGACCTGCGCATCCGCCGACACGTCGAAAACGCGGCGTCCATCGCGGCCGCAGTCGACGGGCACCCGGCTGTGCGGCGCGTGAATTACCCGGGATTGAAGTCCCATCCGGGCCACGCGCTTGCGCGCCGGCAGATGAGCGGATTCGGCGCGATCGTTTCCCTGGAGCTGGCCGCGACGGGCGACGAGATTCGCGAGTTCGTATCGCAGCGGCGGTTCTTCGCGCTGGCGGAAAGCCTCGGCGGCGTACGCTCACTGATTTGCCACCCGGCCGCCATGACTCACAAGACCATCCCGCCGGAAGTCCGCCGCCAAGTCGGCCTCAGCGACGAACTCGTGCGACTCTCGCCGGGGATCGAGGACAGCGCCGACCTGGTGGAAGACTTGCTGGAAGGTTTATCGCGTATCGCGCACGGCGCGACAGTCGCGCGCGAGTCCGGCTGGATCGGACAGAAAGCCGTCGATACCGCGCAAGATCGGCCGGTCCTTACCAGTACTTTTCGCTGAAGATCGCGCCGGGGGCATCCGTGTGCCCGGCCGCGAAGCCCAGCGGGGCGAGGAGGTCTTTGATGTCCTGAATCATCGCCGGACTAGATTCGTCGGCGTCTCGCGCGAGACGGCCGCGACGTAGCGCACATTCGAGTCCTTGCGGAGCGCCGCGATTTCCTCGCCGTACACGGCGTCTTTCACCTGCCGCACGCCGTGGATGATCGCGAGGCGCTTCCAGCGCTGCCCCATGGGGAAGCTGCGCCACATGGCCCGAAACGGCGCCAGCCCGGTGCCCGTGGCGATCATGATGACGTCGCTGTCGGGACAGTTCGACGCGGCAAAAAACTTGCCGCGCACTTTCGGGTCCATCCAGATCGGTTCGCCGACGCGCGCCCGGTGGAGGCGCGGCGTTAGCTGGCCGTCAGGGACTGTCGTGATGAGGAATTCGTAGCAATCGGTTTCGTTTCCGCCGGACGCGATCGAATAGGGCCGCTTGATGAGCTTGGCGTTCCCGCCCGGCGGCGCGTCGCCGAGCAGGCCGAGCGTGGCATATTGCCCCGCCTCAAACGACGCGAGCGGCTGGTCGCGCAAACGCACGCCGAGGACGAACAGATCCTCGGTGAAGTCCTGGCGTCGCACGATTTCCGCGTTGAAGACCGATGCACTCGCGTCGCCCATGTTTCTTGCTCTTTTCGATCAGAGGCCGGTCAGCGCGCGCGCCGGCTGGCGGCGAAGCGGTCCGGGCTGACACGCTGCAAATTCACAAGCGGTACTTTCGGCATGCTACCGACCCGAGCCGAAGCGCCAACCCGCGGCATGCAAGGGCAGATTGGGAGCCGTTGATGGAGCGCGTATGATTCATCCGAAAGAATTGCGGCGCAACACGGGCCGACCGTCCGATAATGAAACTGGAAGGAATCATGAGGCTTCACCCGTTTCTTGCCACCGTCGCCCTGCCCATCATGCTGCTCACCGCGAGCCTGGGCGGCTGTCCGTCCTCCGACGCATCCACACCCGGCACGACGGATCTACAAACGACCGCCACCGCGCCGCCATCGATCACCGCCGGCGACACGGCCCTGCTCGAAGCAAAGGTCGCCGCCGGTGCCTCAGGCGTCAGCTATCACTGGTACCAGACCTTCGGCGTCGCGGTCACACTGCTCGACGATTCGACGGCGCTCGCCAGCTTCGTCGCGCCGTCGCTCGCGAATGACGCGGTCGTCCGCTTCCGCGTCGATGCGCGCGTTGGAACGGCCGACCCGGTCAGCGCCGACGTGAGCGTCACGATCGCGGCTGATCCGAATTTCGGCGCGGTCCCGGCCGACGACGGCTCGGGCGCCACGCTCGACCCGATGCCGAAGGTGCGCATCACGACCAGCATGGGCGACATCGTCGTGCAGCTCAATCGCACGGCCGCCCCATTGACGGTGAATAATTTCCTGCGCTACGTCGACGACGGCTTCTACGACGGGACGATTTTCCATCGCGTCATCAAGGATTTCGTCGTGCAGGGTGGAGGCTTTGAGCCCAGCCTGGTTGAAAAACAGACGCGCGATCCAATCCGGCTGGAGTCGAACAACGGTTTGAAAAACGTGCGCGGCACGATCGCGATGGCACGCCAGACTGCGCCGGACACGGCCACCTCGCAGTTCTACTTCAATCTCGTCGATAACGATTCGCTCAATTACATGAGTTCGTCGATGCCCGGCTACGCCGTGTTCGGCAGCGTGACCGAGGGGCTCGACGTGATCGATGCCATCGGCGATGTGACCACCGGCTCGCAAAACGGTTTCATGGACGTTCCGGTTGACGACGTGCTGATCAACAAGGTCGTGCGCGTCACCGAATAGCGCCGCCGAATGCCGGAATGCGACATTTTCAGCCCGCTTTCGCCCGATAGGTGGGGTAGCCGTTCACGTTCGCCTACGGAGCGAAATGACAGGTTTGTTTTTGACTCGGCTGTTCGCCGGGGATACGCTATCCGTTGAACCGGGAACGCGGTTCTCCTGCCTTCGCCCCGTTTCCCATCCCGCTACGGCTCGGGGCGAACGGAACGTCAGCGAATTCGCTGCCTGAGCCCGATTCCCGCCGGAGACTTGATGTCGCAGGTGTTTTCACAGATCGCCCGCCAGGCACAGGTGCAGCAACAGCGCCTCACGCCGCAGCTCATTCAGGCGATGAACATCCTGCAGCTCAATGCCCAGCAGTTGGAAGCGCGCATCGCCGAAGAGCTGGACGGCAATCCCGCCCTTGAAGTCGCGCCGGGCGAAGACGAGGCAGCGGCCCGCACGCCGGATCCGATTGAGACTTCGTCCGCCAACGAGCGTCCCGAGGGCGAGCAGGCCCTGAACGTCGAGGATGGCCGGGATTTCGAACGGCTCGACAATCTGAACTCCGAATACGAACTGCTCGAAGACGACTACGACTATCGCCCTTCGCGCTCGCAGGCCGCCATGAGCGAAGACGGCGAGGCCAAGCTGGAGGCGATGGCCAACACCGAAGCGCGCGGGGGCAGCCTGCGCGAGTACCTGCTCGAACAGTGGTCGCTGGTCGAAGTGAACGACGAGATTCGCGCGGCCGGTGAGCAGATCATCGACGCGATCGAGGACGGCGGGCGGCTTACCTCTTCTCTCGAAGAGATTCAGCAAGATTCCGACACGGCGGTGTCGCTGGCGGCGCTCAGCGAGGCCCTGGCGCGCGTGCAGCAGCTTGATCCGCCGGGCGTGGCGGCGCGCGATCTGCAGGAATGCCTGGTTTTGCAGCTCGAAGCGATGCCGCGCGACACCGAGATCGAGCGACGCATCATCGAAGAGCACTTTGAGAACCTGCAGAAAAACCGTCTTCCGCAGATCGCCGCTGCGCTCGACATCGAAGTGGACGACGTCAAGGATGCGATTCGCACGATTTCGCGTCTGTCGATGCACCCCGGCCTCGAAATCTCCGGCCGCACGTCTCCGCCGATCGTGCCGGACGTGCTCGTGGAATGGAACGAAGAGGAAGATCGCTACGACGTGCGGCTGACCCGCACCAATCAGCGTGAGCTGCGCATTTCGCAGGAATTTCGCGAGGCGATTGAGAAGAGCCGCGATGACAAGCAAGCCCGCGAGTTCATCAAGTCCAAAATCGATGCGGCCAGCGCCATCATCGACGCCGTGCGTTATCGACGCGAACGCCTGCTGGAAGTGGCGCGGGCGGTGGTCGACGCCCAGCGCGATTTCCTCGATCAGGGCGAACAGCACCTAAAAATCTTGCGCATGAACGAATTGGCCGAGCGCTTTGAATGCGACCCGTCGACGATCAGCCGCACGGTCGACGAAAAATGGATGCAGACGCCGCGCGGCATGTTCCCGCTGCGCAAGTTCTTCACCGGCGGGACGGAGAGCGAAAGCGGCGAAGCGATCGGCTGGGACAGCATCAAGGCGAAAGTGCAGGAAATCGTCGATCAGGAAAACAAGCACGAGCCGCTCAGCGACGACGAAATCGTCGAAAAGCTCTCTGCGGGGGGCATCGAGATCAAGCGCCGCACCGTCGCCAAGTATCGCGCGCAGCTCAGCATTCCCACGGCCCGCCAGCGCAAGCAGTTCTAAGCCGCGAGCGCTAAAACGACGTATCAACTTCGTTTGCGCTTGCCGGCGCGCCGGGTGTCCACGACCCGGAGAGGATGGTACGCCGTGTGCGCTGGGTGACGCGTGGCAAGGCGATCTGGACTCGATCAGCACACAGCGCCCCCAGCAGCGCCATCTCGACTGCTTCCCGATATTGCAGCGGCACGTCGGCGCGATCCGTGAGGTTCACTCGA
>JBGAJB010000076.1:0-6700 GCA_044225155.1 Phycisphaerae bacterium | reverse complement strand
ACTCAGCGAGCAGCGCTTCGTTATGCGCCCCGCCGCCGGCCGCATAGACGACATCCGCCCGCGGCACACGCGCGGCGATCGTCAGCGCGATCGCCCGGCAGGCCGTGCGCAGTGCATCAGCCGCTGAGAGCGCATTCAGCCGTTCGCACAGGGCCGTGAGCGATTCATCGCGCGAACCCAGCGAGCGGCCCGCCGACGATTGTTGCGTGAGATGCGTGCCAACAGCGCGCAGCCCGTCTTCGTGTACTGATCCCTTCAGCGCGGTCCCGCCGTCGCGATCGAAGGCCGCGTTCAGGCGCCCCTGAGCCAGGGCATCCAGCAACTGATTGCAGATGCAGATATCCCCGCCGTCGATCGTCTCCAAGGCGGCCACGCGGCGCACCTGCTCGGACGGCCAATCGGGAATGAGCGTGAAATTCGCAAATCCGCCCAGATTCAGAACCAGCACGCGCTCGTTCGCCAGGCCGAAAAGCAGCGCATCGGCGATGGGCGTGATCGGCGCCCCCTGCCCGCCGGCCGCCAGGTCCGCCGCGCGCAGATCGTGTACCACCGGCACGCCGAAGGCGGACGCGATCGGGGCCGGTTGAATCAACTGCCAACTGAGGGGCGGCGCGTGAAACACGGTCTGGCCGTGCAGCGCGATCAGCGCGACGCTCGCCGCCGGCAGATTCGCCCCGTCGAGTAGTTGCTGAATGGCGCGCACGTGCAATCGCGAGAAATCATGACTGAGCGCCGCGACTTCCGCGGCGCGGAGGGCTTCGCCGCGCGCCAGTCGCCGCAGTCCGACCGCGACCTCCTCAAACGCCGTACTCCGCCCCTGCTCAAATCGGCCGTGCATCGACAAGCCCCGCCCCGTCACGCGCACGAGGGCCACGTCGAGACCATCGAGACTGGTGCCGGACATGCAGCCGATGAGAAACCGTTCGGGCATGTGCGTATTATGCCCGGGGACTCATCCCGGCGCGGCGGCGTTCATCGGCATCGCTGGGATCGCGCCGCGAATTTTCGATACTTGTGTTGCGACGAGCGTCGAGCGCGACGTCGGAAAAACGACCGGACGCCAGACCGAAGAAATTCGTGCTGCGGGTGGGATCTCGAATTCTGAAATACGGTTTTGGATTGCTCCCGGAATTCCGTTCCGGCACTTTCTTCAGGTAGCCAACGGCCCCGGATTAGGCCTCGAAACTCACCCCGATGATTGCTGAAGCCTAAGGTATCTTGATGTTCGCCGGATCGAAGTCTACTTTCGGATATTTCATATCCAGCCCCTCCAGCGTCTCGACCAGAATCTTCGTCATCAGCCAATCGCGGAACCAGCGCCGTTCTGATGGAATGACGTACCAGGGAGCGTCTTCAGTCGAGCATTTCCCCAGCGCGTCCTCGTACGCCTTGCGATATTCCGGCCACTTTTCGCGCTCGACCAGGTCGCCGGGATTGAACTTCCAGTGTTTTTTCGGGTCGTCGAGCCGCTTCTGCAGCCGCTCTTTCTGGAAATCTTTTGAAATGTGCAAATAGAACTTCACGATGACCGCGCCTTCGTCGACCAAGAGTCGCTCGAAATTGCGGATGTGCTCGTAGCGCGCCTTCCAGCGCTTCTCCGGCACCAGATCGTGCACACGCACAATCAGCACATCTTCGTAATGCGAGCGGTTGAAGATCGTGATTTCGCCGCGCTCCGGTGCGTGGCGATGGACGCGCCAGAGAAAATCGTGGCTGAGCTCTTCCGCTGACGGCTGCTTGAAGCTCACCGCGTTGATGCCGGTCGGACTGACGCCGCCGAACACGGCACGCGTCGCGCTGTCCTTGCCGCTCGTGTCCATGCCCTGCAAGACGACGAGCAATCCGCGCTTGTGCTCCGCGTACAGAAGCTGCGTCAATTCGATGAAGCGCTCGTGGAGATCGGCGAAGTCCTTCGAGGTCTTTTCCTTGTCGAGGCTGCCGTCATCGTTGGAGTCCCACCGGGAGAGATCGCACGTTTTGTCCGGCTCGACGCGGTATTTCCTGCTTTCCGGCACCCCGCACTCCCCTACGTCTTACTGCGCAAGGCACTTCTCACACACCTTGCCCGCCTTCGCCGCCTCGATGCAGCAGGCATGGTCGCACGTCTTGCCGGCCGCCTCGGCCGCGGTGCAGCACTTCGGCCGGCGAATCGCCGCGGCGGTCGTCGTTGCGGGCGCGGAAGCGCTCGCCGGCGGCAGGCCGAAGTCGATCGAGACGTTTGGCATCGCGCTCGCCAGCGCGTCCACGCCGGCCTGGGTCGCCTTCGACTGCCACAGGTAGAGCCTGCGCAGTTTGGCGAGTCGCGCCAGCTTCGGCAGCCCGGCGTCGCTCACGCCGGTGCCGTATAGATTCAGGTATTCGAGCGAAGCGATGCTCGCGAGTGCGTCGGCCCCGGCGTCAGTCACGGCCGTGCGGCTGAGATTCAGGTGGACCAGCTGCGGAAAGCCCGCAAGCCCGACGAGACCTGCGTCCGTGATCTTGGTTCCTGATAGATCGAGGTCGCGCAGCACGGGTTCGAGGCCGTGCAGCAGATCGAGATCGCGATCCTGCACCGGCTGACCAATCAGTCCGAGCCGCACTTCCAGCAGGTCGCTGTTCTGGCCGAGCGGCAGCGCCAACCCGCCGCGCGCCCGAATCGCCGCCACGGCCGCATCGCGCGCCGCACGCTGGCTCTCGGTCAGCTTCGACTCCGCCGGCGGTTCGGTCGGCGCTGCGGCCGTCGGTTCGTGATTGGATTCCGAAGGCGGGGCTTCCGGCTTCTTCTTGCCGGACGCGTCGCCGCCGGACGCTGAACGCTCACCCGCCGGACGCGATTCCTCGGGAGCCGTGCGAGCGAATGATCTTTGGACCGTGACGGGCGGCGACCCCCCCAATCCGTTGATCCAGCGGCGCAGCGTATCGATCTGCTGCGGCGTGAGCGGGTCGCCCACGGCCGGCATGAAACTCTCGTCATCGGGTGGCAAACTCACGCGCCGGATGATCTCGCTCGCGTCCGCGTTACCCGCGACGAGCACGCCCGGGCGCTCCAGCGTGAGATTCAAATTGTCGAGCCGCAGCTTGCCCTTCTGCCGTGACGGACCGTGACAATTCACGCAGTGGGCGGCGAAGATCGGCTGAATGTCACGCTCGTAGTCGAGGATCTCCGCTCCGAGCGTCGTTTCTCCCGTGCCGCGCCCCTGAGCCGCGGCTCCGGTCGGCTCGGTCGACGTGCGTGCGACAGCACCCGTCGAAGGCGAATTGAATACCGACCAGTAGTAGTCCTCGCCGTAAACCAACGTGCCTCCCAGATGCCCGCCGATCCCGACGCCCGCCGCCGCCAACAGCAGCGCCAAGCGGAACGTCGGCAGCGGCCAGCCCCAGCGCGTACGCCGCGCGAGTGCGGCCGACAACCAGGCGGTCAGGCCCAAAACTGCGGCGGCGATGCCCGTCCAGCGGTGAAAGAAGAGCGTCGTGGCGGTTGTTTTCGACGGCTCCTCAGCGGCCGCGTTCAGCCAGCCGGCAAATGCCGCAACGACCGCGCCGAGCGCACCAAATGCCACCAGCGTGCGCACCGTGTCCGTCACGCGCGGCCGCAGGGAAATCGCGAGACTGTCTTTGGCGCCGGCGCCGCCCGGCCCAACCGCAACAGCTGCGCCGCCACCTTCTCCGCGCAGCACGCGCAACATTTCCAGGAGCGCGGCGCACATCAGCAAGGCGATGGGAAAATGCACGATGACCGGGTGAAGCCGTCCGCCAAGCTGCGCGACGGGAACTTTCATCCAGTCGGCGGAATAGATGTCGTCCGCCAGCGCGGGATGCGACGCGAACGCGACGAGCAGCAATGCCGTTCTGCAACTACGCCAGCAGCGCACGTACGACCTTTCCATGCACATCCGTCAGGCGGAAGTCCCGGCCCTGGAACCGAAACGTCAGCCGTTCATGGTTGAATCCCAGGCACTGCAGGATTGTCGCATTGAGGTCGTGAATGTGCACGGGGTCTTTGACCACGTTGTAGGAAAAATCATCCGTCTCGCCGTAGTTCACGCCGCCCTTGATGCCGCCGCCGGCCATCCACATCGTGAAGCAGCGGCCGTGATGGTCGCGTCCGTGATTCGGGTCGGCCGGATCGCCCTGGCAATAGACGGTGCGCCCGAATTCGCCGCCCCAGATGACGAGCGTGTCGTCGAGCAGGCCGCGCTGTTTGAGGTCCATGACGAGGCCGGCCGAGGCTTGATCGACGTCGAGCGACTGAAGCTTGAGCGCGCCGTCGAGGTTGAAGTGCTGGTCCCAGCCGCGGTGGAAGAGCTGCACGAACCGCACGCCGCGCTCGATCATGCGGCGGGCCATCACGCAGTTGTAGGCAAATGTGCCGGGCTTCCGGGCGAAATCGCCGTAGAGCTTGAACGTGCTTTCCGGCTCGTCGCGAATGTCGGCCAGATCAGGTACGGAGGCCTGCATGCGATAAGCCATCTCGTACTGGCGAATGCGGGCGTTGATCTCGGGATCGCCGAATGCGTCGTGCGCCATCTGGTTGAGCTTGCCGACCGCGTCGAGCATCTCGCGCCGCGCGGGCCGGTCGATCCCCGGCGGATTGTTCAGATAGAGCACGGGATCGCCGGAGCTGCGGAACTTCACGCCCTGATGATTCGACGGCAAAAACCCGGCGCTCCAGAGACGATCGAAGAGCGGCTGGTCGTCGGGCCGGCCCGTGCCGATCGAGATAAACACGATGAACGCCGGCAGATCGGAGTTTTCGCTGCCCAGGCCATAGCTGAGCCACGAGCCGATGCTCGGCCGGCCGGGCTGCTGGGCGCCGGTGGTGATGTAGGTGATGGCCGGGTCGTGATTAATCGCCTCGGTATTGACCGAGCGGACGATCGCAATGTCGTCGACGATCTTGGCCGTGTGCGGCAAAAGCTCACTCACCCACGCGCCGCTGCGCCCGTGCTGCGCGTACTTGAACGCCGAGCCGAGCAATTGCAGGCGCGACTGTCCGCTGGTCATGCCGGTGATGCGCTGGCCCATGCGCACTGATTCGGGCAGATCCTCACCCTGGCGGCGCTTCATTTCCGGCTTGTAGTCGAACAGGTCGAGCTGCGACGGCCCGCCCGACATGAACAGATAGATGACGCGTTTGGCCTTCGGCGCGAAATGCGGCGGATGGGCCGCGAAGATGCTCCCCCCTGCTGCATCCGGCGTGCCGGCCATGAGATTCGGATTCAGCAACGCCGCGAGCGCGGCCGTGCCGATTCCGGTCGCGGCGCGGCCGAAAAGCTGGCGGCGGGTCAGCAAAAGATCGCATTCACGGCAGGGATTCATGGCTTCCCCCTTTTTGCAAGACGGGCAATTTCGCGCGATTCACTCTAGCTGCTCTGCCGCGAGCCATCGCGTTGCCCCTATCGCGATCGTCGGTCGCCCCGGAGGGGCTCCGGATTCCAAACGGTCTGGGGGGTCCGAACGGGTTGGGAACGCCGAACGGGTCGGGGATGCCGCACGAGTTGGGGATGCCGAAGGGGCTAGGAATTCCGACGGTGTTCGGGATACCGACGGGCGGATGCATCGCGGGAGAGCCCAGTTCGTTTCTCGCTTCTCGCATCTCGTTGCTCCCACTCATCCCCTCGTGATCGCCTCATCCAAGTTCAATAGCGTGCTCGTCACCATCGTCCACGCCGCCAACTCGGCCGGATCGAGGTGGCCGTCGCGGACGTATTCGCCGACGCCGAGCAATCCCTCGGCCGCCTTCGCGTCGCCGCGGAAGCGCGCGAGCTGTGATTCGTACAACTGTATCAGCACGTCCGTCTCGGCCGCTGTCGGCGGGCGCGACGTGACGCGTTCGAATGCCCCGGCCACGCGCGCGCGCGGATCCGCGTCCGGCGTTTTCAAGATGCGCTCCGCGAAGACGCGGGCCGCCTCGACATAGGTTGGATCGTTCATTAACACGAGCGCCTGAAGCGGCGTATTCGTCCGCGAGCGACGCACGACGCAGAACTCGCGACTCGGCACGTCAAAGACGGCCAGCGACGGCGGCGGCACCGAACGCTTCATGAATGTGTACATCGTGCGACGATAAAGCGCCTCGCCGTGATCCTGCTTGTAAACCTGCGCCGAAAACTCCCGGCCGGTCGGGTCGATCGCCATTTCTTCCCACAGACCCGGCGGCTGATAGGGCTTTACGCTCGGACCGCCGGGATGCTCGACCAGCAGGCCACTGACGTAGAGCGCCGAGTCTCGCACCGCCTCGGCCGGCAGGCGAAAGCGCGGGCCGCGCGCCAACAGCCGATTGTCCGGATCGGCCGCGAGCAGCTCCGGCGTCACGCGCGATGACTGACGATACGCCTGCGACGTCAGCATCAGCCGCAGCATGTGCTTGGTGTCCCAACCGCTCGCGACGTACTCGGTCGCTAGCCAATCGAGCAGCTCCGGATGGCTCGGCCATTCGCCCTGAATGCCGAAATCGCCGGAGGTCTTCACGATGCCTGTGCCGAAAACCATCTGCCAGAGTCGGTTGACCGCGACGCGCGCGGTGAGCGGATGGCCCGGATCGACCAGCCATTTGGCGAGCGCCAGCCGGTCCGCCTTCACGCCCTCCGGCAAGGGCGGTAGCGCCGACGGCACGCCCGCGGTGACCTCCGGGCCCTTCTTGTCGTATTCGCCGCGCATCAGGACGTTCGTCTTGCGAATGCCGGGTGAGTCGGCCATCACCATCGTGGTGGGCACGGCC
>JBGAJB010000075.1:2644-13318 GCA_044225155.1 Phycisphaerae bacterium | reverse complement strand
CTTCCGAATCGGCGGAGACGAGGTGGCAGACGACTTGCAAATGATTTCCGGCGGAAAGCTGTCAGCCATCGGCATCAGCATCGCGAATACCGGAACTTCGGGCACAGTCAGCGTATGCACGATCGTGACGCGGTTTTACGATGCCGCAGATCAATCACTCCTCGGCGCATTCCAATTTCAAACTCAACAACTCGGCATCGGCCCGGGCTCTTCCCTCCGGTTCTCCTTTGCCGAAGGTGACTTGTCGGACCTGAACATCGTCCTGCCAGCCCACATACTTCTCAGCCTGCAATTCACGGCGATTACCGGCGGCGCCCAACTCAGCGCTGTGGGTATGCAAGTTCGCGGCCCCGTGGGAATCGGCGCGAGTGAAGATCAGCTGCTCGATCTTACGACGAACACGACATTCAATTTCGGCGGCAGCCCGCTCGCCAATGCGGGATTCTTTGTGAAAACTGACGAAGTTCCCGAGCCCGCTACCTTGGCGACAATTGCCGTTGGCGGCCTAGCTCTCCTGCTCCGCCGCGGAGAGCAGACCGGATTCGGAACGCGTCCGGCCCGGCCGTGTGTCCACTAAGCCCGACGGAAAGCCTCGTTAGCACCTCTCGAACCCGCGCCGGGAGTCGAGAGGCAGGTTAGTTACGCCTACAACCTCGCCAGCCGCCCGTCGCACCGAATACGAGGTTCATTCTCAATCGAGGCCATTTTCCGCGAAATTCGCCGACGCATTCGAGCGCATCATGCCGTTTTGTTACAATTGGCCGTTTCGGCCCGCGCCGGAGGAGACAGGGCGCGGCCCGCAGCGGAGGCGGAAGTTGGACGAGCGGGAAATCCGCGTACGCGGAGCGCGGCAGCACAATCTGTGCAACGTTGACGTGGACATCCCGCGCGACAAGCTGGTCGTGATCACCGGCCTTTCCGGCTCCGGAAAGAGCAGCCTGGCCTTTGACACGATCTACGCCGAGGGGCAGCGGAAATACGTCGAATCGCTCAGCGTGCACGCCCGGATGTTCCTGGAGCAGGTCGGCAAATCCGAGGTGGACCGGATCGAGGGGCTGCCGCCGACGCTGGCTATCCAGCAGCTCGCCAGCGCCCCGAATCCGCGCTCGACCGTCGCGACCACGACCGAAATCTATGACTTCCTGCGCCTGCTGTTCGCGCGCGTCGGCCAGCCGCACTGCCCGAAATGCGATAAGCCGATTCAGCGCCGCACGATCGACCAGATGGTTGAGCACGTGCTCGGCTATCCGACCGAATCGCGCCTGATGGTGCTCGCCCCGCTGGTGCGCGGGAAGCGCGGCGACCACGCACCGGTGCTTAAGCGGATTCAGCGCGAGGGCTATGTTCGGGCACGGATCAACGGCGAACTGGTCGAAGTGAAGGAAGTGGGGGCAATTTCACCGCAGCGCAAGACCGACATCGACGTGGTGGTCGATCGGCTGGTCGTGCGGCCGGACGTGCGGAGGCGGCTTTCGGATGCGATCGAGACCTCGCTGCGCCTGTCCGAGGGCACGGTGCTGGTCAGCCGGGCAAACGGCATCGGCAAGACCAATGGCCACGTCGAAGCGTGGGAAGACGAGACATTCAGCGAGCACTACACGTGTACGCGCTGCGGCGAGGAAGTGGCCGAGCTGGCGCCGCGCATGTTCAGCTTCAACTCGCCTTATGGCGCGTGTCCGACGTGTGACGGTCTGGGGCAGATGCCGCAATTCGACGTGGAGCGCATTGTCCCGGATGAGAACCTATCGCTCGCGGATGGGGCGATCGCTCCCTGGGGCCGCGGAGCGCGCGGCGCGGGCGAGGTGTATTCCAAACTCGTGAAGCGCCTGTGTGAGCTCTTCAAAGTCAACGAAAAGACGCCCTTCAAGAATCTGCCCGAAGAGCTGCGCGGGATCATCCTGCAAGGCACGCGGCCGGACGACGCGGAGAAACACGGCGTCGAATTTGAGGGTGTCATTCCGACGCTCGAACGCCGGTTGAAGGCCGCGGGGAGCGAAGGGGCGCGCAGCCGGCTCTCGGCGTATCAGTCCGAGCACGTTTGCCGCACATGCGAGGGTGGGCGTCTCGCGCGGGCCGCACTGGCGGTGCGGGTCAGCGGGAAGAACATTTTCGATCTGACGCGGCTGTCGATCGCACCCGCGCTGACCTGGTTTGCGGCGCTGCGGCTCGAGGGCGACGCGGAAAAGATCGCCGCGCCGATCAACGAGGAGATCGTACGGCGCCTACGTTTCCTGAACGAGGTCGGCCTGGGCTATCTCACGCTCGACCGGGCCAGCGGCACGCTGTCGGGCGGGGAAGCGCAGCGCATCCGCCTGGCCACGCAGCTTGGCAGCGGCCTCGTGGGTGTCTGCTACGTGCTCGACGAACCGACGATCGGCCTGCACCAGCGTGACAACGAGCGGCTGCTCGCGTCGATTCGGCGGCTGGTCGACATCGGCAACACCGTGATCGTCGTTGAGCACGACGAGGACGTGATTCGGGCGGCCGACCATCTGATTGACATGGGCCCCGGCGCGGGGCTGCACGGCGGGCGCGTCATCGCCGAAGGGCCAACCGCCCAGACGCTGGCCGATGCGCATTCGATCACGGGGCGGTATCTCTGCGGCGAATACCGCATTCAGCTTCCGGAAGAGCGGCGCACGCCGCGCAAGAATGAGTGGCTGGAACTCACGAGTTGCCGCGAAAACAACCTGAAGAAAATCGACGTTCGCCTGCCGCTCGGCGTGCTCTGTGCCGTCACGGGCGTTTCGGGCAGCGGCAAGTCCACTCTGATCGGACAGACGCTGCTGCCGGCGCTGCGCCGCCGCCTGTTGCAATCCCGCGAGCGCGTCGGCCACTTCGACAAGCTCAGCGGCGCAAGCGGGATCGACAAGGTGATCGAGATCGATCAGACGCCGATCGGTCGCACGCCGCGGAGCAATCCCGCGACGTACACGGGCGTCTTTGACGAAGTGCGGCGGCTCTACGCGAAAACCAAGGAAGCCCGCATCCGCGGCTACCAGGCCAACCGGTTCAGCTTCAACGCCAAGGGCGGACGCTGCGAGGCGTGCCAGGGTCAGGGCGTGCGGCGGATCGAGATGCACTTCCTGCCGGACGTGTTCGTCGAGTGCGGCGAGTGCAAGGGTACGCGTTACAACCGCGACACACTCGAAATTCGTTACCACGGCAAGAGCATCGCCGACGTGCTCGAAATGCGCGTGGAAGAAGCACTGCGGTTCTTCGAGAGCTTCCCGCGCATCAAGGCCGGCATTCAGGCGCTCTCCGACGTGGGGCTCGGCTACATCCGTCTCGGCCAGCCGAGCAACACGCTTTCCGGCGGCGAGGCGCAGCGTGTGAAATTGGCGGGTGAACTGGCCAATCCGGGCGGCGGACACGCCCTCTACGTCCTCGACGAACCCACGACGGGGCTGCACTTCGCTGACATTCATACGCTGCTGGCCGTGCTGAACCGACTTGTGGATCACGGCAATACGGTGCTGGTGGTCGAGCACAACCTGGACGTAATCAAGACGGCCGACTGGGTGATCGACCTGGGCCCCGAGGGCGGCGACGCCGGCGGCGAAATCGTCGCGACCGGCACGCCCGAGGAGATCGTCACCGCGCCGCGCAGCCACACCGGGCGGTTTCTGAAAGAAAAGCTCATCCAGCGCGATTGATTGGCGGCGCGGGTTCGGGCCTATTTTTTGCCCGGTTGTGGTGGTCTTCCATTCTGATCTGAGCCGCGCCTGTAAGTTGAAGAGAAGCAGAAGAAGCCATCCCCACGGACTGACGTGACGCGCGTTGGGTCTGCAATGCCTTCGAAAATTTGTAATCGAACTCAATTCGCTTGTCAGCCGGGCGCGCCTCGCGAATAATCATGGCAGGAAAACGAATCCGGAAAAGTCGCGCGCGGCGAAGCGCGGACATGGCGTACACCGCAGGAAGGATTGCAGGAAATGACGAAAAAAGAGCTTCTCAATCGCCCGATCCAGCACATCGACATGAAGCGGCACAACGTGGTGCCGCTGGTCGAGTCGATGGCGTCGCTGGCGTTTTCAGCGCGGGACCTGGCGCGGGCCGCGGACATTTATGACCGCATGCTGCGCGACAAGGATTGCGGCGTGATTCTCTGCCTGGCGGGCTCGCTGATCAGCGCCGGGCTCAAGCAGATTTTCATCGACATGGTTCGCAACAAGATGGTCGACGCGATCGTCTCGACCGGCGCGAACATCGTCGATCAGGATTTCTTCGAGGGGCTGGGCTTCAAGCACTGGATCGCGGACGAGCGTTTCAAGGCCGGCATGGACGATGACAAGCTGCGCGATCTGCACATCGACCGCATTTACGACACGTTCATCGACGAAGATGACCTGCGGCACTGCGACGAGACGATGCAGAAGATGGCCGATTCGCTGGAGCCGCGGCCGTACAGCTCGCGCGAGTTCATCCGCGAGATGGGCGCTTATCTGGTGAAGAACGACAAGGGCACGGACACGATCACGCGCGCCGCGTACGAGCTGGATGTGCCGATTTTCTGTCCGGCGTTCTCGGACTGCTCGGCCGGCTTCGGCCTGGTCGCGCATCAGCATTTCCGCGGCGATCAGCCCAAGCTCAGCATCGACAGCGTGAAGGATTTCTATGAGCTGACGCAGCTCAAGATCAAGAATCCGACCACCGGTATTTTCATGATCGGCGGCGGCGTGCCCAAGAACTTCACGCAGGACATCGTCGTGGCGGCCGAGGTGCTCGGCTACGAAGCGCCGATGCACAAGTACGCGCTGCAGATCACGGTGGCCGACGTGCGCGACGGAGCGCTCTCCGGCTCGACGCTGAAGGAAGCGTCAAGCTGGGGCAAGGTCGACACGGCGTTTGAGCAAATGGTCTACAGCGAGGCGACGCTCGCGCTGCCGCTGATCGCCGGGTACGGCTATCACAAGGGCGCGTGGAAGGATCGCACGGCGCGGCGCTGGAATCACCTGCTCGAACAGGCGCTGCAACCGGCGTAATCGAAACAACGGCCCGCATGCCCTCGCCGCCCGGCGAGGGCGTGCGTTCCTGGCCGGCGCGACCTGCGCGGACCCGCAAGCCACCAAGAGGCGAACCGTTCATGCCCGGCATTCTCTGTGAACACTGCACCGGCTATTGCTGCCGCTACATCGCCCTGCCGATCGACACGCCCGAAACGCGCGAGGAACTCGACTTCGTGCGCTGGTATCTGATGCATGAGAACATCTCCGTCTTCGTCGAAGACGGCGACTGGTATCTCTACATCATGGCCACGTGCCGACATTTGCAGCCCGACTATCGCTGCGGCGTGTACGAGATTCGCCCGCAGATTTGCCGCGATTACTCCACCGAGAACTGCGACTATCACTCGGGCGATTACGGCTGGGAGCACCATTTCACCTGTCCCGAGCATCTCGACGACTACATCGTCCTGCACTGGCAGCCAAAAGCGACGCGTGGACGGCGCGGCGCGAAGAAGAAAGGCAAACGCGGGCGCGGCATGGCCGTGCGGCTCGGTGGGCGCGTGACGCGCCGGCCGGACTACGCGGCAGCGACCACCGATCTGCGCGGAATTCCGCTGCCGCTCCTGCCGCACGCCGCGGCCAACGGCAGCGCAAGCCTTGCGCCGCCCCCGATCGCAAACGTTCGTCGCTGATTTCCAAGCCGCTCGGCTGAAGTATCCGAAGAGTCGAGACATTATCAGCGCCGGCATGGCGCGTTTCACGTTCCCGCCCGCGCAGGTCGAGAATCACAACGGGATTCACCGGGTTTCGCTGTTTGCGAGGGCCTTTCCCGTGCGCGCCAGTTCTGATCGCGTACTGCTGCGAGTCGCCGCCGCGTTATTCGCGGCGCTGAGCGTACTGGCATCGGGGCCGAACCCGACGCGCGGCGGCGGGGAGACGCCGAATCTCCCCAGCGGTGCGCGCGAGCTGGAGCGCGCCTTTCAGACGACGATCGAGCAGGTGACTCCCAGCGTGGTCGGAATTCGCTCGCAACGGCGGGCGGACGACACGACCGACGATGCGCGCGTGATCGTCAATGGATCCGGCAGCATCCTGTCGGCCGATGGGTTGATTCTGACCAATGAGCACGTCATTCACGCGGCCGACACAATCGAAGTGATTTTTCACGATGGACAGCGCACGCCGGGAAACGTGGTCGGGTCGGACGTGCGGGCTGATCTCGCGATCGTGCGTGTCGCGCGAAATGGGCTACCGACGGTGCGCTTCGCGGACGCGGACAAAGTCGCGCGCGGCCAGTGGGCGATCGCGGTCGGCAATCCCATCGGACTCGGCGCGGACGGAAATCTGAGCGTGTCGGTCGGCGTGGTCAGTAACTTGCAACGCCGCCTGCCCGGCCTCGGAGAAGATGACGATCGCCTCTATACCGACATGATTCAGACCACGGCTTCGATTCACCCGGGGAATTCGGGCGGGCCGCTGTTCAACCTCGCCGGCGAGATGATCGGAATCGTGACGGCGATGCACGCGCGCAGCGCGGACGACGACGGAATCGGCTTTGCGATTCCGCTCTCCGCCGAGCGGCGGAAGATGATTGACGCGCTGACGTCGTCGAAATCGCTCGCACACGGCTATCTGGGAGCGGTCGTCGGCGCTGTCGACGGAATTCACGCGAAGCGCGGGGTGGTGGTCGAACGCGTCGAAACGAATGGGCCGGCGGCCGCGGCGGGACTGCTCGTCGGTGACAATCTGACTTCGTTCGACGGCCAGCCGATCACCGGGGTCGGGAGCTTTTGCGAACTGATTTCGCGCGCCGCCCCGGGCAGCCGAGCATCACTCAGCGTCGAGCGCGGTGGCCATCCAGTTCGCGTCGAAGTCGTGATCCAGCAGCGAAGCATCGAACGCGTCGCGCGATTGCGTGACAAAGCCGCTGACTAGCGGCCACTCGCCGACGCCCAGCTTCTCCCACCAGAAATTCCATTCCGCCGCGAGCGGCAAATCGACAAATCCGTCGTGTTCATCGGGGCAGGCGCACTGATGGTCTGATTCGACCGCGAGCGCGTCATCCAGCGCCAGCATGGGCTCAAAGAGATCGTTGTACGAAAGCGGCGGTTGCGCGTCTTCCGGCAAGAGCGCAAACACTTCCGGCGCGACAAGCGCCTCGCCGTGCGCCAAGGCTGACGAAACATGACGCCGGAGGGCGACGATGCGGTTACGCATGTTCCGACCCGGGCACTCGGTTTGCTTTACCTGGCCGTGGCCGTAGATGTACGACGGCTGGACGCCCGTCTTTCCGCACAGGTACGTGGTCAGGTTTTCGAGCGCGGCGAGTTGACGCGGCGTGGGCTGGCGCCCGTTCATGTCGCCGATCAGGCAGATGCCGATTCCGTGCTCGTTGAAGAAATTGTCGGGCCGACGAACGCCGAAGTAGGTTCCGGCCGGCACGCCGCAATGCGCGCCTTGAATCTGCTTGGTCCAGCGTGGACCGACGAAGATCTTGCCGTCGGGATAATTCACGCCGCCACCGATGACGAAGTGATAGCCCAAACCGTTTTCCCAATGCCGCGTAAACCGGTGATAGGCGTCCATGCCCTGCGGCGTGTCGACGTTGCTCGCCGAATGATGCACGACGATCACTTTCCAGTTGCCCTGCTTGATACCGCCCGGCGGGATGATTCCGCTTGGCAGGCCGGGCGTGGCGGGCTCAATGTTCGGCTTGATCGCCAACTCGCGATCCGGAGCAGGCTTGACCGACGACGGGGGTGCCGGAGGCTGCGGCGGCGGCGTCCAGCGTTTCGTGGCGTAGATCGGTTCGGGGATGGGTCGCGTTTCGACGCGATCCGCACAACCCGTCGTGCTCAGGAGCAGCGCGACGCATGAAAGTGGGATCGCGCTGAAGCGAATCGGCCGCGCGGCCGCGCGCGCGAGGGTCTCAGCAATCCTTTGCACGAGAATCCTCCGGGAAAAGACAAGTTCGAGTGCCGCGTCGGATCGCCTGCCCGGGCGCCGATGGTCACGGCACGTATCGCAAGCCGCATGATAACAAGTCGAGCGGGCGCGCCGAGAGGTCGAGCCGATCCCTGGCAGTGGCTCTGGATGGCGCTTGTCCGAGCCGCGCCGCTCAGGAAGCGGGGAATCGAGCGTCATTCTCGGCTTGCGCGAGAAGGGTTTCTCCGTCCCCCGCTCCCTCACGGTCGCGGCTCGGTTCAAACTGGGCCATTACCACTATTTCTACTGACCTACTGACTACTGCGTCTCAGCAGGCGCGCTCGCCGTGGCTGCCGTGCCGCCGGCGGCCGCGAGCAGCGCTTCGAGCCGTTCCTGCCACGGCGCTCCGCCGAGTTCGGGATACCAGGCCCGTTCCTGCTGGATCGCGCGGGCTACATCCTCTTTTCGGCCTTCCTCCAGCAGCAGGCGCAGGAATTCGTAGCGTGCCTCCCAATAGCGTGCGGGAGCGACCGAGCGCAGATTCGGGTCGCGGAGCAGCACCGACCAGGCCTCGCGGGCCGGGGCGGCCTGAGTCTTGTCTGTCGACGCCAAGGCCGTGACTACGCGCGCATGCAAGCGCAACACATCGCCGCTGGTGCCGGCGGACTGCACCAATCCGCGCGTGAGCGGCAGGGCCTCGGCGGGCTTTCCGGCCATCAGACGCAGCGAGGCGAGACCAAACCGGGTGGACTGCAACAGGCTTGCGCGGGACGCGTCGGCAGCCGCCCAGTGCTCGAGCAGTTCAAAAACGGGTAGCGACTCCCCTGCCAGACGACGCGCGTCCTCCGCTCGGCCGACGTCTGCCAGTTTCTGGGCCTCCTCCTGAAGGCCCAGGCCGAGCTTGGCGAGTGTGCCGGCCGCGGCATCGGGGGAAACGGATTTCACGAAATGATCGACCTCGGCGGCCGCGTCTTCAAACCGCCGCAAACCGAATAGCGCGCTCATGCGGGCGGCGAGTGCGCGCCCGATGAGCGTGTCACTGGCCGGTGGCGCGCCGGGCTCCTGTAAAACCTTCAATGCTTCGTCGTAACGCGCGAGTTCGGGCGAGTTCAGCAATTCGGCGGCCGAGATGATGGCCGAATCGGCGTAGTCGCGCACGAGCGTGCTCTGGCTGGCGGTCGCGGCGCGGCGGCGGGCGAGCGTCGCGAAATTGCGAAACTCCACGACGAGCCGCTCGGTCCGCGCCCGGTATTCGTCGGGTGGAAGCTGCGCGCGGTCCTGTTCCAGCGCCTGGCGCAGGCAGAGCAGGCGGCGATGCTGCGCTTCGTCGAAATGCGGCGACGTCGTGGGCACATTGCCGAATTGCTCGGCGGCGGCGGTGTACTTGCCGCCGGCCTGCAGCGCCTGCGGCCAAAGCCAAGCGGCTTCGGCACGGAGCGGATGCTCTGGGAAATTTCGCACGATGTTCTGCAGGACGTCGGCGAGCGCGAGGTAGTCAGCCGGTTGGCCGCTCTCCTGCGCGACGCGCGTCCAAAGCGCCTGCGCGGTGGTCGCGGCGGCGGCGGCGCGCTCGTGACGGCGGTAGTCGCGCGCGAGGCGCGCCAAGGCTTCCGCTCCGCCGCGGGCATCGCCCTGTTTGGCGAGCGCGCTTCCGAGTTCCAGCAGCGCGTCGCCGGTGACGGCGGCCGGCGCTTCGGGCCGGCGCGAGGCTTCGCGGAGCATCGGAATCGCCTCGGTGAGCTTGTTTTCGCCGATGAGTTTGCGGCCGAGGAACAGCAACTCGATCGCGGATTGATCCTTGATGGGAGTTTTCGGGTCGAGAACGGGCTCAGCGTAATACTGCGCCAAGCGCGGCCAGGGTCCACCGCGGGCCGCGAGTCGAGCGAGCTTCTGCAGACCTTGCTCACGCAGCGTCCGATTTTTCCCGCTTGAGTCGTTTGGCGCACGCGGTGTGCGCGCCGCTTCGAGCAGATCGACGTACGGTTCCCAGAGGAGCGCGAGATTGAGGTAGAAGCGGGCCGCGTCATCGGCGGATTGCGGGTTTTCGCCGCGCGTCGCGAGGGGCTGCAGCGCGTCGCGCGCCTCGGGGAGCTTGCCCGCCAGGGCCAGCACGCGGCCGCGCTCAAATTGCAGTTGGGCGAGCAACGCGCCATCCGTGACGGATTGCGCCGCCTCGGCGAGCGTGGAGAGTGCCGCGTCGTATTTGCCCTGCTCGCGCTGCACGGCCGCCAGCCCGGCTCGAACACGCGTGAGAGCGACGCCCTCGAGCCCACCGCGATCGATTAACTCGCGGAATGCAATCTCGGACGACTCGAGCGCACCGGTGCGTTTCGTCGCGTCCTGCGGATCGAGCGTGGCGGCGTACAAGTTCGTCCACGCCAGGTTGAAACGCGCATCGCGCATGAGACGCGGCACGATGTCCAACAGGCCCGTCGCGAGCAGCGAGTCCTCGCTGTCGGGACGGCCGTCGGCGATCTCGCGCTGGAGCGGCTCCAGCGAACTGAGCACCTGCGTGAAGAGATCGCGGGCCTTCGTGATGAGCGGGAGCACACGGCGCGGATCAACTCCACGACCACGCGTCAGCTCCCAATCATCCAGATCGCGCGCGGCCCAACGCGAGAGCAGCATGCCGCCGTAAGCGGCCTGAGCGGTCGCGACGGCCACCGTCTTTTGCCGCGGGTCGGGAGCTTCGCTGCGCTGCGCCGTGCTGATCCAGCTCAGGTAGCGCCGCTCGGCGGCCGTAAATGCCTTCGTGCGCGCCTCGTCTTCCGTCTCGCGCGCGGCGGCGTTCGTCGCGGCC
>JBGAJB010000075.1:0-2587 GCA_044225155.1 Phycisphaerae bacterium | reverse complement strand
CTGGGCGCGCGGCCTGGCGAAGGCGGGCTTCGAGAGCTTCGACATTGCCCTCGCGAACCAGGCGGTCGATCTCGGACTCGCCGCTGGGCGTCTGGGCCGCGACGGGTCCGTTGGATAGCAGCGCGATCACCGACAAAAGCAGAATCTGGCGCATCTCTGGAGTCTGGCGAGGGAGATCGGTGTGGTCAACCCGCGTCTTCGGAAGCAGGAGCTGGGGGGCGTTCCAGAGGAGCGCGCATCGATGAAAAAGACCGGTCGGGAGGCCGGTCCCCAGCACAGCGCTGGCCGCCACCGATCCGGACCCGCACATCGCAAAGCGATTGCGGATCGCGCGGCTCAACGGCTGCATCGCGGGCGCTTTGTAGCGTCACGCGCGGGGGCTAACATAGCGATTCGGGCATGGCCGAGAGCGGCCGTGCCCATTTTTGCCGCGGGAATCCGCACGAAGCCGGTCCGAGCGGGCGTGCTCGGCCGGGCGCAGGAGCGATCATGAAGAATGTTTCGGTGAACGCCGCGACCCCCGATTTTTACAACCTCGCGGATTTGCTCTCCGACGAGGAGCGGCAGGTGCAGGAGACGGTCGGGCGGTTCGTCGATGAGCGTGTGATCCCCATCATCAGCGAATGCTTTGAGCACGAACGCTTTCCGACCGAACTCATTCCCGAGATGGCCGAGCTGGGTCTCTTTGGGCCGACGTTTCAGGATTACGGCTGCGCCGGGCTGAACAACGTCGCCTACGGCCTGATCATGCAGGAACTGGAGCGCGGCGACAGCGGGGTGCGCAGCTTCGCCAGCGTGCAGAGCGGCCTCGTGATGTACCCCATCCACGCCTATGGCAGCGATGAGCAAAAGCAGCGCTGGCTGCCGGATATGGCCAAGGCGCGCAAGATCGGCTGCTTCGGCCTGACGGAGCCGGACGGCGGCAGCGATCCCGGCGCGATGAAAACCCACGCCAAGAAGCAGGGCGGCGATTGGGTGCTGAACGGTTCGAAAATGTGGATCACGAACGGCACGATCGCCGATGTCGCGGTGGTCTGGGCGAAAACCGACGACGGCATTCGCGGCTTTCTGGTCGAGAAGGGCATGAAGGGCTTCAGTGCCGAGAACATCCCGCACAAGTTTTCGCTGCGCGCCTCGATCACGTCCACGCTGTTTCTCGACAATGTGCGCGTGCCCGAGAGCAGCCGGCTACCGAAGGCGGAGGGGCTGGGCGGCCCGCTGGGTTGCCTGACGCAGGCTCGCTATGGAATCGCGTGGGGTGGCGTAGGCGCGGCGATGGCCTGTTATCAGGAAGCACTGAATTTCGCCAAGCAGCGCGTTCTGTTCGGCGCGCCGCTGATCACGCGCCAGACGGTTCAGATCCGCCTGGCCGACATGCTGCGCCGCATCACGACCGGCCAGCTGCTGAACTATCGGCTCGGTCGGCTGAAAGACCAGGGCAAGATGCACCACAGCCACGTTTCGCTCGCGAAGTGGAACAACGTGCGCCTGGGGATCGACATCGCGCGCGACGCGCGCGACCTGCTGGGCGCGGGCGGCATCAGCGTCGAGCACTGCCCGATCCGCCACGCGCTGAACCTCGAGAGCGTCATTACTTACGAGGGCACGGAAACCATTCACCAATTGGTGGTCGGCCGCGAGCTCGGCGGCGTCGCAGCGTTCTAGCGCCGCGATCGGCCGGGCGTGTGCGATCGGCCGGCGTGTGCGATGCGGCTGCTTGTAACGCAGAGCGCTAATTCTGAATCGAGCGGCTGAACCAGATCACGGCCGGGTCGGCGTCGTCGCTGGTCGTGCCCGGGTCACCCAGTTCGCAGTCATCGGTTCCCGTGTAGACGTAGTATATGTGGACGCTGCCGGTTGTCGGGTCGGTCCGCGTGGCCAGCGAGATGTACTCGCCGGGTTCGAGATAGTCGGGATCAGGCTCGATCGCGTAATCCATGGCCGGCGCGTTCTGCGCACCGTCACAGGGTGAGGGCGGCACCAGCTTTGACAAGGCCGTCTCAGCGAATGTGACGCCGTGATCGATGCTGCGGGCGCTGAACACATCGTATTTATAGGTCGGAAAAACGCCGAAACACGGCAACCCCTGCCCCTGGCTGCTGTAGCTGCGCTCGTCGTACCATATCACATGCAGCGAGCCGCTGGAATCGACGGCCGCCGTCGGGAAGAACTGGTCGGCGTCCGTGGGCGTCGATCCCTTGTTGACGCGCACGCGCTCCCCGGCCGACCAGTCGCCCGCCGCGGAAGGCCGCGTGAGTGTGACGCAGTAGATGTCGATGTCCGCGCCGCCCGGCTCGCTCGCGTCCTGATAGACCACGAACATGTGCCGTCGGTCGGATCGGCCACGAGCCAGGGCACGGTCTCGACGCCGCCGATGTAGCAGTTCGGGATCGCCGCCGTGCAGTCGCCGCGATTGAGGATCACCACCGGATCGCCGGGCAGAGCGCTGAAGTTGACCTTGGGCTGCGAGGGAACGGTGTTGTCGTCCACGCCGTGGATAAAGCGGATGCGTTGCTCGCCGACGGCCGGCTGATTCTGCATGTAGGCGATGTAGTAGCTGCCGTCGGGGGGCCGCGTGGGCTGCGCG
>JBGAJB010000074.1:0-13263 GCA_044225155.1 Phycisphaerae bacterium | reverse complement strand
GGTCGGCCCGTTTACGTTTGCTGCCGGTGACAAGGACTTTTCCGCGCCGTCGAACCTGAACTGGCTTTTCCAATTCCCGCTGACTCCCGAGCCGGAAATGGTCGTCCGCACCGATCTCTGGAAGCAGCCGCAGCACGTCGGCGCATGGATTAATGGCGTCGCGATCTTCAATCTCTGGGACGGATTCAGCTACGACCCCGTGAGTGGAGCGGACCAGGGCAAGACAGTGTGGGACGACTACACCTGGCACCGCAATGCCCCATTCTTCGAAGGCAGCGAGAACGCATTCGATTTGGCGCTGGGACACCCGGCCGAAAAGGAAGGTTGCGTGGGGATGCCGCCTCCGGACGACTGTCTGTGCAGTCCCGGAACGCCGGGCACACCGCAGCTAGGCGTCTATCACCATCATCAACGCTCGCCTGCGATTGCCGCGTTGACTTGCGAATCTGTGAATGCTCATTCCAAAATCGTCGGTTTCGCGTTCGATGGCTACCCGGTTTACGGCCCGTACGCCTACGAAGACCCGGAGGACTGCACGAGTCCGATTGTCCGCATGCAGTCCGGCTACAAGATCGGCACCGCTTCTGACCGTACTACCAAGGCCGATGGTTCAGCACTCGATGCCGGGCAAACCGCCGGGCCGGATTTCGACTCCGAACATCCGCGCGGCGCCTATATCGAAGACTACTACTACGACTGCGACGGTGCCTGCTGCCTGCTCTACTGCGGCTACCTCGATAATCTCAATGGCCGTTGGTGCGTTACGCCCGAATACCCCGCAGGCACATACGCCTATTTCACAACCATCGACGAAGACGGCGTGAACGCTTTTCCTTATGTGTTTGGCCCGTTCTACTACGGCGATGTCGTCGAAGAAAATTTCACTCAGACTGTCGCGCTGCCCAATCATCCCACGCAGTACGAGCCGGACGCCTGCGCGACCGGGATCTGGGTAAAGGTGCAAAAGATCGATGCGGGCGATCTCGCGGCGGCCGGCGGCAATTTTGGCCGCGATACTGCGATCCATCGCGATCTGGCGGCGATTGGCGCGATCGACCCCGCCGCGGCTCCGCCCGGAGCCGTTTTCGCATTCCAAAACACCGGGGCCGCCACGGATCCATGGGATCGGGCCGCCGTGCTGTACGCGGCTACGTCGGGCGCGCCCATCGGCGTGTCGGTTGATCTGACGACCGACGACCTGCTGACCGGCGATCCGGCTGGCGCATCGGGATCGGTTGAACTCTTCGACACCGCAGCTTGGCTGAGTCTGCCGGTCCCGACGCTTGGATGCGCTCCGGGAAATCAATGCGGCTACTCCGTGGCCATTGATGGCGATTTGGCCGTCGTCGGCGCGCCCGTCGCCGTGCTCGGCAACGGTGCCATTCATATTCTCCGCAAGACTGCTTCGTGTGGCCCGGGTTCGGTCTGGTGCCTGCAACAGACCATCCTGGGTGGGGCGTTTGCGGCATTCGGTACGTCAGTCGCGACCGACGCGGGACGCATCCTGGTGGGCAGCCCCGCGCGGAATCCTGCCTTCGGCACGTCTCAGGCGTATCTTTATGAGGAAGTGCTTGGCGTCTGGACTCTTACCGAGACCTTTACGCCCGCTTGCGTCTCCGATCCTGATTTCGGGCATGCCGTCGATATTTGCGGTGACCGGCTCGTAATCGGATCTCCGGCGGCCGATGTCTCCGCGGATGCCGGCGTCTTGGTAACGGGCGGGGCGTACGTTTATCGCCGCTCCAGATCGAGTTGGCCGCTCGAGCAGCGGATCGCCGGTACACGCTCGAACTTCGGCGCGGCCGTCGCGCTCGGCGACGGTTGTCTGCTCGTCGGGGCGCCGCACGACTCCAATTTCGCGACTGAACTGGGCGCCGTTTTCGCGTACGCGCGCTGCGATGGTGCGTGGCATGAGCGACAACTCATTGAGAGCCCGAGCGGCGATGTGGACGACGGATTCGCCGAATCGCTCGACGTAGATGGCGACGGGGCCGTTATCGGGGCGAAAACCGATTCTGCGCTCGCTTCCGCCGCCGGCGCGGCCTATCTCTACGAGCGGCGCGTGCTCGAATACTCGATCGATATCCTGCCGGATTTCGGCTTGGGATCCATCGTGCGCGATCTGGCGATTCCTTCCTCGGCCCTGTCGCGCGCAGTTGGGGAACGCGCGATTCTGATGGGCGGGCCGTACCGCCCGGTTCTCTGGGAAGAGCTCATCCCGCACCAGTGGACCCTCCTCGATCTGCCGAATCTTCCACTACCGGTACCGGGCCGAGCGAATCGCCTTTCTGGGCGAGGGTTCCGTCGTGATCGCCGGGGCACTGCAAACCGACGCGCAACTGCACGCGACGGTGTGGCAGCAATCCGCCGGATGGGCGTTCACAACGCTTCCGCAACCGGGTGCCACAATCGCGAGCGAAGCCGCTCGGAGTTTTCTGAACGGTGGGGGAGTGATGATCACGGTGGGAGAAGTCACGACCACGGGCGGCGTCCATCGCGGCGCGCTATGGATCGGCACCGACCCGCTCGTACTTCCGGGGTTGATCGCGGGTGGCGCCGCGCGCGCCAACGACGCTCTCCAGCTCACCGACGGAAATTTGTTGATCGTCGGCTGGGCGACTGGCGCAAACGGCACTCAGCGACCGGTGCGGTGGCTGCAAACTGGATCTCAATATGTGATCGCAGCGCTTCCAGCCCTCGAAGGCAGCCTTCGCGGCGCCGCGTTTGCGTTGGCGTCCGGGCCTGACGGTAGTTGGCAGGTCGCGGGCGAGGCCGACACAGCCAGCGAAACCCATCCAGTCCTGTGGAGCTTCGAGGGAGCGCAGTGGCAAGTGCGCGATCTAGGTCTGCCGCAGGGGGCGACCGGCGGCAGAGCGAATCGCGCTGCCTATGACGCCGACGCCGGAGTGACTCGCGTCGCGTGTCAACTCGACTACAACCAGGTTCAACACGCCGCGCAGATTTTCGTCGGCTGTAATTCCATCTGGCTCGAAAACCTGAATGACCTTTTTCCAACTGCTGCTCGGCTGCAATGGGATGCGCAAAGTTGCAGCGCCCTGACTGCTTCCAAGCGCTCCGCCGTGCAAGCATTGGCGAAATCCGCGCCGACCGGACCCACGCACGCATTGATTCTCAATCCGACGCAAGCACATGCTCCCTGTCCCGGCGATCTGGATTCTGACGGCGATGTAAATTTGAGCGACTTGGGAATTGTCCTCGCCGCGTACGGCGTGAGCGGTGCCGGCGACACGGATGGCGACGGCGACACGGACCTCTCGGACTTGGGTGTGGTGCTTTCGCTGTTCGGGCGGCCTTGCCCTTAGCTGTGCGCGGATGGCGCCCGCGTGGGTCGCCGAGGACCATCAGTCCCGCATTTTGACGCGCCGTGCTGCGCGCGCAAGCAACGAGAGCGAGAAGATTTCGTCAAAAATCGCGAGAAATTACGGAATTTTCGCGAGATGAACGGAAAGGATAAGACTGGGGATCTAGGATTCGAACCTAGACTAACTGGTCCAGAGCCAGTCGTGCTACCGTTACACTAATCCCCATCAGGGCCGGGCAGTTTAGGCCTAGATTCACGATCGATCAACGGCAGTTTCCAGCTCCCGGCGCGCGAAACGCCCGGTTTGCTGTGCCGACGCGATCACGCTTTCGCCGCCAACGCCGGCTCCGCCAAGCGGGCCTTCGCAGCGACTCGGCTTGGCCCCACGCCCTTCCGCGCTGCTCCGGCCGCTCTTACGCCCGCTCCGCGATCACCTTCTGCGCCGCCGTCACGCCCGCGCCCAGCGTGAACTTATGCCCGCGCTTGTAGAGCACTTGCTCCAAGGCCGCGACCGCCAGCACGGCATCCATCTCATCAATGAAGCCCATGTGCCCGATGCGGACGATCTTGCCCTTGAGCTGGTCCTGCCCGCCGGCCGACTCGATGCCGTAGCGCGCTTCTAGGTCGTTGCGAATGTCCTTGACCGTGATGCCCTCGGGCGGACGCAGGGCCGTGACCGAATCGCTCGGCGTCTTCGCGAACACCGGCATGCCGATCGCCTCGCCCGCCGCGCGCGTCGCGGCCGCCATCGCGGCGGTGCGCTTCCAGACGCGCTCCATGCCCTCTTCCAGGATGATGTCGAGCGCCTTGTTCAGACCGCGAATGAGCAGGTGCGCCGGCGTAAACGGCGTGTCGCTCTCGGCCGCGCTCTTGCGCGCCTTGAGCATGTTCAGGTAAAACGCCGGCTGCGCCTTGTTTGCCTCGATCGCCGCCCACGCCGCGCTGCTGATCGCGACCACGCCCAGGCCCGGCGGCACCATCAGCGATTTCTGTGAGCCGGTGATGACGACGTCGACGCCCCAGTCGTCGGGCTTCAGCGGAATCGCGCCGGCCGATGTGATGCAATCGGCCAGCATCAGCTTGCCCGCGCCCTTGCAGACCTTGGCGATGCCTTCGAGGTCACATTTCGCGCCCGTCGAAGTCTCGCTGTGCACCACCATGACGGCCGAGATCGACCGGTCGGCGCTGATCAGGTCCTGCACCTGCGCCGGCGTGATCGAGCCGCCCCATTCCACGGCGTGCCGCGTGACGGGAATCTTGTACTGCTCGGCGATTTCGCCCCAGCGCTGGCCGAACTTGCCCGCTTCGATCGTCAGCAGCTTCGACCCCGGGCCGCAGCACCCCACGATCGCGCCCTCGGCCGCGGCCGTGCCCGACCCGGTGACGATGATGACGTCGTTCTTCGTGCAGAGCACCTGCTTGAGCTTCTCGGTGCATTCCTTCATGTAACCCTTGAACCAGTCCGTGCGATGATGGTGAAAGGGCCGGGCCATTTCGAGCAGAACTTCCTCGGGCACCGCACAGGGGCCGGGGGTGAACAGGCGGAACTTCTTCATGGGAATGCACTCCGAGCAGGCCGTGCCAGGCGGAAATCACGCGCCGCCGACACAGCAGGAGTAAGGATATCCGGGGCCGACGTGGCGGGCAAAAAGCCCAGTGCGGAGGAAGTCCGCATGAGAGTAAGAATGCCCCGCCAGCGGTAGTCCATTTCGCGGTCACTCAAGGAGGCGTACGAAAACGTAGCCAGGCTTGAGCGGAGCCAGCGTGTCCTCACGCCGGCGCGAGCATGTCGCCGGAAAGGCTCGTCGCATAACAAAGGTGCGTTCGCTTAGTTGAAATCCACCGCCGCCGAATAGAAAACCCGCCCGCTGCGCATCGCCCCCCAATACCACGTGCGATTTCCGGAGTAACCCACCGTGGCCGTCGCGATGCCAGTCGTGGGAGTGATGATCAGGTAGCGCTTGCGAACCGTGATCTCCTGCAAAACCACCCCGCCGCTCCAACTCACCGAATCCGGCGCGACGGCCGTCTCGCCGCCGCCGGCCGTGTCCGCCAGCCAACAGTGCATGAGCGAGTAGTCGCCGTTTTCCGCGCGAATGGTCGTCTCGATCGTGTCCGAGACCTCAGCGTTCACATCCAACCGAACGCTCGCCGCGAAGTCGGGCATCAGCCGGTCGGCCAGCCCGCGAATGAAATCGGCGTGCCCCTGAATGTCCGCATCGGCCCGCGACAGCGGCGCGCGAAGCTGCGCCAGCGCCGTCGCCATCTGCACCGCGGCCACTGGCGGGCTGTTCGAAGTGAACGGCCCTTTCGAAAGTTCCGGCCCAAAGAATTCCAGTCGTTCACCGGCCATGAGCGTCCTCCCACGTCTGTTACACGCTAGCGGCGCAATTCCCGAGAAAACGCGACGGCGATTGCTGGTCGCGGATTCAGGCACGGCTCTGGCGGATACGAGCAGGATTGGACGACCCACAGAGACCGACTCACCGGTGCGAGTTGGGTCAGCCCGAGCGGAACCCCGTCGGTCGCTGACGAGCCGCTCTCGATGTAACGGCATGGTCCTTCCGTCACCTCGGGGATCTGATCAACTCCGAGGCGCTGTCCGAGGCACTTCGATACGAGTTCAAAAAAAAATAAGCGAGGCACGCGGCCGGTTCTCGCCGCGTGCCTCGCGCTACTGCCTCTGTCTCGCGTGTCGCGAGTTAGAGATTATTCAGATTCGCGTCGAAAAACGGGCTGCCGTCGACACTGATCTCGACGTCGCCGGTCGAGGGCGAATTCTCATTGAAGCGCACCGTGATCGAGCGCAGGTCAGCGTTCGACACGGTTCCTTCGCCCGCGTACGGAATGAAATTCCCGTACGTGTCGTACGACAGCTCAACATCCGACAGGGTCGCGCTGTACGTCTCCCCGCCTTCGGTCAGCGTTCCGATGAAAGTCGGAATCGACGTGCGCGCGTTCTGCGCGTCATAGATGCTCGTGCCGTAGCCGCCGGTCGTGTTTTCGACGTTGTCGTGGTTGAAGCCGAGCGTCCAGCTTCCGTTCAACTCAACGCCGCTGCTGTCGACCGAGGCCGTAACGACCGCGTCGCCGGTGAGCGTGTTGCCGTCGCAGCCGAGGTTCGCGAACGACGCGTCGATCGTGTTCGAAACCAGCGTGTACGTGCCGGCCGCTTCACCGGAGCAGACGGCCGTGCTGCCCGTCGGCGTGCAGCCCGTACCGAAGTCGATGCTTAAGCCGAGCGTGAGCGCGTCGCCCTGCGTCGCCGTAAAGCTTACAACCGGGCAGGTGCCAAAGCTGTCGCCGGCGTTCAGCGAGGTCTGCAGCGCTTCATCATTGCTCGGGCCATTCGAGAGCACGTTCGTGCCCAGGCCGAGTGCGCCCGGCGAGTCGATCAGCGTTGCGATGGCCGCCAGCTCGCCGCTCGTCAAATCGCTCAGCGACGACGGAACTACGTTCGTGTTGCCGCCGGTCTGCTGCGTCGGGCAGCCCGCGATCGAGAACAGGGCCGCGCCCGCCGCCAGCAGCGACAGTGTGCCGACAAATCGTTTCATGCATGACTCCTCTTGGGTTCAAGGGGGCGAAAGACGTAAGTCTGTCGCTGGAATATCGGCTCTGAATCGCGCCCGGATGACGAATTCCTCGCGTGCCGTGGGGCAATTCGCCACGGACCGCCAGGCAGCCGCGCAGATTTTGCCTTTCGACTTCTAAATGATCCCCGCTCCGCGCAATCCACGCGCATTCGCCGCGCTTGTGTCGCCCGCCACGGTCAACCGATATCCTCCGACGGAAACCAAACGGGACGGGATGGGGCCATGCCACGCATCATCAACATCTGCGGCGCTCGACCGAACTTCATGAAAATCGCGCCGCTGATGCGCGCCTATCGCCGCCACGGAAATGTCCAGCCGCTGCTCGTTCACACCGGCCAGCACTACGACGAAAAGATGTCCGACCTTTTCTTCCGGCAGCTCCAGATTCCCGAGCCGGATATCAATCTTGAAGTGGGTTCCGCCAGCCACGCCGTCCAGACCGCTGAGATCATGAAGCGATTTGAACCCGTCGTGCTGGAGCACAAGCCGGACTGGGTGGTGGTCGTCGGTGATGTGAACAGCACGATCGCCTGCGCGCTGGTCGCGAGCAAGCTGGGCGTGCGCGTTGCACACGTCGAAGCCGGGCTGCGAAGCTTCGATCGTTCCATGCCGGAGGAGATCAACCGCCTGCTCACCGATGCGATCAGCGATCTGCTGCTCGTGAGCGAACCAAGCGGCGTGGACAACCTGCGGGCGGAGGGCGTCGCG
Organism: Phycisphaerae bacterium; assembly: GCA_044225155.1. Taxonomy (GTDB): domain Bacteria; phylum Planctomycetota; class Phycisphaerae; order UBA1845; family Fen-1342; genus CAYMBL01. Next base: position 5,640 of record JBGAJB010000074.1, on the reverse strand, counting down.
CCGGACAAAGTGTTCTTCGTCGGCAACGTGATGATCGACACGCTGCTCGCCAGCCGCGACCGGGCCGAACAATCGCGCGTGCTCGACGATCTCCATCTTTCGCCGCGGCAGTACAACGTGCTCACGCTGCATCGCCCAAGCAATGTCGACGATCCCGCCGTCTTCGGCCGCCTGCTCGACGCGCTCGAACAGATTCAGCGCGACCTGCCGATCATCTTTCCCGTCCACCCGCGCACCGTCGCGAATCTCGGCAAGCTCGGCCTGATGCCGCGCGTGCAGGCCATGGGCATGCGGCTGATCGATCCGCTCGGCTATCTCGATTTCACCAAGCTCACCGCCAATGCCGCCGTCGTGCTGACCGACTCCGGCGGCATCCAGGAAGAGACAACCATTCTCGGCGTCTGGTGCCTCACGCTCCGCGAAAATACGGAGCGGCCTGTAACTCTTTCCCAAGGCACGAACACGCTCTGCGGCACCGACCCCGACAAGATCGTGACTGCCTATCGCCGCTGTCGCAGCGTGACGGCGGCGACGGGGCGCGTGCCGGAAAAATGGGACGGCCGAGCGGCCGAGCGCATCGCGGAGATTCTTGCCGCCCGCTGAGTTCCTGCACCCAAGCGACGCTCGACGATTTTCACGGTATTTGCAGCACTTCCAGCTCGCGCGGCCCTTCGTGCTCGACGCGTGTCATTCCCGCCCCTTTCAGCCGTGCCGCCAGCTCCGGCGTGACCACGTTGGGGAAGCCATACGTGGCGCGCAGCCGTGCGATTTCGCTCCAGTTGAACACCAGGTGCGTGTAGCCGCGCCCGTGCAGCCAGGCGCTGAGTTCGTCCGGCGATTTGCCCTGTTGCACGAGTTCGATCCATGGATCGCGATTGAAGACGACCGTGTAGTGCATCGCCCGCGCGATGTGAAAGACGGCCGCGTCGCCGATCAGCCAGAAGCGTGCGTTCGGCGCGTCGATGCGGTTCAGCGGATGACTCTCCGAGAAGACATCGGCCGCGCCGCTGAAACTTGCCAGCGATGTGCCGCTGGCCGATTTCCAATACGCGTCATGCGCCGACCAAAGTCGCCAAAGCTGTCCGGCCCCCAGCACAGACGAAAGCACGGCCGCGGCCAGCACAACTTTTCCGCGTGGGAACACGCCGCCGGCCCCGTTGGATGCGGCGAGCGACCAGAGGCAAACCAGCGGAGCCAGCAGCGGCGCGAGGAACCGCGCCGGCATTTGCGTTGTCGTAGCCCAGACGGCCACCGCCCCGCTGATCCACAAAAGCAAAAACGCCGCGCGTCGGTCGCGCAGAATCAATCCGCAAACGAGCGCGCCTACGACGAGCAGGGGACCGAACAGGCTGGGGTCAAAGCCGTTCTCCCCGTCAAACCGACCCACCAATTCACGCACTGCGACGCTCGCCCGTCCGGCGACGCTCGCCTCCGCGCCCTGCACGGCATGGCCGCGCTCCCACTGCTCATTCTGCTCGGCCGACCAATCGCGACCGCCGAGAACACTCCACGCCATCGGATAGACCGGATTTCCGGTGAACGCCAGATTCCGAATCATCCAGGGCGAGAATGTAGCGCACGCGGCAAGCGAAAACGCGAGCACCGCCCACGCTCGGTGAGCAAATCGGTCTCGCAGACAGCACAGCAGCCCAAGCGCGAGAGCGGCTGCCACGATGATTACAGCCGTGTATTTGCAGCCCGCCGCGAGCCCCGCGCATGCGCCCGCCGCGACCAGTACGCGCATATTGGTTTCAGCCGAATTCAGGCGCGGCAGCACCAGCGCAAGTGCGAGCGACGAATAGGCGAGCAGCCCACACTCGACGTACGCCAGTACGCCGAGATAAGCCATCCACGGCGTCCCGCTGAACAGAATCGTCGCCACCCGGCGCGGCCCCCCGTTCGGCACCGCCGCACGAACAGCCAGCACGCTCAACACGCCGAACGCCGCATGCAGCATCTGCGCCGAGACGGCGGCCATGCGTACGTCGCCGCGCAGCACCATCAGGAAGTAATAGAGAATCTCAACCTGCTGCGGGAAATTCGAATAGACGTTGTGCGGCAGGTATGCGATCCGGCCCGCCTCAAAATACTCACGCGGAACTTCGAGGTGATATTCGAGCGCGTCGTACGCCCGCGCTTCGTCCGACCAGAGCATCCCCGGCGGCAGAGTGGCGCCGATCGCGGCAATCGCCAGCGGGACGACGAGCGGCAGAGCGCAGCCGATACGCGTTAAGCCAGCGCCCGTCGAGAAGCGGGGCGGACTTGATTCGCCGCGGCGCGCAGGTTTGTTGACGGCTTGCGAATGGCGCGCATATCTGACGAGCGCGAGAATGATCCCCACCGCCAGCACGCCGATCGCCACCCAGCGTGAGAAAAAACCGAAAGATCCGAGCAAAAGCGCGAGGTCGCCGATCACCGCCAGGCCGATGCCGACGGCGAGCGGAATCTTCAGGTCAGATTCAACGGAATCTGCGGGGTTTTTCCGTGCATGCGGCTCGGCGGGAGCCTCGCCCTCTCGGTCCCGCACTTCGCTCTTCGCTCTTCGCTCTTCGCTATTGCGTGCTGCCTCATCCTCAATGTCGGTCCGATGCGAACCGTCACGCCCCCTCCCAAGCAGCCAATCCGCCGGCCACCAGCCAATGCCGCCGGCTGCGATCAGCAGTGCGATTACCGGAATCCCGTCGAGGACGAGTGTCAGCCACGCATTCGGCGCGAGAAATGTGATCAGGATGGCCGTCAGCAGCGCGATCGCCGCAGACGGCGCCCAGGTCGGCCATCGCTCGGCGTGGTCAGCTATCTCAGCGCGCTGTTCGCTGCGCGCCGCGGAAGGCTGGCCGCGCCGCACCGCTCGGCTCATTCCTTGACCTTGTAGACCGCATCGCCGCCGATCACTGTCATCAATACGCGCGTGTCGGCGATCTCACGCGGTGGGCAGGTCATGATGTCGCGATCGATTACGACGAAGTCCGCGAGTTTCCCCGGAGCGAGCGATCCCTTCACGTTTTCTTCAAACGCGGCGTACGCGGCATCCAGTGTGTAAGCGCGCAGCGCCTGCTCGCGCGTCATGCGCTGCTCCGCATGCCAGCCTTCCGGCGGCTGACCTTCCAGATTCTGTCGCGTGACGGCCGCGTAGATGCCGAGAAACGGGTTCTGCGACTCGACCGGAAAGTCGCTGCCGCCCGCGATTCGCGCGCCGCTCTTCAGCATGGACGCCCACGCATACGCACCCTTGGCGCGCTCGGGCCCCACACGCTCATCGACCCAGCGCATGTCGCTCGTACAGTGCGTCGGCTGCATTGAGGCGATCACGCCGAGTTTCGCGAATCGCGGAATATCGTCCGGAGCGAGCAATTGAGCGTGTTCGACACGAAAGCGGCGATCCGCCGCGACGCCTTTGAGCGCCGCCTCGTACGTATCCAGCGTTTCGCGATTGGCCCGGTCCCCGATCGCGTGCGTGCAGACCTGGTAGTTGCGTTTCACCGCGTCTTCGCAGATGCCGCGCAGCGTCGCTACGGACGTCACCGCCAAACCAACATACGGCCTCCCATCATTACCGGTGGGACGATCGGAGTACGGATCGAGCATCAGCGCCCCGCGCGACCCCATCGCGCCGTCCGCGATCACCTTCGCCGCCCGCACAGTCAGATGCTCGCCCGTTTGCGGCGGATTGGCCGTGAAGTACGTGATCGCGTACGGGCTTGCGACCATCGCGTAGACGCGCAAGTGCAGTGCGTGTTCCGCGTCGAGCCGCCGGTACGTCTCCACGTCCAGCGGCGAAATGCCCGCGTCGTGCACACCGGTCAAGCCGTATTTCAGGCAGGCCTCCTGTGCGGCCAGCAGCAATTCGCGCGTGCCAGTCGGCCGCACGGCGCCGCCCAGCGCCGCGCGCGCCTCGCTGACCAGATTCATCGCGTTGTCGATCAGGACGCCCGTCGGCTCACCGCCGGCGTCATGAATGATCTCGCCGCCCGCCGGTGCGATCGTCGTCCGCGAAATGTTGCACGCCTTCAACGCGGCCGCGTTTGCGATCCCCGCGTGTCCATCGACGCGCGTCAGCCAGACCGGGTTCAGCGGACTGACCGCGCTCAGCGCCGCGTGTGTCGGCAGCGTGCGCGTCGGCCAGCTTTCGTGATCCCAGCGTCCGCCCAGAATCCATTCGCCCGGCTTCGCGGACTTCGCCTTCGCCCGCACCGCGGCCACGATGTCGTCAAAGGACTTGGCCGTGCTCAGATCGAGTTGTCCGAGGGCATAGGCCCCCAATCCCGACATGTGCCCATGCGCGTCGATCAACCCGGGCAGCACGCAGCGCCCGCGGAGGTCGATCTTTCGCGCCGCCGGTCCGCACGCCTTCGCGACGCTGGAGAGATCGCCGATCGCGAGAATCTTCCCATCCTTCACCGCCAGCGCATCGGCGCGCGGGTGTTCGGCGTTCACGGTGTAGATCAGCGCGTTGTGGTAGATCGTCTCGGGGTTGACGTCGAATTGCGCCGCGCACCGCGCCGCACCGGCGATCAGCAGCCCGACCAAAGCCACAAATGGGTGTTGCATCAGTCGACCCTCGGGGGTTTGCCCGCGCGGCGTTTTCGCTAGGCCATCAGCGGTTTGCCGGTCATTTCCGCCGGCACGCTCAGCCCGAGCATCGCGAGCGCCGTCGGAATCACATCCGCCAGTCGCCCGCCCTCGCGCAGCTTCAGGCCGCGGAACGGCTCGCCGTACAGATAGAGCGGCACCGGATAAGTCGTGTGCGCGGTGTGCGGACCGCCCGTCACCGGATCGATCATCTGCTCCAGGTTCCCATGATCGGCCGTGATGATCGCGCAGCCGCCGGCCGCCTTGATCGCTTCCAGTACCTGCCCGACGCAGCCGTCCACGACCTTGCACGCCTGCACCGCCGCCGGCAGGGAACCAGTGTGACCAACCATGTCGGGGTTCGCGAAGTTGAGAATGATCAGGTCATCCGTGCCGCTGCGAATGCGGTCGAGCATGACGCGCGTTACTTCGTGCGCCGACATTTCCGGCTTCTGGTCATACGTTGAAAGCGGCGAGCCATCCGCCAGCGTCCGCGGCGACGGCACGACCACGCGCTCTTCGCCCGCAAAGGGCGCTTCGCGATAGTCGTTGAAGAAGAACGTGACGTGCGGATATTTTTCCGTCTCCGCACAGCGAAACTGCCGCAGCCCGAGCTTGCTCAGATATTCGCCCGCGATGTTCGCCATCTTCGGCGGCTTGGGAAACGCAACCTTGACCGGCAAACCTTCTTCGTAGGCCGTCATTGTCACGTAGTAGAGGTCGAGCTTCTTTTCGCGGGCAAAGCCCATCTGCCGCATTTCGCCCGTCTTGTCCTTCCCCTCGTAGGGAAAGCGATCAAACGTGAACGCCGCCGTCAGTTGGCGTGGTCGGTCACCGCGGAAGTTGTAGAAAATCACCGCGTCGCCGTCATGCACGACCGCCCGCGGCGCGCGCCCATCGTCGCTGATGACCGTCGGCGGGACGAATTCGTCGCCCTGCATCGTCGGCTCGGACGGATGCTTGTAGTAATTCTCGAGCGCCGTAAGGGCCGACGGAGCCGCATCGCCGTCGCCGCGCGTCAGCATGCGATACGCCCGTTCGGTTCGCTGCCAGCGATTGTCGCGATCCATC
>JBGAJB010000426.1:0-4245 GCA_044225155.1 Phycisphaerae bacterium | reverse complement strand
TTTGGCCTCAAATAGGGCCATTCCACGTCAAGCTTCATTTCAGGACCTACGACACCAATGGCGCCGCGCCGACCAACTGAAATCGCCTTCGTAGGCGCAGGCTATATCGCCGACTCCTATCGATTCTGCCTCGATCTGCACCGCCCGCATATCCGGCTCGCCGGTGTGTGGGATCGGGACCGCGAGCGTCGGGAAAGTTTTTCCGCCACATTCGGCGATCGGATCTATGAAAGCCTTGAGGCGCTTCTGGGCGACGACGACGTCGACATCGTCGTCAATCTCACGGATCCGCATGCGCATTTCCAGGTCAGCGAACGGATCCTTGACGCCGGCAAGCATCTCTACACGGAAAAGCCGCTCGCGATGACGGGAGACGAGGCGCGGCGGCTGCGCGACAAGGCCGCCGCGCGCGGACTTCGCATCGCTGCGGCGCCCTGCAACCTTCTGGGCGAGGCGGCTCAGACGTTGTGGCGCGCGGTGCGCGAGGGTCGGATCGGCGACGTAAGGCTCGTCTACGCCGAACTCGACGACGGCATGATCCACCGTGTCGACAAAAGCGGCTGGCTCAACCGCTCCGGCAAGCCGTGGCCCGCGCGCGGCGAATTCTCGGTCGGGTGCACCTTCGAACACGCTGGCTATGTGCTGAGCATTCTCGCCGCGATGTTCGGGCCGGTGACGGAGGCGACCGCTTTCTCCGCTCTTTGCTGTCCTGACAAGAAGGTGGAGCCCGCGGCTGAAGGATTCGCTCCCGACTTTTCGGTCGGTTGCCTGAAATTCGAGAACGGCGTCGTCGCCCGGCTCACCAACTCAATCGTCGCGCCATATGACCACCGCCTCAAGCTCATCGGCGAAGACGGCATGCTCGTGCTGAGCGACCCGTGGGACTATGCGTCGCCGGTGCGCTGGACGCGCGCGTCGGAAGGGCGCATCTCCCGATATCTTGATCGCCGTTTTGGACTGCGACGTGAAAGCAAATTGCCGCCGGCGCGGCCCTGCCCGCTGCCACGCGGCAGGGGCGTTCCGACCATGGACTTCATGCGCGGCGTGCGCGAACTCGCCGATTCGCTTGTTGAAGACCGGCCGAGCCTCGACGCTGATTTCGCCGTGCATATCACGGAAGTCACGGAAATCCCGCAATATCCTGGAGATTCGAACGCCTGCGCGGGTGAAGAGCCGCTTCGCCCCCATCCCTCCCCTTTCGTGGGCGCGATGATCCCCGGCTTCGGCGAAGGCCAATGGAGCAAAACGCGATGACCATGGACGCGCCGAGCGTCGGCCTGCTGACCTGTTCATATCGCGGCGACGTCGAGGCCTGCCGGCTTTGGCGAATCCGTCGACCGTTTCGCGCCCTGGATAGACCATCTTCGATCGTGCCGAGGAAGGATCTGCCTCTGTTCGCGCCGATGCGGCGAGGACGTTGTCGCACGATCATCGCAGAAGAAGAGCCAAGGTGGCCGTGGTGGCTAGCCATCTGGGTTTCCGCTCGACCGCGATGAGCCGCCTGTTGCATCTTCCGCGGAGGGAGGTGTTTCTCTCCCTGCGCGGCGTTCCGGTGCGCAGGCTGATCCTTCAGCAGATGCTCAAGATCGCCGCGGCGCGACGGCGCCTTCGACGTCGTGCTGCATGTCGACAGCGATTGCGTTTTCTTTCGCGACCTCACTCGCGCATCGTTCAGGACGGCCGCGTCCGCTTCTACCGCGCCCGGCGAGGCCGATATGGAGCCGCATCGCAGTTGGCACCGCACGGCCGCAACTCGGCCTGCCGCCGACCGATTATTTCGGCTGCCGACTACATCGATCTGTTCGTCGTGTGGCAAAAAAAGTTGTGCGCGGCCTTACCGACCGCATCGAAGAGGTCACAGGAACGGACTGGTGGGCGGCGCTGTCGCGCAAGCTCTACTTCGCGGAATACCATTCTTTATGGCGTCTACGCCGATCAGGTCTTGACGAGGACTCAGGCGCTGCGACTCGCGTTCTCTCGGGCTCTCGCGATGGCTTGAGGGATTTTCCGACGAAAACGAGAAGGCGGCGGTTTCTGCGCGGATCGGCGACGATCAGGTCGCATGCAACATCCAGTCGACGCTCGACATCGACAGCGCCGAGCGGCGCTGATCTTCGACGACCTCGTCGCATATGCGGCGGAGCGGCCCGCCGCCGTCGACTGGCGAAGCTGAACGTCCTTACTCATGCGATAATTTGCCACATTAATTTCTACAGTTTTCATATTCGTTCAGAGCGCGCGCTCATTTAACCTGCCTACGATTTTTACGCGTATGGTTATTAAACTGCTCAACTCCGGCGCGCTCTGCCGAAATTACTGGAGGCGTCGCCATGACGGATCCGCTTTCGCCGCCAGCGATGACAACAACGCGACAGCCGTCTTGATCGTCATTCGCGGCTACGCGATGATCGCAATAGCGCTCAACCATGTCGCCGCCTCCGCCGTCTGGCCGCCGCGGACACGGAAGCGGGAATCGGCGGACATCCGTTTCCCACACTGACTCAGCTTGGCTATTCCTCCGCGCCGAACTTTTCTTTGTTCTGTCCGGATATATGGTGGGTTGCGTTCTGTTCCACCCGGCGTCGTCCGCTTCGCAGCTTACGCAGAGCGGGCCGCGAAAATATACGCGCATAATCTGATCGCTTTCCTGCTCGTCGTTCCGGATCGTCCGATCCAGAACGCGCCTTTCAGAGCGGCGCGGGCTTTTCGATTTCCTCGAAGAGCCCTTTTGGGGCGCAATCGATTTTGCGGGATTTCCAACGGCTTCCCCTTCGCCTTCGACGTTCTGCCAGCCTATGTGATTCTGTTGTTGGCGACCCCGTTTCTCGCGGCGTTGACCAGTCGCCTGATAGTCTATCTTTGCGTCATTGGCGGAGCTTATCTCGCCGTTCAGATCGGCGCTGCGATGGACGACGACCTTTCCGGCCGATCCGGCCTCTTCGTCAATGTCTTCGCATGGCAGTTCATTTTCTTCCTCGGCGTTTCCCGCTGGCGGCGGCAGATGGCATCTGGCGCTCTTCGACTGGCTTTCGCCGGACAGATCGCGCCCCGTGTTCGCGCTTTTCTTCCGCTGGCTGTCGCTGTCGTTTTCCGCGCCGACACGCTCGGGTTTTTTCATCTTTCAGGCGTTGACAAACGGATCGCCGCCTGCTTCTGGCTTGCGCACGCCGGGCTTGTCGTGCTCGCGCTCGCAAGCGCGATCGTCCTGCTCGGCCCGCGCTGCAACTCCGCTCTTTTCGGCATCGTGGGAATGATCGGTCGTCAGACCCTACTTTGCTACACTGCGAGCATCGTCGCGACTTATGCGATCGTCGCGGCCTGGAGCAGCCTCAAGGGCGGCTACGTCGGCATCCTCGTCGCGCAGATGACAATCATTCTCATCATCTTCATCGCAGCCAGCGTCAAGGAACCAAACAAGGCTCGCGAGTTTCTTGCGCACATGCGTCCCTTCACGGGCGTGGCGACCGGACTGAAGCGCGAGGCGCCTGTGAGCGTGCGCAACGGCCTTGTCATGTTCCACTCCGCCGCACTGACTCAGGTAGATGAATAGAACGGAATATCGTCATGGCGTCGACTCGAGGTTGACCTGCTACGCATATAGCTTTTTCACGCAGACTATATCTCGCGGACCAAGATTGACAGTAGATTTTCCGGTTGATTCACGGCCTCCTTTTGGAAGCGACACTGGACGACGGATGAAGCATTGCTAAATTCACTCAACCTCAAGTAAGGTTTCTGAGGTATGTTTTTTAAAACTCGTTCAAATCAATCTGAAGTTTACCTTGATATATTCCGTGGAGCGGCAGCAGTCGTCGTGATGCTCGGCCATATTCGCGGCTTATATTTGGGCGGCTTAACAGGCGGCTCCGCGGCGCACGCCAGCGAAGCAAGCGAAGAGGCGGTCGTTCAGGCTGTGGCGCAACTGACGGTCGGACACATCGCGGTCATGGTTTTCTTCGTCATAAGCGGCTATCTCGTCGGAGGCAGCGTCTTGAAAGCGATGACTGAGCGACGATGGTCATGGAGCGCCTATCTCATCCGGCGTGGCGTTCGGTTGTGGATAGTTCTGGTTCCCGCCGTTTTGCTTGGATCCGCCATTGATCTTCTCGGGATCAAGATATTCGGGGGCGCCGCCTCGATCTTCGATTCTCCCTCTCAGCAGGGATATGTCGTTGGCGATCTCATCAGCACGATTACGAACTTCAAGACGGTGCTTGGCAATATCTTCTTTCTTCAGGGACTTTT
>JBGAJB010000073.1:0-13424 GCA_044225155.1 Phycisphaerae bacterium | reverse complement strand
TACAACCTCTGGCTGCACGTCGATGCGGCGTATGCCGGCGTGGGCGCGATGTGCCCGGAATTGCGCGCGATGATGCCCGGCTTTGAACTGGCGGACTCGCTGGTCACGAATCCGCACAAGTGGATGTACGTCCCGGTCGATTGCTCGCTACTCTTCGTGCGCGACAAAAATCTCTTCCGCGAGGCCTTTTCGATCATTCCCGACTATCTGACGACGACCGAGCTGAATGTCACGAACCTGATGGACTTCGGCGTGCAGCTTGGCCGGCGCTTTCGGGCGCTGAAGCTCTGGATGGTGATTCGAGCCTTTGGGCTGGAGGGCCTGCGCGCGCGAATGCGTTCGCAGATCAGTCTGGCCAAGGAGTTCGAAAGCTGGGTGGCGGCCGACGAGCGTTTCGAATTGGTCGCGCCGACGCCTTTCACGACCGTGACGTTTCGCGCCAGATTTCAAGGCACGCCCGAAGAGCAGGATCGCCGCAACGAGGCACTGCTGGCGCAAGTGAATGCGGCCGGCCCGGTCTTCGTTTCGCACACGCGCCTGAACGGACGTTTCACGCTGCGGCTGTGTGTAGGCAATCTCCGCACACGTCGCGAACACCTGCAAAAGGCGTGGGAATTGATTCGCGCGGCGCTCTAGCAGGAAGCTGTCCCGAGTCTGGGCGTTGGTGAGGCATGCGGCCGCGAACAGCCGTCGGCCTGGCGCCCGACGCCGCCATCGCCGGCTTCCGCCCTCGACCGCGCGCCACTTCACCCCTCATAATCGCCGCATGAGATCCAACGCCGCCTCCAATGCGCCCGCGCCGCCCGCGACTCCGCTCGATGCATTGCTCGCCGAGTTTGCGACACGCGAGGCCGTGATTCGCCTGGGGGGCGGTGCGAAGGGCATCGATCGACAGCACAAGCTCGGACGCCTGACGGCCCGCGAGCGCATTGACCTGCTTTGCGACCGCGCTGCGCCGCGCGGCCCGTCGGCCTCCGCGAAAGCGGCGAATGGCTCGGGGTCGGCAGCAGCAACGCCCGCCCTGACGAACTTCCTCGAACTGGGCCTCTGGGCCGCCGAAGGCATGTACGCCGAGGCGGGCGGCGTCCCGTCGGCCGGCGTGGTGGTGGGGCTCGGGCGCGTCATGGAGCGGCTGTGTGTCATCGTCGTGAACGACGCGACGGTGAAAGCCGGCGCGTTCTTTCCCGCCACGTGCAAGAAAGTGCTGCGGGCCCAGCGATTTGCGTTGGATAACAAGCTGCCGATTCTCTACCTCGTCGATTCGGCCGGCGTGTTCCTCCCGATGCAGGATGAGATTTTCCCCGACGAGGACGATTTCGGCCGCATCTTTCGCAATAACGCCGTCATCAGCGCGCAGGGCATACCGCAGCTCGCGGCGATCATGGGGAATTGCGTGGCCGGCGGCGGCTATCTGCCGGTGATGTGCGACACGCTGCTCATGACCGAAGGCAGCGGGCTTTATCTGGCCGGCCCCGCGCTGGTGAAAGCCGCGATCGGTCAGGAAGCCAGCAGCGAGGAACTGGGCGGCGCGAAGATGCACGCCGCGATCAGCGGCACGATCGACTATCGAGAGCCCAATGACGAGCTTTGCCTCGAACGTCTACGGCGACTGGTCGGCAAACTCGGCAAGGGCCTGCACACGCCGTTTGATCGCAAGACGCCGGCGGCGCCGAAGCTGCCGCCCGAGCGAATCTTCGACCCGGTCCTGAAAGGCCTGCCAAAAAACGCACTGGCGCAATGGGAAAAGAGCAGCGTCAGCGCGGAGAGCAGCGCGCAGACCGTATCCAGCCAGGTCAGTTCCGGCGCAAGCCAAAGCCCGAAGTTCAAAGTCCAAAATCGAATGGGGCGCAGTGCAGTACGACGTGCGCGACCTCATCGCGCACCTGGTCGACGCGGACTCCTTCGACGAATACAAGGCCGAGTATGGCCAGTCGATCGTCTGCGGCTTCGCCCGGCTCGACGGCTGGGCGGTCGGCATCGTGGCGAATCAGAAAAAGCAGGTAAAACCGGCCAAGGGCCCGCTGCAGTTCGGCTCGGTCATCTACGTCGACAGCGCCGATAAGGCCGCCCGCTTCATCATGGATTGCAATCAGATGAAGTGCCCGCTGCTGTTCCTGCAGGACGTGAACGGCTTCATGGTCGGGCGCGACAGCGAGCAGGAGGGCATCATCCGCAGCGGCGCGAAGCTGGTGAACGCCGTGAGCAACTGCATCGTGCCGAAGATTACGCTCATCACGGGCGGGTCGTTCGGCGCGGGCAACTATGCCATGTGCGGAAAGGCGTACGACCCGCGCTTCATCTTCGCCTGGCCCACCGCCAAGTACGCCGTCATGGGGGGAGCGGCCGCCGCCAAGACGCTGTTGCAGCTCGAAGTGGGCAAGCTCAAGCAGAAGGGTCACGAGCCGGACGAAGTGGAACTAAGAGACCTCGAACGGCGCATCACCGAGCACTACGAGACGTCGATGGACATCCGCTACGCGGCCGCGCGCGGCTGGGTGGATGCGATCATCCGGCCGGCCGACACGCGGCGCGTGCTCAGCCTGGCGCTCGAAGCCGTCGCGTACATCGGCGACCTGCCCGAACTCAAGCTGGGCGTCTTTCAGGTGTAGTCGGCTACGTTCGTAGTATTCGCTCTACTTGCTAGTCCAGCCCGGTTCTTCCTCGTGCCGCACCCAGGACGTGTGATAGCCCCGGTCTTCGAGCGTTCCCGCGAGGGCCGTCATCTTCAGCGGCTCATAGGTATCGCACATCACGGCCAATTCGTCCGTACGTTCGAAACCGATCGAGCGCTCGTAGGTGCCGGGGTGCGGCCCGTGCGTGACGCCCTGCGGATGCAGGCTGATGGATTCGCTCTTGATACCGCGGCGCGACGTGAAGTTGCCCGCGACGTAATACAGGATTTCGTCCATGTCGACGCTGGCGTGGGCGTAGGGACAGGGAATCGCCTTGATGTCGCCGCGCTGGTAGTAATCCACTTTCCGCGGCACGAACGAGCACACGACGAAATTGTCACCGGCGAACGTCACGTGTGAAGTGGGCGGAAGATGGACCATGCCGGTCTTCGGCGTGTAGTCGTGGATGCTGAAAGTGACCGGATAAAGCACGCCGTCCCAACCGACGACGTCGAGCGGGAAGTGCTGATAGCGATGAACGCTTAACTCGTCGCTCATTTTCACCACCAGCTCAAACGGCAGCGGGTGCGACTGGTCGTCGCGATGGAGCAGCGCGGTCGGCCCGCTGAAGTCGCGGTGCGTAAACGGCGCGAAGTCCGTGATCTGCCCCCAGCGATTGCGGTATTGCCCCGGCACACCGAGCCACGGTCGCCCCTCGAAGACCAGCAGCGTCCCCGTGTCGCCGTCGAGATGCAGACGATAGGGCGTGCTCTTGGGAATCAGGATGTAGTCGTGCGTCTTGAACGTCTGCACGCCGTAGACGCTTTCCAGGCGGCCGCTGCCTTCTGTCACAAAGTAAAGCTCGTCGCCGTCGCCGTTCGAGAAGAAACGCTGGGCGGGCTGTGTTGGCTTGGCGACGCCGATGTGAACGTTGCGGTTGTAGAGCAGCGTCTTGCGCCCGGTGAGAAAATCGCCGCCGGGCTTCACATCCTGCGTCTTGATGTGGCGGCGGTGCAGCGGCTGTTCCTTGACCGGATCGAAAGGCGCGAAGCCCGGCAGCTTGAGCGCCTCGACTTCGAACTCGTCGGTCGGAGGCGTGCGGTAATACAAAATCGAATACGGCCCTTCGAATCCCTCACGCGTAACCATCTGCTCCATGAGCAAACGGCCGTCTTCGTCGCGAAAAACCGTGTGCGGTTTCGCGGGGACGCGGCCGAGAACCATGCGGTGAATCATGCACTGCTCCTTCGCCGCCCGATTATACAAGTTGACCCCGGGCGCTCGCACGGTGCATTGAACGGGAAACGTCGGCTGCACTGCGCAAAATTGCTCCGGCCCCGGGGCGGGGTAGCATGGTGTCGGCGAATTGCGCCGGAATCCTGGGAAGCGCCTCCAAGAGAGGAGTCAATGATGACGCGCATGCTGGACGACATGACAAATGCGATCGGCGGAACACCGCTGGTGCGGATCAATCGCATCATCTCCAGCCCGGCACGCGTGTACGCGAAACTCGAATTCTTTAACCCCCTGCTCAGCGTGAAAGACCGCATCGGCACGGCCATGATCGACGACGGCATCGGCCGCGAGTTGATCAAGCCAGACACGCACATCATCGAGCCGACCTCCGGCAACACCGGCATCGCGCTGGCGTTCGTCTGCGCGGCGCGCGGCTTGAAGCTCACACTCGTCATGCCGGAGAGCATGAGCGTCGAGCGTCGCGCGGTGTTGCGGCACATGGGCGCATCGCTCGTGCTCACGCCGGCCGCCGATGGGATGCGCGGCGCGCTCAAACGTGCCGAGGAACTCATCGCCGAGACGCCCGGCTCCTACATGCCGCAGCAATTCCGCAATCCCGCCAACGTCGATATTCACCGCCGCACGACGGCCGAGGAAATTTGGAACGACACGGGCGGCGCCGCGGACGTGCTGGTCGCGGGCGTCGGCACCGGCGGGACGATTTCAGGCGTCGGACAAGTGATCAAGTCGCGGAAACCATCCTTCCGCTGCATCGCCGTGGAGCCGACGGATTCGCCGGTGATTTCGCAGCGCCGCAGTGGAAAGCCGCTGCAACCCGGACCGCACAAGATTCAGGGCATCGGCGCAGGCTTCATCCCCGAGATTCTTGATCTGGGGGTGATCGACGATGTGGAGTGCGTCACGAATGATGATGCGTTCGCCTGGTCACGGCGCGCCGCGAAGGAAGAGGGCATCTGCTGCGGAATCAGCTCCGGCGCGGCGCTCTGTGCGGCCGACCGCGTCGCCCGGCACCCGGAGTTCGCGGGCAAGATGATCATCGTCGTGCTGGCGTCGGCCGGCGAACGCTACCTTTCGACGCCGCTCTTTGAGCAGGAGCGCGGCTAGTTCGCACGAACAAGGCGGTAGCCGTCAGTCCGCCGGCGCTGCGATTGGATCGCTCGCGAAGTCGTCGAGCTTGTAGTCCACGTCATACGCGGGCGGCTCGCCGCCTGGCCCCTTGAGGTAGTGCTCAAGCCATTCGACCGTGCGGATCAGCGCGTCGTGCCGGGCGGCCGCGTTCTGATTGCCGTGTCCCTCGCCGGGATACCAGACCAGTCGCACCGGCGCTTTGTTCGCCAGCTTCAGATAACGATACATCTCCAGCGACTGGCTGGGATGCACGCGCGTGTCGGCCGCCCCGCCGAGAATCAGCAGCGGCGTCTGGCTGTTCTGGGCGTGAAAGACCGGGCTGCGCTCGCGGAAGAAATCCCAGTCTTCCCACGGCCACGCGCGCGCGTGCACGAGGTACATCTCCTGCGGAATGTCGGTCGTGCCCCAGGACGAGATGTTGTCGCTCAGCCCGACGATCATCACGCCCGCGGCGAAGCGCTCGCTCAGCTTGGTCGCACACCAGGCCGTCGCATAGCCGCCGTAGGAACCGCCGGTCACGCCGACATGCTTCGGATCGGCGACGCCTTTCTCCACCAAGTGGTCCACCGCGTCAACCAGATCGTCGAATTCCTTGCCCGCGTAATCGTGCTGGTCGAGCTTGCTGAAGTCGACGCCGCGCCCCGTGCTGCCGCGATAGTTCGGCTCGAAGACGACGAAACCGCGTGCGGCCAGCACACGCGCCTGTGTGTAGGACCAGCCGTCGGAAACGTGCGCTTCCGGACCGCCGTGAACAACGAGCACCAGCGGATAGTGCTGGCCCTGCTGGAAGCCATTCGGATAAAACACGATGCCTTCAAGCTCCAGACCGTCGCGCGCTTTGTAGCGAACGACTTCCTGCTGAATCGGCGCACGCGAGGCGAGCCACGGATTGCTGTTCGTCAGTCGCCGCGGCGCCGAATCGCCGTGCTTCATCGCGAACAGCTCGGCCGGATGCTGCGCCGCATCGCCGACGAGCGCCCCCGATTGACCGTCGGCCGCGAGTGTGAGGGCCGTAAAGATCGGCCCGCCGGCGGGCAAAATTGTCTTGCGCAGGCTGCCGTCGACCGCGACCTTTCCAAACGTCGCCTCGACGCCTTCATGGCCGACATACATGATGTTGTCCGAACCTTGCCAGGCAATGGCCACGACGTGTCCGGCGTATTTCGGCAGGAGATCGCGGGGCTTGCCGCCGGTCAGCGGCCCAACCATCAATCGCCCGGCGGCCGGGTCGTGCTTGTCCTCGGCGCCGATGAATGCGACGTTTTTGCCGTCGGCGGAAATCTGGAAATCCCCGAGCTTGCCCTCGGTTTCGATCGCGCCGGTCGCCTTGCCGCTCTCAACATCGACGACGACCAGCCGGCTGAACATCATTGCGTCGTCGATGAGCGGTGTGCGCGACGATTTCACGATGAGTTGCTTGCCGGCGGGCGACCACTCGACCCGCGCGGCCGAGCCGGGCAAATCCAGCTTGCGGGGCTGCCCGGCGCCGGTCGCATCCGCGATCCAGACGTGTGCCTCGTGCAGTTCCTCTTCGTAGATCTCCGCCTTGAAGCCCTGCTTGCGCCTCTTCTCTTTGTCGGCCGGTTCGGCGTCAGCAGCGAGATACGCGATCTGTTTGCCGTCCGGACTCCAGGCGTAATCGCTGACGTCATTGCCAGCCGTCACAAGCGGCCGGGCCTGACCGCCGTCGAGCGCGATCGAATAGAGGCGCTTGTGCTTGTCGTCGCCCATCTTGGCCAAAAATGAGATTGCGCCGCCGTCCGGCCGCCAGCGAATCGCGCTGACGTTCACAGCGCCGCTGACGAACGGCCGGCTCGCTCCACCGGCCACATCGACGACGTGCAGTTCAGCCCAAGCGGGGCCGTCCTTTTCTCGTCCGGGAACACGCGGCACGCGCAAGACGTAAGCCACGCTCGCTCCATTCGGCGCGACGGCGGCCGCATCCACCTGCCGCAGACGAGCGGCGTCCGCGATGCTGAAAGCGTCGGCCGCACGGGCGTGACCTGTCGCAAGCGAAATAATGAGAGGGATGAAAGCGAAGGCCCGTTTAGAAATCACTCTCGCACTTTCGCATGGCAACAGCGAACTAAACAACGGATCTCTCCTTGTAGTTGCGACGCACTTGTGGACTCTGGTCGCATCGGCGAATCATGCGGCCGTATGCGCAGCCCGGCAAACGAGCGGGTGGGGTCGCTCGCCGGTGTATTTTTCTGCTCGCGGCGTGCTTGGGACTGCGGGGTGCCGAGGCACCTTCGATTCAGGGAGACCACCGAGTGAACACCGTTCAAAGTGCGGAGATACAACCCACTGTGGCCGGGAGGGGGCAGGCTGGTCCGCAATTCGAGAGGACGGGAGAGCGGGCGCACCCCTTGGCAATTGCGCAGCCTTAACGTATATTGCCCGGCCCGGCTCAGTTTGTGGGCCGGAGGCGCTACCCGCGCCTCGGTTGGAGTGCTGGCAATGGCAGTGAAGCTGCGGCTCAAGCGGATCGGACGGAATCACAAGGCGATCTATCGCCTCGGGGCGATGGACTCGCGCAGCCCGCGCGACGGCCGCGTCCTTGAGGACCTGGGGATCTACGACCCTTCCAACAAGGTTGCTGAGCAGCAGGTGCAGTTGAAGGCCGAGCGAATCCAGTTTTGGCTCGCGCGCGGCGCGACTCCCTCCGATACGGTCAGGCAGATGCTCGAACGAAGCGGGATCAAGGCGTAGTGAGGCTCATGCGGCAGTTCGTGCCCGGAAACGGTCATGCGGATCGATGTCCTGACACTCTTTCCGGAGGTCGTTTCGCCGTACGCGGCGGCCAGCATCCTTGGCCGCGCGCAGGCGGCCGGCCGCGCTGAGATTCACGCCCACCAGCTTCGCGAATTTTCCCAAGACGCACATTCGAAAGTAGACGATCGGCCGTTTGGCGGCGGCCCGGGCATGGTGCTGATGTGTCAGCCCGTGGTCGACGCCGTCGAAGCCGTTGAAAAACTCGATCCTCGCCCGGCCCTGCGGATTCTCCTCACCCCGCAGGGTCGACGCTTTAATCAGGCCGCCGCGCAGCGCTTGTCGCAGGCGCCGCGACTGCTGCTGATCTGCGGCCACTACGAGGGTTACGACGAGCGAATCGTCGAAACGCTCCAGCCCGAAGAAATCAGCCTGGGAGACTTTGTGCTGACGGGCGGCGAAGTGGCGGCGCTGGCGGTGATGGACGCTGTCGTGCGGCTGCTGCCGGGCGCGCTGGGAAATGAGCACGGCGCGGTCGACGAATCCTTCGCCTCCGGCGAGCTGGAATATCCGCAGTACACGCGTCCGCGCGAGTATCGCGGGCTGAGCGTGCCGGACGTGCTGTTGTCGGGCAATCATGCCGAGATCGAAGCGTGGCGACGGGCGCAGGCCCGGGAGCGCACGCAGACTCGCCGTCCCGACCTTTGCGACGAACTGAGCAACGATGCGGAGCCGCCCGTCGCGCGGCGCTCCGCGTTTCACGCGCCGACCCGAAGCCGGTCGGCACTGGCAGGCGCGACGGTTTGAGTTCGGCCGGCGGGAATTGAGCCGCTCGCGGGCCGCTGGAAAAGAAGCGATTGGGGTTGCTGGCCCCCCGTTGAACAGGACAGTGACAGGAAAATCAGGAAGGCAGGCGACCCATGCGTCATCCGGCATTTAACATCGTCGAGAACAAGTACAAACGCGCGAACGACCTCTCTTTCGACATCGGTGACACGGTCGTCGTCACGCTCCGCATCGTCGAAGGTGACAAGGAGCGCCAGCAGGACTTCGAGGGCGAAGTGATCGCCCGCCGCGGCCAGGGCCTCGACGCGATGTTCACCGTGCGCCGCCTGGTCGGCGACGAAGGCGTCGAGCGTACGTTCCCGCTGCACTCCCCGAAGATCGTCGCGATCAAGAGCAAGCGCACGGCCAAGGTTCGCCGCGCGAAGCTCTACTACCTGCGCGACCGCGTCGGCAAGGCGCGCCGCCTGAAGGAAAAGCGCATGTCGGCGGAAGCCAAGGCCGCCGCTGCCGCCGCCCGGGCGGACAAGGCCCGCAAGCTGGCCGAAGCCGGCGAAGTCGTCGCGGCCGTCGGTGCCGCGACGTAGCCGCCGCTCGCTGCTCGCTGCTCGCTGCTCGCCAAAACACGTGAATTCAAAGGGACCAGCGCAGCGCTGGTCCTTCTTTTTTTGGCCAATCGCGCCGCGGCTCGCGACCGGCTTGAAGACAGATTTGGGAGATTGGACTTCCCATTCCTGCCCGTTCGCTTCACTCGCGCGCGGCGAACTCTCGATAGCCATCGCAAGGCTCCGAGGATTCGCGTGACCGCGCCGCTGCACCGCAAGATCGTTTCCGGCCCGGAACTGGCCGCCCGCCTCGCGCAGACGCGCAAGAATCACACCATCGTGCAATGCCACGGCTGCTTTGATCTGGTCCACCCCGGTCATGTGCGCTATCTGCAATTTGCGCGCGGCCTCGGTGACGTGCTGATCGTGTCGCTGACCGGCGACGCGCTCGTGTCCAAGGGCGCGGATCGGCCCTACATCCCGCAGGAATTGCGGGCCGAGAATCTGGCCGCGCTGGAGTTTGTCGATTGGGTCGTGATTGATCCCCATCCGACCGCGTGCGAGTTACTCGAAACCGTCAAACCGAACATTTATGTGAAAGGCCGCGAGTACGCCGGCAGCAGCGACCCGCGATTCTTGCGCGAACAGGAAATTGTCGAGCGCAACGGCGGGCGCGTCGTGTTTCACTCCGGCGACGTGGTCTTCAGCTCGACGCGGCTCATCCAGAATCTCGCCCGCGACGCTGAACTCGACGAATGCCGGCTGGGGGCTCTCTGTCGCCGGCACGAGATTGATCAGCACACGCTGCGGCAATCGCTGCGTGCCTTTGAAGGCCTGCGGGTGGTCGTCATCGGCGATGCCCTGCGCGAGCGATACGTGTATTGCGATGCCGGAGGACCGGCCGCGGACGCCCCGATCCTGACATTGCAGCAACTCGGGCAGGATCAGAGCTGGGGCGGAGCGGCCGCGCTGGCTTTGCAACTGGCGGCCCTCGGCGCGCGACCGACGCTGGTGACGGTCGCCGGATCAGACGCTGCTTCCAGCGAACTCTATCTGGCGCTGCGAAACGGCGGCGTCGAAGTGGACGCGCGCCCTTGCGAAACGCCGCTCCCGACGCACACCACTTTTATCGCGGACGACTCCAAGCTCTTTCGACTGCATGAGACCGCTCCCGCGCCGCTCGACAGCCGCCGTGAGCGCGATTTGCTGGATGCCGCGCGCCGACATCTGCCCCTGGCGCGATTGCTCGTCTGGAGCGACTGCGGCTATGGCGCGGTGTCGCCGGGCCTGATCAACGGCGTCGCGAGTCTCGCGCAGGAGCACGAAATCTACACGGCCGCGCATGCATCCGGCCCGCGCGGGCAGATCACGAATCTGCGCCGCGCGAACCTGCTCGTCTGCGGCGAGCGACACGCGCGCGAGGCCCTGCACGACCTGGCGTCCGGGCTGCCGTCGGTTGCGTGGAATCTGCTGCTCATTACGCAGAGCACCGAAGCGCTCCTCAGCATGCACAAACGCGGTGTGATCGCGTTCGACGGTCATCGGGATGCGGAGAGCGGATCGCCCAACGCGGCGCAGCCGTTCGGATTGCAGCGCCTCAGAAGCGATTTTGTTCCAAATCTGGCGACGCACTTCGTCGACTTGCTCGGCGGCGAAACGGCCCTAGTGGCCGCAAGCGCCTTGGCGAGAGCGAGCGACGCGTCGCTGCCGCATGCGGCTTATCTCGGCGCGGCCGCGCAGGCCGCCGTCATGCAGCGCAGCGGAGCCGGTGCGGTTGATCTGGATTGCCTGGGGCGCTGGCTCTCCGGCCGACCGGAGCTCGGAGCTGTGTCGCGCTTCATGGCCGATGGGCTTCCAAGCGGCGCGGCCGCGGCTTCGTTTGCAGCGCACGAAGCGTAGCTCGCGAAAAGCGAAGTTCTCAAACTCAGGTGGGTAGTACGGTGCCGGAAATCAGCGTCATCTTCGCCACGCACAATCGGCGAGAAGTCGTTCAGCACACACTCGAACAACTGCGAAAATGCGGGCTAGCGGCGGATGCGGTCGAGCTGATCGTCGTCGACAATCACTCCACCGATGGCACGCGTGAATTTCTCGAACAGCAGGCGGACGTGCGCCTGATCCCGCTGAAGGAAAACCGTGGGGCGTGTGCGAAGGCGCGGGCGCTGGACGCCGCGCGCGCGCCGCTCCTCTTATTCCTCGACGACGATTCGCATCCGCTGCCCGGATTTCTTGAACGCATTCAAGGGGCTTTTGCGCAAGACGCGCGGCTCGGGGCGGCCGCGTTTCGGGCGCGCCTGCCCGATGGGCGTGAGGAATGCAGCGCCCTTCCGCATGTGTTCGTCGGTTGCGGAGCGGCGTTTCGCGCCGCGGCGCTGCGCGAGGTCGGCGGAATCGACGAGTCGTTTTTCATGGCGGCCGAGGAATACGACCTGAGCTTTCGCCTCCTCGGCGCCGGCTGGGGCGTCGAGACTTTCGCCGATCTGGTCGTCGAACATCTGAAGTCGCCGCATGCGCGGCGCAGCGAGCGCATCAGCTACTACGACATCCGCAACAACCTGCGCGTGCTCGCCCGCTATTTCCCGGATGAGGTGGCCGCGCTCTATCGCGCGGATTGGGTGCTGCGTTATCGCTGGCTGGCGGAGCGCGCCGGTCATGAGGCCGCCTACGAGCGCGGTCTCGCGCAGGGCACCTGGGACGGCGTGCTGGAGCGCTGGCGCTATCGACGGCAGCGGCTCGACTCCGATGCGCTCGAACAGGTTCTCTCCTGGCACAAGGTCGATCGCCGGATGCTCGCGCTGCGCCAACAGGGCGTGCGCCGCATCGTGCTCGCCGATTGGGGCAAGAATGCGTACGCGTTCCTGCGTGGCGCGATCGTCTCGGGCGTACAGGTGCTGGCGCTGGGTGACGATCGCTTCGCCGCGCCGGACCGGAAATATCGCGAAATCCCCATTTTGCCGCTCGACGCCGCCCTCGCACTGCACGCCGACGCGGTAATCGTCGCGAACACGTCCTATGTACACGCCCACGAGCGCTGGCTCGACCTGAGCCGCCGCACCAGCCGACCGGCGTACAATTGGTTTGAGCCGCCGACGCGCACGACCGGCGAGGTGCGAGACACGAGCAGCGAGAAACGAGATGTTCGATCGCAGGAACTGCTTGGCCACGGAATTCGCCCGGCTGAATAGCGTCACGCCGTTTCTGTTCCGCGCAGCCATTCGCGATGGGATACTCTGATGAGCAACCATATTCGCATTACGGATGTCGCCCCGCGCGACGGTCTGCAGAACGAGCCGCGCGTCATCCCCACGGCGGAAAAGGCCCGGCTCATTCAGGCCCTCGGGCGCACCGGCGTCGACGAAATCGAGATCACGAGCTTCGTTTCGCCCAAGTGGATTCCGCAGCTCGGCGATGCGGCCGAGCTATGCGTGCTGCTGGCGGGGAACAAGCCGCGCGATGTGCTCTACTCGGCGCTCGTGCCGAACGAGAAAGGGATGCAGTCCGCGATCGCGGCGGATGAAAAGGCCGGCGGCACGCTGCTGGATAAGGTGGCCGTCTTTACCGCCGCGAGCGAGACATTCTCGCAGCGGAATACGAACGCGACGATCGCCGAGACGTTTGAACGCTTTGGGCCGGTGCTCGATCTCGCCGAAGGGCAGGGCTTTGCGGTGCGGGGTTATGTGTCCTGCATTGTGAAGTGCCCGTTCGAGGGATTCATTCCCGCCGCGCGCGTGGCCGAGATCGTGGCAAAGCTCTGGGACCTCGGCGTCGATGAAGTCTATCTGGGTGAGACGAGCGGCGCCGGCACACCGGCGAACATCATCCCGGTCCTCAGCGCGGTCACAGATGTCATGGGGCGCGAAAACCGAGATCGAATCACCCTGCACCTGCACGACACGACGGGGCAGGCGAGCGCTTGCGTGAAAGCCGCGCTGGATTTCGGCATTCGCTCGTTCGACTCCGCGGCCGGCGGACTTGGCGGCTGCCCGTATGCCTCAACGCCCCAACATCGTGCCCCCGGAAACATCGCGACCGAAACGCTGGTGGAAGCGATTGTGGCGGCCGGACAACGGACGCGCATTCAGCCGGGCTTGCTCCGCGAGGCAAGCGGCCTCGCGCGGGCCTTGATTGAATAGCCGCGACGCGCAACTCCGCACAAAGGTGAGAAAACACTCTCGCATGTAGAATCCCGCCTGAAGATGCGCCTGAACCAGAATCTCCCCGGTGCGACCCGCGCGTGAACCGACCTGAACAAGGTGAAGCGGTTCTGCGCCGCGACATGGGCCTGAGCATCCGTGACGGCATGGGCTGGGCCGTCATGGTCGGCACGGGCGAGCAGTACATTCCGTCGTTTGTTCTCGCGCTCGGCCTCGGTGAAGTCGCTTCGGGC
>JBGAJB010000072.1:0-13433 GCA_044225155.1 Phycisphaerae bacterium | reverse complement strand
AGGCGTGCCCAAAGCGCTGCTACAGGCGAAGGCCGCAGGTCTGCCCTGCGTCGTGACGTACATTCCTGCCTTCAAGATGTTTGTTTCTGAACAACCCCTGCCCGTCATTTCAACCTCTGGAAATGCGGGCGCATTTGCCGATGCCTTACGCAGCCTGGCCGAATCCGGCATCCACCGAGCGGAAATCGGCCGTGCGGCGGCGAATTTTGCCCGACAACTGTCTTGGCAACGCACAACAGAAAACCTGACGACGCTTTATCGCGCTTTCGCATTGTCGCGCTAGATATCATTCAAGGTAATTCCAAGCCATGAGAATTTCGCCTCTCGCGACTACTACTTCTATCGCTTTCGGGTGACAGACGATCACTGGTCGCGCAAGAAAGGTTGGATGGTCGGGATGGCCGGCGGCTTCGCGCGCGTGAACCGCGGAACGGTCGAAAACAACGGCTGCACTTTCAGCATGTTCAAGCAGTGGGATGAAATGCCGCTGTCAAAACACATCGCGGTGCTGATGACACAAGTCGAACAGCTAGCTCGTCACCGGAACGAATCCGAATGAAGCTGTCGGCGTGAAGGCGTACGGACTCGCCACGCAGCTTGCGCAGCATTACGTTTCACCAAGGAGACGTTTCTTATGACCCTCTCTGAGGCACTCGCCCTGCAACTCGAAGGCACGCGCGACTGGACGCTGAAGTTGATCGCCGATCTGAGAGGCGATGATTGGACCTGGCAGCCGGGGCCAGGGTTGGGGCATGCGCTCTGGCAGTGCGGGCACCTGGCCGTCAGCCAGCATGTGCTGATTCACGTGCGATGCCTTGGCAAGCCCTGCATCGATGAGCGCTTCGCGGCCAAATTTCAGATGGGCGGCGCGATCCCGCCCGCGAGTGAGTTTTCCTATCCGCCGGTCGAAGAGGTGCTGCGCGTGATGGCCGACATGCAGACGCGGACGCTCGCGGCAGTGCGCGGCATGAGTGATGCACTGCTCGCGGAACCCTGCTTTGGCAAGGACGCCGCGCCGCATCCGCACTATCGCGACAAACGCGGCGCAGTGGCACACTGCGATCGACACGAAGCGTTCCACGCGGGGCAAATTGCGCTGATCCGGCGCCTGCGCGGAAAGAATTTCCTGCGGTAGTTCGCTTTGTCTAGGGCCGCGCGACGGCCTTTGCCGAGACGCGGCTCTGCTTCTGCTCGGTGACTTCGAGCCAGGCGTCGAACGGCGGGCGCGTCAGGCGCTCGGCGAGGGCGGCCGCGGTCAGCGTGGTCTTCATTCGGAATTGGCCGACGCTCTTGCTGAATTCCGCATCGACGGATTTCACGTCAGCGATTTCGGACAGCGAGCGACGCAGATTTGTAAAGCTGTTGTAGTCGAGCCCATCGATATCAACTTCGACGTCGCCGCCGGCCGTCAACTGCGTCGACCAGGCTTCCATCACCGCGTCGTAAACGCGCATCGCAAGCGGCGTGGGAAGAGCCGGATTGTCTTTCTCAGGAAACGTCGCTTGAACGAGGGCGGCGCGGGCGGCCTGCGGACTGAATTCGTGGCGCGAGCGCACGCCCATGCGCGTGATCGGCATGGATTCCGACGCGAGCAGCCGGCCCGTGTCGGCGTAATAGACCTGCACTTGTACGTCGCAGTTGTAGAACGCGGCCGGCACGCCGTAGATGTCCTGCAATCCCGCGCGATTTGAGTTGGCCGAACCGCGGATGAGGATGTGCGCGCCGTTTTCCTTCGCGAGCGCGGCGGAGCGCGCGCCATCGCCGGACCGCGCGGCGTCGGCGATCTCGCGCTGCAGCGCGGCGTTCACACCACTGCGGCTGACGAGATCAAACCCGGATTTCAGAAACAATTCTTCGATCTTCGACGCGACGACGGAGTCGGGTTGGTGCTGCTCGTCGATTGATTCGTCGATGAGCACCATGATCTTCGGCCGGCCGAGTTGTTCGAGCAGATTCTGCACTTCGCCCCATGTGCGCGCGATCGATTCCGCCCGCACGGTCGCTTCAACCTTGACCGTGACGGCGTTTCCGGGAGCGGGCTGCTCCTCAAGGACGCGATACTCGGTGATTACGCCCGACGCGCGTCCATAGACTGTTTCGCGGATTAAGTTGAAATTGCGGGACTGCGAATGTGAGGCGATCTCGACGCCCGCCCCCTGCTCCAGTGCCGCGCGGAGCGCGCGCCGCAGCGCGTCTTCGCGATTCACGCCATTGGCCGAGACGGTGATTCGCTGCACGCGATCGGCACCCTCACCCGGCGGCGCGGCCGTCTCCTGGGCGCGCGTCGTGGACGCCAATAACAGGATTGGCAGGCTGCAAAGAACTGCGCCGATCACACGCTTTGGAAAGGTGTACTTCATCCCAATCCTCCGCTCGGACGGCCGACAGGTTTGCTGGCCGGTTGGGTTGCAGGCTTCGCCGAATTGCCCTGCGGCTTGCTGGGCGCGCTGGCGGGATTCGACGCCGGGGCGCTCGTCGGCTCGGGATCGATGTCGATCAATGTGCTTCCGCGCCGCACAATCTGCCAGAGACGCGCGAGCGGCAATTCCACGTCAACATCAACCGCCCCACCCTTTACTCCGCGCGCAGTTTGCCGGTCGGCCGCGTGCCCGTCAGGAATATCACCACGTCGTCCTTCAGGTCCGGGCGATATGAAAGAAACTCGCTGAGCTTGTAGTTGCCGGGCAGGACGAGCGCCTCGACTTGCTGCCGCATTTTGTCCATGCCGTCGATCCGCGCCAGCTCCGCACGCGCCACGTCAGTCAGCGATTCGCCGTCTTCGGCCTCGTAGTGGCCGGTGGCGTGCAACGTCTGCTGCGACCAGGTCTGCGCGTCATATTCGATCAGCGTGAAGCGCGGCCGCTGAATCATGCTGGCGGCCGGAGCGGCCAGACCGGACGCGGAGATTTCTTCACGCTCGGCGAGGAGCACCATGCCGCGCAGGTCACTGGGCGTGTAACCATCGACCGGCGGCTGCTGAGCCTGGATTTCCAACATGATGCGGAGCAGGTCGGGAATCGGAAGCGTCGCACGAGCTTCGGCGACGCCATCTTCGGCAGTTTCGACCTGGACCTTGGCCGTTGCCTTAATGCGCTCGAGCGCGGCCGTACGAATGGCGTCGCTCGCGTTCAAGAATCCGTCCAGGCGGCGCGACGCACTGACGCGCAGCCGGGCAGCTTCGTCGAGCAGCGCGCGGGCGGCATCGGCGGCGGCCGCAAGACGCGTGGCCTGAATGCCTTCAACGCCGACGTCCTCCCAACCTTCGGGACGCTTGGTGTGTTCACGTTCGCTGAGGTCGGCCTGACCGGCCGCCCAAATACGCGGCCACTTTGCGGCCGCCCGCACGATCTCAGCCGCATCAGGTTCGCCGGCGGCGGGCGGGTTGTCCTTCAGCCAGGAGGAGAGGAATTGCGAAATCTCTTCCGGCAACACGGTGAGCTGCACGTCGCAGGCCCCGTCCGAATAAATTCGCGCACCGCCGAATTTCAGCCGGGAGCGAATCCAGGCGCGCAGCGCGCGTTCACGCGTTGGATTCGGGGCGTACCATGCCGCCAAGGTGAGGTCGTCGCGGATTTTCAGGTTGCTGATGGATTCGAAGGCGATTCGCCGCGCGCGGCCAAGACAGAGCCGCTCGAGCATCCGGCGGTCTTCCGGCGCAATGTCGGCGCGCGGACGCGAAGCGGCGGTCTGAGAAACGGTCAGCAGGCAGAGCAAAAGTAGTCCAGCCATTCAACCTAGTGTAGCTCTTTAGAAATAAGGCCGCATCCGACGGCTAGACACGCCGAGCGTCTAAACGTTGGGTCCGCGACGCCAATCGCCGGATTTTGGCTGACATTCGGCCGCGACGTGCGTAAGCTCCCGACATGATTCGCCGAACCGTCCTCGCGGCACTCTTGACCGGAATTGCGTATTCGACCTTCGGCTGTGCGGCCCCCCAGCCCCAACAGCCCGTGAAGCCGGACGCCGACCGGCATCCACCGCGGGCGGATGCGGCATCGCCTGTGGGGAGCGTCGATTCGGAGGCGACGAACTCCGAAAAGATCGCCGCGGACCCATTGGCGTATCTGAAACACGTCGCCGCCAAGACTGAAGCGCTACCGCAATACACGCTCACGATGACGCGGACGGAGCGGCGCGGCTTGTTTCGCCAGCTGAAGGGTCCGGAACGCATCGCCTGCCAGTTCCGTCGGCAGCCATTCAGCGTGCATATGCGCTGGCTCGATCCCAACGTGAAGTACGGCGAGTCGACCTATGTTGAAGGTCAGCAGGACAACATGGTCCGGTTCGTGCCGCGCCACGGCCTCTTCGGCCTGCCGCCCGGAGTCACGCGCGTGGATCTCCAGACGCCGGTGACCTGGGGCGAGGCGCGCCGTCCGCTCTCCGATTTCGGTCTGGAGCGGCTCATGGATCGCACGCTGAGCGCTCTCCAGGAAGCGGGGAGCAAAGTGACGATCGAATACCTCGGGCTGGAGCAGCTGGCGCGGATGTCCGGCGATGGCACGCGGCGCGTGCATCATTTCCGCTTCCGATACGCACCGGGCGCTTCGGATACGCCCGAGGTGCATTTCTACGCCGACGCCGCCACCGACCTGCCCGTGCGCACGCGCCTGCTGCGCGCCGGCGACGAACTCGACGGCGAATACGACTACGACGACCTGAACACGCAGGTCACGCTGCGAGATGACGATTTCGTGCTCGACGCAGAGCGACCCGAACCTCGCCCAGTTCAGGCGACCGAAAGTGGTCGTTAACGGAAAATGAGTTCTCGACACAGGCATGCGCGCGCGCGCAGGACAAGTTACGCCATGATCAAGTCCGAGCGAGAGGTAGAAACAAGCAACTCCCGGACCCGCACGCCGCCCGCGGCATTGACGGTCCAGGCGCGCTCCGAGGATCGGCGGACGGCCCGGATGGCCGGCTTTCAGGCGCACCTCTCCCAGCCGGTGGAGCGCGGGGAGCTGCTCGCCGTCGTCGCGAACCTCGCCGGCCGCACATGACTTCAGGGTCCGCCGACCACCTTGTCGCCGGCGCTCAGCGCCTCGCAGCCCTCATCCGCGGCCGCGACGACGATGCGTGTGCTGTAGAAGCGCTGGATTACGTGCAGCTTGGCGACGGAGCGTCCGTTGTGAAGCGCTTCCAGGCGCATGCCGACGTACGCACGCGGCAGCTCCAGCGTTGCGAGCTTGCGCTCATAGTCGACCACCCGTACCGTGCCGTCGATCCCCGGCAACGACTGAATTTCGCGGCAGCGGCGCGCGGCGCGCTCCAGACCCGGCCGCTCGGAAGCCGGGGCGACGCGTGCGGCCGCTTCGAGCGTCGGCAGGCCGATGGGCGAATTCATCTCGGCGAGTCCGAGGCTGGCCTGAATCGCGACCACGCCGTCCGCGTCGTCGATCAGTTCCGCCAGCACCGGCTCGGCCACGTCTAGGCGCGTTTGTCGCAGCGCCGCGATTGCCTGCCGCCGGACGCGTGGTGGCGCTCCTTTCAGGAATTCGCGCCAATCGCCGGATGTCAGCACGACGCCGGCGTGTGACGATAGTAGATTTCGAGCGTGAGCACGCTGATCGCCGTCGCGTAGATGCGACTCCCGGAACGCCCCCACCGCCCCCAGCTTTCGGCGAACGGCGGCCAACTGCCGTAGCTGTGCTTCTTCTCACCGCGCGGCGCGCGACCGCGATCCTGAAGCGGCAGCAACGTGTCGCGCAGATTCGCGTTCCACCGCTCCCAGCCCTCCGCGCCGAGCTGAAACATCGCGGCCGTGCCGTAGTAAAGGTAGTAGTAGTCGTGAAGCTGCGTCTTATCGCCGCCCGTAAGCAACCGGCCTGATGGAAGCTGTTGAAGGATGAGTGCTCGCTGCCGCTGCGCGAGCGGCCCGTCGAGCGACCAGCCCAGGATCTGCTCGGACGTCAGCCCGGCGGCCGACATCGCGGGGCCAAAGCGGTAGGCGGTGGACGTCGGATCATCGGCGTCGCCGCGCACGCCGACTCCGGCGTCCGCATACCAGACTTGGCCGTCGGGCTGCGCGGCGCGCGAAAAATGCAGCGACGCACGAATCAGCGCGCCGCGGGGAGTCGGCACGCCCGCCACGGCGCACGCCTGCAGGGCCTGCACCATCCAAGCGGTGATCGACGTGTCGTTGCGCCCGGTGTCCGCGCGCGGCGTGTAGTCCCAGCCGCCCAGCAACTGCTGCGTGCGCGCCAGGCGCAGCGCCGCGCGCTCCAGCACGTGCTCCAATCCCGCGGCATGCGTCATCTCGAAGTATTCGGCCAGCGCCAGCGTCGCGATCGAATCGTTGTAACCCGCCTGGGCCGGATCGGTGCCAAATCCGCCTTCGTTCTGTTGCATGCGCAGCAGCGCGTCGACCGCGCGACGAATGGTGCGCTGATACGGCCCGCGCTCATCGGTGTAGCCCGCGCCCAGAAACGCCAGCAGACACAAACCGGTGACGCCGGGATCGAGATTGATCTTTTGCCGATTGACCGCGAAGCCGGTACAGCGATCACTATCGGGGCAGCGCCGCGGGAAATTCACGCGGCTCCAGATCCCGTCAGGCTCCTGATGAGCAGCGAGCCACGCCAGCCCCGCCTCGACCGCGCTTTCTGTATTCACATTTCCGCCGAAACGCTCGAGACGCTTGGCGCGCGCTTCGGGTGAGCGATCAAATTCGGATGGCATGCCACCTTCAGCAAGCGCTGGAGCCGTGGCCGGCATCGTCGCGGCCGCCGGTTGCGTGCCGGCGGCCTTCGCGGCAAATGGCTCGAGATTCAGCGCTTCAGCGGGCAGCGGTGGCGGCCAGATTGCGGTGTCGGGGTTAGCCGTCGAAATTGGCGGAGTTGGATCGAGTACGGCGGGCAACGGCACTCCGGTGACGAAATCATCATCAACGGCCCATTCTTCATCTGCAGCCCGTTCGTCTGCGGCATCCTTCGCCGCATCAGGATTCGCGCCTCGTCGACTCTCCCGATCGGCGACTGCTCTCGTCGTCGAGGAAGAGGAATCGCTTTGCGCCCCTGCTTGCGAGGATTCCGTCCTTGGAGGTGCGTACAGCGCGAGCGGCACAATCACGATCGCGACGATCAGCGCAACGAACACCGCGATCGCCGGAAAAGATCGCGGCTCGGGAGGGTGCGGAGACGACGGTGGCACGGCCGACGGCATTACGGGGGGATTCTACGAGCAGCCGCGTGACCGAGTCGCGACAACCCTGGTATCGGGGCGCCCAAATGCGATTCCAGATTCCGCGACGCAGCAAAAGGCGCAGCAGACCCCGTCTTGGCAGCGATCGGCACGGGTTAGACCGACCGCGCCGGAAATTGCGAAAACGCTCGGGAAATCAGAGCAAATGTCGATTGCGGCCCAGTAGAGTCTACTGCTGCCGAAATGGCGGGATGGGCGATACAGGATTCGAACCTGTGACCTCGTGCGTGTCGAGCACGCGCTCTAGCCAACTGAGCTAATCGCCCCAGTTGGGCTCGATGGTCGCGGAGGCGCGCGCGGATGTCAAGGCGTTGAACGCGCGTCGCGAGATGCGGCCCGGAGTGCCCCCGGTGGGTGACTTAGCCGCGACCGGGTGAAAGCGGAGGTTGACTGAGCAACTCTTCGAGCAGCGTGCCGCCGATGATGGTCGCGCGGCGGCCGCGGACGCGGATGATGATGCAGTGACGCTGCGTCACCCAGTTGGCGACGGGCTGCGCGGGCGCGTCGATCACGAGCGCATAGTCGTCGTCCCCCATCCAGCGCGCGGCCTCCGGGAACAGTTCGCGCAGCTCGGCGCGCGTCTTGAGACTCAGCGCATCGGGCGGCAATTGCGAGAGGTCGGCCCGGACGCGGCGGCGGAGTGCTTCGCGCAGCGCGTCCGGCTGAAGCGCCCGTTCCGGCTTTTCGGGTAGCGCGTCGTGCAGCGGCAACGGCTGATAGCCGACGGCATCGACGCGCCCCAGCGCTCGCTCGGCATCCGCCACACCGACCGCCAGGGAGAAGTCCAGGCCGGAGAGCGTCGCGAGTTCCGCGCGGGTCAGTTTGTTTTCGCGTTTGTGTTTGAGTCGTTCCAGCCGTTCGATGGCCGAGGTTGGGGGAGTGGTCGGTTCGGGCGGATCGGCCGGCTGCGAGGCGGCAGGCTTGCTCGTCGGACGGCGCGGGCGGCGCTGTTTTTTCTGCTGTGCGCCGGCTTCGGGAACGATGGTGAGAAAAAGCAGCAGAAGCGCGAGAAGCGTGCAATATTCGCGCTGGGGGATTGTGCGCAGCCGAGCCAAGCTGCGCCGCGAACGGCCAGCCGTGCCCGACGTGCTAGGCATGGATCTTGGCGATCTTCACCTTCAACATGTTCTGGCGGTGGCCCCACTTCTTGCGAAAGCCCTTGCGCCGGCTGAATTTGATGCCGACAACCTTGGGCGTCTTGAGCTGGGCCTCGAGCGTGGCCGTCACCGAGGCGCCCGCGAGGAACGGCGCGCCGATGCGCGACTGTTCGCCGTCGCCGACCATGAGCACCTGCTCGAATTTCACTTCATTCGCGCCTTCGGGCAGTTCGCGCAACTCCACCAGCAGGGCGTCGCCTTCGCTGACCTTGTACTGCTTTCCGCCGTCCTGAAAAATCGCGTACACGGCAACTCCCTTTCTTGCGCGATCCTCGCCCCACGGCGAGTAATCCGCCGATCCGCCCAGCATATGTAAACGCAGTGTTTACTGCTCACCGCCCGAAGCCTTGCGGTCGGGCGAAGCCGCGTATAATAGCCCGTTTCCGGCGGCTTGCAACTCGGCGGGATGGACCCTGCCGAAGCGCTGCCGGAGGCTGAAAGCCCTTGCAGTCCGTCGGCCCGGCAGGCCGCAACTGGATCGACTGCAACGGGGGTTGCGCTGAATTTGTGCCAGAAAGGCAGACGAAATCATCGATATGTTACGACCCAATCTTCCGCCGGACATTGATCAGACCGAAACGCGTGAATGGCTCGATTCCATCGAAGGCGTGTATGGCGTCTCCGGCTCCAACCGCGCCATGTTCATCCTCGATCAGCTTCGCGATTGGGCGGAGCGGAAGCGCGTACCGGTTCCCTACGCCGCCAGCAGCCCCTACTGCAACACCATTCCGGCCACGGCCCAGCCGAAGTATCCGGGCGACCGGCAGATCGAGCGGCGCATCAAAAGCTTCATCCGCTGGAATGCGATGTCGATGGTCGTGCGGGCCAACCGCGCGTACGACGGCATCGGCGGACACATTTCGACGTATGCCTCCGCGGCGACGTTGTGGGAAGTCGGGCTGAACCACTTCTTCCGCGGCAAAGACGCGCCGGGTGGCGGCGATCACATTTACTTCCAGGGACACGCCTCGCCGGGCTTGTACGCCCGTGCGTATCTCGAAGGGCGCATCGACGAAGAACACCTGCACAATTTCCGGCGTGAGCTGGCCAAGGGCGGCGGGCTCTCTTCGTATCCGCATCCGTGGCTGATGCCGGATTTCTGGGAGTATCCGACGGTTTCGATGGGTCTCGGCCCGATCTCGTCGATCTACCAGGCGCGCTTCAACGAATATCTGATGGACCGCGGGCTGGCCGACACGAGCCAGTCGCGCGTATTCGCGTTCCTGGGTGACGGTGAAATGGACGAGCCGGAATCGCTCGGCGCGATCACGCTCGCCTCGCGCGAAAACCTCGAAAACCTGACCTGGATCGTCAACTGCAATCTGCAGCGGCTTGACGGCCCCGTGCGCGGCAACGGCTCGATCATTCAGGAACTCGAAGCCGCCTTCCGCGGCGCGGGTTGGAACGTCATCAAAGTCATCTTCGGCTCCGACTGGGATCCGCTGTTCGATGCCGACGATGACGGAACGCTCCTGGAAGCGCTCGGGCGCACCGTTGACGGACAGTGGCAGCGCTACGCGGTCGAACCGGGCAGCTACGCGCGCGAGCACTTCTTCAATCAGAATCCGAAGCTGGCGTCGATGGTCGAGCACATGAGCGACGAGCGGATTCACAAGCTCGCGCTCGGCGGCCACGATCCAGTGAAGGTCTACGCGGCGTACAAGTCGGCCATCGAACATCGCGGCAGCCCGACTGTCATCCTGGCCCGCACCATCAAGGGCTACGGCATGGGCGAAGCCGGGGAAGGCCGCAATATCACGCACCAGCAGAAGAAGCTGAACGACGATGAATTGAAGGCGTTTCGCGACCGCTTTGACATCCCGGTCAAGGATGATCATATCGACGAAGCACCGTTCTGCCGCTTCGACAAGAAGAGCGCGGAATATCAGTATCTGATGGATCGCCGTGCGGCGCTCGGCGGACCGATTCCTCGGCGCGTCGTGCGGGCCAAGCCGCTCACAACACCCCCGCTCGACATCTTTTCCGAATTCCTCGGCGGCAGCGGGGATCGCACCGCCTCGACGACCATGGCCTATA
The DNA here is from genome assembly GCA_044225155.1 of Phycisphaerae bacterium. Lineage (GTDB taxonomy): Bacteria > Planctomycetota > Phycisphaerae > UBA1845 > Fen-1342 > CAYMBL01. The sequence goes on along the minus strand of JBGAJB010000072.1, from coordinate 3,042 downwards.
TGCGCATGCTCGGCCGTCTGCTGCGCGAACCCGAGCTCGGCAAGCTGATCGTCCCGATCGTGCCGGACGAGGCGCGCACGTTCGGCATGGAAGCGCTCTTCCGCACGTATGGCATCTATGCCCACGCGGGACAGCTCTACGAGCCGATCGATCACAACACGCTGCTGCGTTACGAGGAGCGGCGTAACGGGCAGATCCTCGAAGAAGGCATCACGGAAGCCGGCTCGATGGCCTCGTTCCATGCGGCAGGCACGACCTACGCGAGCCACGGAATCAATACGATTCCGTTCTTCACGTTCTACTCGATGTTCGGTTTCCAGCGCATCGGCGACAGCATCTGGGCCGCTGGTGACGCACGGGCCAAGGGCTTCCTCGTCGGCGCGACGGCCGGTCGCACGACGCTGAACGGCGAAGGCCTGCAACATCAGGATGGTCACAGCCATCTGCACGCCAGCACGGTGCCGAATTGCGTTGCGTACGACCCGGCATTCGCGTGCGAATTCGCGGTGATCGTGCACGACGGCATCCGCCGCATGTATGAGAAGCAGGAAAACGTCTTCTACTACATCACCGCCTACAACGAGCAGTACGAGCAGCCCGCGCTCATCAAGGGCAGCGAGGCCGGCATTCTGAAGGGCCTCTACAAATTCAGGCCGTCTGAGAAACCCGGAAACGCGCCGCGCATTCACCTGTTCGGCAGCGGTCCGATGATTCACTCAGCGCTGAAGGCGCAGTCGATCCTGAAGGAGAAATTCGCCGTGGCGGCCGATGTCTGGAGCGCCACGAGCTACAACGAGCTCTTCCGCGACGCTTCCATGACGGAACGCTGGAATCGCGTGAATCCGGAGAAGCCGGCCCGCAAGGCGTACATCACCGAAGCACTTGAGAAAGAGCCGTGGCCGGTCGTGGCAGTCAGCGACTACGTCAAGGGCGTTGCACAGCGATTGCAGCGCTGGACGCCGGCGGGCATCTGCGTACTGGGGACGGACGGCTTTGGACGTAGCGATACGCGCGAGGCGCTGCGCCGGCACTTTGAGATCGACGCGGAGAACGTCGCGTACGCGGCGCTTTGCGAGTTGGCGGCGGCCGGGAAGTTCGATCGCAAGAAGCTGCCGGAAGCGCTGAAGGCGCTGGGCTTGCAGCCGGAGGCGGTCGATCCGTCGCTGGCCTAGGCGATCAGAAAGAGCAAACTCTACCGGGAGAGGGCGAGGCTTCGGTTCGAGCAAGGCTCGGCGGGAGCCTCGCCCTCCCGGATTCTTACTCACGAGCCGATTTCGATTTCAGGTCGGCGTGATTCGCGCACTGACGCACTTTTCGTCAGCGCGCGCTAGCGAGCTTTCTCTTGGGCAAGCGTCGATCCGTGGAACCAGGCCGCTAGTTCGACACGATTCCGTTAACGTTCTTGCCGCGCAAGTAGTCAAAGCGGATGGGCTTGCCAAGCGTGTCGTACCAGTAGGCGGCCGTCATGATGCGGCGGTCGATGAGTTCGTAGTAAACGTGCCATGCCGTGAGGGCTACGGGCGAGCGCTGGAACTTGGTGGCCTGCGCGTGACCATCAAGAAAACCGACCATCGTCTTTTCCGAACTGTGGCGCGGGGCGATTGAGTCGACGTTGCCCCAGGCGCTGTCTGTCACATACGCCAACGCTTCGGCTTCGTTTTCCTCGATCAGGATCCACGGCACGGTCGAGTGGGCCGCCGAACTCCAATCCGACCACGTCACCGACGACGAGAAATTGTCGTGCCACATCGTGCGGCGCAGCGAATTGGGCTTGGCGCCCGAGAGCAGCGACGGGGAGGTGTAGCTGTACTTCGTCTCGTTCGCGACGTTGCCGAACGGTCCGCGATCGATCACGTCCAGCTTGTCCTGCGGGCACTTGTAAACTTCTTCGACCTTGCCGACGTAGGGGAAGATCGTTCCGCGGCTCGGCACCGAATCAAGCTGGTCGCCCGATTCGCCTATGGTGCCCAGCCAGTCGAGCGAGTGGTACTTGTTGTAGTCGACGGGATAACCCGGATGGTTGACCGGCTGCTTGCCGGTGTTCATATTGAAGTAGTCGTTCGTACTGCCGGGGAGAGTGTCGCGATTATCGGTGATGTAGGTCGCCCAACCGAGCGTGAGCTGCCGCATGTTGCTGGCGCAGATCACTGTGCGCGCCTGGAGCCGGGCGCCTGCGAGAGACGGCAGCAGAATCGAAAGCAGCAGCGAGATGATGGCGACGACAACCAAGAGCTCAATGAGCGTGAATGCGCTCTGACGTCTGTGCGTTTGCACGTCTTCCTCTCCTAGCTCATACCCGCCGCGCTGTCTGATGTGGCCCCCGCGCGATGGATCTCCAGAACTGACTTCGGCAGTTTATGGCATTTTCCCTGAACGCTCAAGAGGATTCTTGCCCGATCGTGCCCACTTGGCGCCTCGCGCCCGAGCGACAGCGCCTTTCATCCGTAGTTACCGCTGGGGCGTGGAGGGTTGGTCGAGTCCGCCGGAATCCTAGCTTTGGAGCACAGCCCGATCAGACGCGAGCAGGACGGCCGCCGCGATCCGATTTCGGACCCGAATTCGCTCGATATGCCCGCGAGCGAACGTCCTGTAACTCTTGCATCTCCTGCCATTTGCAGCGATCGTGCACCCGCGTGCGACGGGTCGACCGTCGGTCCGCCGTCGTAAAGTGCGAACTTTCTCTAACCCGCCACGTATGGACAAACGGGAAGCTGTGAACGCAAAGAGCGATGAGGCCCTGCTGGCTGATCACGTTGCCGGCGTGCCCGGCGCGCTTGATCTGCTCGTGCAGCGGTACGTGAATGAGCTATTCGGCTTCCTGTCGCGCTATGTCGCGAATTCTGCGGCCGCGGAAGATCTGGTGCAGGACACGTTCGTCCAGGTGCACCTCGCGGCCGAGACATTCGACCGGACGCGATCGTTTCGGCCTTGGCTGTACACGATCGCGGCGAACAAGGCGCGAGATTGGCTGCGTTCGCGCGGGCGACGGCAAGAGCGGTCGCTCGACGCGGGCGACGAGGACGAAGGCGGCGGACTCGCGGC
>JBGAJB010000071.1:0-14123 GCA_044225155.1 Phycisphaerae bacterium | reverse complement strand
CGGCGCGGCGTGTGTCGCTCACAAGCCAGGAGAGCCGCGGCTTGCGGGCATCGACGCCTTGGGGATTGATGAGGTACTCGCAGTGCAGCCCGGCCGGCGCGACCGAAACGGGCACGAGTTGGCCGGCGGGATTCGCGGCGTCCTGTGATTGTGCTCGCAGGCAGGGGGTCAGGACGGATGCGAAAGTGAGCGCGAAAAAAACGGGAATCGATCGGTGCATGGCGCGTCGCCTCGTGTAGCGCTTTGAAAGCGGTTCGAGCGCGACATGGTAGTGCAAACGTGCTAGGGCGAGCGATTGCGCCGCTGGCGCAAAAAGATTCGGGCGCAGCACGCGGAACGCCTCGCGCTGCGCCCGATGCGAAGGTAAAGTTCGCCCGGCCCCGATTTAGAGGCCGTAGTTCGCCAACACAATTCCCAGGTCACTGAGCTCAACGCAGCCGTTGGCATCGATGTCGGCGGTGGCGCTATAGCCGGCGTCGCCCGAGCACTTGCCGAAGGCCGCCAGCACGACGCCGAGATCGCTGAGGTCGACATCGCCGTCCTGATCGGTATCGCCCGGACGAATCAGGGCGAACGAGATGCGGTAGACATCGGTATCCGCAGTGAGCTGCGAGCTGAACGTGTACTGCACGGCCGTCGTGAGGCCGTTGAAGATGCTGAGATCGGCAAAGTCGTGCGCGACCACGCCGCTGTCGGGAATCCGGTCGGAGTTCCACGATCCGACGAGGAACTCAGCGCCGAACGCGCCGTCGACTTCCGAGCCCGCATCCCAGATGTCGCTGCCCTTCTGCGTGATGCTGGAGATCAGCAGGTTGCCGGCCGCGTCAAACAGTTGATACTGCGTCGGCGAATCATTGCCGAGGAAGTAGTCGTTGCTGGGCACGACCATCACAGCGAACGTGAAGTACTGGTTGATCGCCGTATCGACTGTAAAGACGCGCGACACCGAGCCGCCTGACAGCAGCGGCGGTGTGTCGACCGAACCGACGCTGGCCGATGCCTGGGCCGCCTGGAAAGCGGGGAACCAGTCGGTGCCGGTGCCGCCTTCGGCGATCGAGATGATCGCGGCGCTGGGCGTCTGGCCCGCGTTGAAGCAATCGAACGTGCCGTTGTGGAAGCCGAGCCGCAGCGGCGCGTAGGCGACACTGTGCACCGGCGCAAGGCTGGTGGTCGTAATCTTGACCTTGACCACTGCACCACTCGCCAAAGCGATGGCGCAGACCGAGAACGCGATTGAGCAAATGAGTCGGCGCATTGCTGAACTCTCCCTCCCCCGGATCGCTCGTCAGACCTGAACTCACTACTTTACCAGAGCCCTCGGAAAGAATCCACACGCGAGCGCGAAATCCCTCTGTAAATCGTGCTTCATTCGTCCCATAACCCGCTTACGGCAAACAGGCCGGGGACGACGACTGTTCCACTACTTCAGCGCGTTTGAGATTTCGGCCGTCGAGACTCCCAGCAGTTTCTCTGCCAGCGCATCCAGCTCCGCCTCGGAACCCTCAAAGTGGAACGTGCGATGGGTGTGCTTTTGCGACGCCCCCGGCGCGAGCATGGCGGCCGGCGATGAAGTTTCGAGTTCGTAAAAGGGGCCCAGCGGCTTGGCACCCGGCTTCGGCGGACCGTCGTTGTAGCTGTTTACCACGTCGCCGCCGAACGGTTCTTTCTGCAGTTCCCACATCGAATTGACGTAATCCGTCGCGCCGGCGGGCAGCGTGTATTGCACGATCGTCAACACTTTGCCGGCCGCGTCAAAGCTGCCGAGCGTCGACTTGGCGCGTTTCGGTCCGACGCCGATCTTCGTGCGCATCTTTCCGTCGCCGCTGAAGAAGAGCACGCCCTTGTCGGCCTTTAGACGTTCGGCGGGCACCTTTCCGAAATACTCGTCGTTCACGACGCGACCAAGCTTGTCGGTCGGGCCGTCGACGTAGGGAACGACGACCGTGGTCTTGTCGGAGGGCTTGAACATTCCCAGAATCCAGATGGAAAGCAGGCCGGCATCTTTCTTCCAGGCGTCCTTGCCGGTGTTCGTGATCGTGTTGTCGGATTCATAGGCGACGAATCGCACGCCGTCGCCAGGCTTTACGCCGAGGGCTTTGGCCGCTTCATCCATGCCCAGCAGCCGCACCGTGCGGTCGATCCGCAGGTCGAATGTTGCGCCGGAGAAGTTCTCAAGCTGCGCCTGCTTGCGGAACGTGACGGAATTCTTGTCCTGGGCTGTCACGTCGTAGGCTTCCGTATCAATGACGGCCGGCGTCTGCCAGTCGTCGAGCGTGAACTTCGCGCCGGCCTTGAAGAAGATCGCAAATTGCCCGCCTTCCGGGCCCAGCCAGAAACGGTCCTCGCCGCCGAAGACGTTGATGTGCGGGCCGGTCTTGCCGGAAGAGATCAGCTCATCGTTGATCCAGCCGTAGCCCGCGCCGCCGGAGGCGTCCGCAGTGCTCGTCATCACGCGACCCTGCCAAGCCGGCGCGACGGCGACGCTCGGACCGCTCTGTCCGCCCAGCACGATCACGGGCGTATGCTTCTTCAGAAACGCGACGTCATCGGCGTACGAGCGGTCGCGCCGATTCGGCGCGGCGCCTTGGGCCGCGGCCAGCGAAGCGAAAGACGAGATAAACAGCCCGATAAGCAGAAGTTTCATGGAAGTTGGCTCCTCGAATGCGCACACTGTAGCGTGATCCAGCCGGCGGCGCGAGTTTCACGAGGGTCCGTCAAATCGCCGCGCAATCCCGCACGATCGGATGAAGACCGAAACGACGGCCGGACGATACGACTGCTGTCCGCGGCCAGCAGCGATCTTCGCCGCGGAGTCAATCGTCCGGCAAATGGATGCGCCGGTGAAATCCAACGCCCGCTTCGGCTCGCCGCTCACGAGGCTGGGCCGGCTGACCGCACGGGGACGCGTGCGCGCCGGGTGCTCACAGGAGGCGCTCCATGCCCGAACCGCTACTTACGCGTTATCTCCAGCCGCTCCTCGCCGGACGTCGGGCGGAGTGTTTTAACCTGATCGAGGGCGCGCTTTCGACGGGCAAACCCGCCGAAGCGCTGATCACCGATGTGGTCTGGCCCGCCATGGCGCAGGTTGACCGGCTCTTCCGTGACGACCGCATTAACACCGCCATCGAACACATGGCCGCCCGTATCAACCGGACCGTCGCCGACCAGCTTCAGGCGCATCTGCCGCGCAGCCTGAACAACGGGCGAAAGGCGCTGCTGCTGTGCGCGGATGAGCCGCGCGAAGAGCTGGGCGCGCAGATGGTGGGGGACCTGTTTCAGGCGGATGGCTGGGAAGTTTTCTTTCTGGGCGGCGGCGTACCGGACGACGAAGTGCTCTCACTTGTTGGTCAGACGCGGCCTGACGTACTCGTGATCTTTGGTACGTTGCCGCAGGGAACTCCGGCGGTGCGGGGTCTGATCACGTTGCTACGCGATATGAATGTCTGTCCGAGCATGAACATCATCGTCAGCGGCGGCGTGTTCAACCGGGCTGACGGGTTGTGGCATGAAGTCGGCGCGGATGAATTCGCGGAATCGGCCACGGAAGTGTTGGAGATTGCGAACGAACTGCCGCCGCGCGTGCCCGGCGCGCCGCGGATCGGCTTCGTGAAGAAGCGCCGCCGTCGCCGGAAGATTCAGGCGATTCCGACACCGGTCGGTAGCGCGTAAGAGAAATCGAACGCGACCCAAAACGAAGCGAGCCGTGCGAATTGCGCGGCTCGTTTCGTTTTCTTGGTTGAAGCGGTTGCGAGAAGAAAAAGAAGCCGGACGCGAGTTGCCCCGCGCCCGGCCATCACCATCGAACATTCAGCGCTCGGCGACTGAGGAGACTAGCGACGGCGAATCAGGGCCGACGCCAGACCACCGATCAGCAGCGCGATCGAGCTCGGCTCGGGAATGACGGCCAGCGCCGTTCCGCCCGGACCGAAGCCCAGAAGGTTCGCCGCGCTCAGGTCGACGATTTCCGTCGCCAGACCGCTGCCCTTGTCGATCGAGTATCGGGTGCAGCGTATCGCGCTCGACGAGCAGACCGTACAGCGGCTGACGCCGTCCAGGACCGCGAGATCCGAGGAACGGAGGTCGAGCGTGCTTTCGGCGCCGAAGAAATTGCCGACCGGCGCGGCCGACGGGTCAGGACCGCCGGAGAGAGTGAAATCGAGCGTCTGCAATCCGCCGACGAAGTGGCGAATCGCGTACATCGTGCCGGTCAAGCTGTCGTAGTCCATGCCGCCGCCTGTGATGCCGGTGTTACCCGTCGCGCCGATGATGCTGGTGTTACCGCTGCCGACGTCGATCGTCACCAGATTCTGGCGCGTCTCACTGATCGTCTGCAGACCGTAGAGCGTGTCGCCGATCCAGGAGATCGCCGGCACGGCGCCCGGCAGCATCGAATTCACGAGCTGGAGCGAGGGCGTTCCAAACGGATCTTCGACGCGATACAGGTTCCAGAAGCCGTCCTGATTCGGAGCGCGGGAAGTCGCCCACAGATTTCCGTGGGTATCCCAATCCAGCGAATGGATGTCAGCGCTGAGAGTGAATGTGTCGTATGTGTTCAGATCCGTGCGGACCAGGCGATCGTTGTTGGCCGCAAAGAACGTCTGAGCCGAAGCCGAGCCGGCCAGCGCCAGACCCGTCACGAGAGTCAGCACTAAAACGCTTCATGTGCTGATCACCACTCCTCGCTATCGCGCTTTCGGGAGCGGCGAGCATTATCGGTCGCTGCCCATCCCCTGTGACTGAAGTAAAGTTTGGCTTTCGTGGCGAGCGCTCCGATGGCCTCCCGCCGTTATGTGTTTTTGATGCGGTCCGGAAACCAGACGCCTCGCGGCTTCTTGCCCGGCGGAAGCGGCCAGCACCGATCCCAGAACCAGCAGGCCGATGCTGCCCGGCTCAGGAATGACGGCCAGACCGTACCACCCGCGCCATGACGGAGGTCGGCGAACTCCAGGTCGGCGGTCACCGTTGATCGCGCTCGGTGGTCTTATTCACTTCGTAGAGCCGCGGAGCCAGTTCGCCGCAGGCGTGAAGAACACGAAGGCCTCCCTGTGCCGTCGTCAATCGCCATGCCGACGAACCAGATTTCGCCGTCGATGCCGAAGTTGCCGACGAGGTGGCCGCAGGATCAGGCCCCATGCTCAGCGATGTAATCAATCGTGTAGAGACCGGGATTGTTGTGATCCAGGGCGTACATGTTGCCCGTGGTGGGATCGTATTCGAGGGCGCCGGATTTCTTGCCGATTTCGCCCGTCGCACCCACCAGGTTGTCATTCCGGTGCTAGTGTTGATCGTCACGGTTTCTCATCAGAGGCGGAGTCGATACGCAAGCCGTAGAGCGATGTCCGACAGACGCCAGCGAAGAGCACCGGGCCTTCGAGGCCGTCAGCCACCATGTTCAGCGTGGGCGTTCCAAACAGGTCATCGACTTTGTAGAGCGTCCAGGAACCGTCCTGGTCGTCGTCGCGGCGATGTCACCCAGAGCGTCCCGTCAGGACCGAACTCCGAGCGAGTGGATCTGCATCAGGGTATAAGTGTCAGACGTATTGAGATCAGTACCAGCCGGTCGTTCGCGCTTGGCGAAGAACGTTTGCTGGGCAAAGGCCGATGCGGAGAGCAGGTAAGGTACCAAGTGTGAACAGGGGTTCGGCGATTCTTACTTCCTCCTCAGGGCATTCCCGGTTGGCCTTCCCCCTCACGGCGGCGGCCTCATCAAACGGGGCTTGTCGGTGCCCGCAAGTCGCCTGAACGAAAGCCGGGTACCTGATCGGCCCGGCTGCCGAACTCTAGGTAGGCAGAAAGCCGATTCTCAAATTTGAGCGGCACAAAAAGTTACAAATTGCGGTGAAATCTGGACGGCGCTTTTACGAGTGCGGTAGCAGGACCGGCTGGCGTTGCGATATTGTGGACGTCAATTCGTTCGACGATGCGGAATCTTTATTCCCGCTTACTCGCTTATGATCTGAGACGACGACCGGACTGCACAGGACAATTGTTATCGGAACAAAAATGGACCGCTCACCCTCTGCCCGAATCACGGTTCGGCGGGCTGCCGATCGCGGCGCTACGACGCTCAGACCATTCACGCCATCGTCGACGAAGGCTCTGGTCTGCCGTCGGAATCGTCGATCATGGCCAACCCTTCGTCATTCCGACGATTCACGCTAGAACGTCTGATAACCGATAATCCGCATCCCGTCAGAGCCGGCTGATGGCTGCTCTGGCGAGCGGCGCGCCAGCGTGCATCTCCGTCACGCTTTTGGACGGGTTGGTACTGGCGCGCCGGTCCGTTTCCACCATTCCATGAACTGCTCGGTGCGGGTTCTCGGAACCGGCCGTCAGATCGAGAGCGACGGCGAAAGCGGGCGGCGTTGTCCGCAGCAGTGGAGCCAGATGCATCCCGGGGCGCGCGGGGGCTGCGGCCAGAGTGAAGCCGAGCTGAACGCGACATCCGTCGTCGCGTTTCCGTTGAACGAAGCGTCGGCGAGCTTCGATCAGGGCCGCCAAAGATTTGGAGGACGACTATGCGCCTTGCCGGTCTGGGCGGGTGAGCTGCCGGCGACGACAACGTTCGGACCGCCGATCAGCTGATCCGCGCGCTGGCGTCGGGAATCGAGCTGCCGGATACATCCGTAACTATCGCCGGTGAGCGCCAGAACGCGCGTGGAATTAGGCGTGAGCGGACAGGTCAGCCCCGCTGCTTGGCGCGATAGGCGGCCCGCACGATCGCATCCAGCTCGGCCAACCCGGGCTCGGCTTCCAGTGCCACGGCGACCCAGCAGCTCCAGCGTCCGCCGTCGATCGCCCCATTGCACGAGAATGTCGAGTGCGACGCGCGCCACGCGTCGTCAACTCGCGCAGCGGCATCGTGCAATTTCTCGACCTCCGCAACCGTGAAACGCGCCAGGCGGCCGCGTAATTCCACGATGATCTGATTGGCCATCTTCTTGCCGATCTCCGGCAGCGAAGTGAGCAGGCGCTCGTCGCCGCGCTCGATAGCGCTCGCAATCTGTTGCGCCGGCAGTGCGAGGCTGCGCAGCGTCTTCTTCATGCCCATGCCCTTCACGGTCGTCATCGTTTGGAAGAAATCACGATCGAGCGGGGAGAAAAAGCCGATGGTGCGCGGAATGAAATTACTGACGGCCGCGTTGCCTTCCATGTATTGCAGCGTGTGCAGAGTGATCTCGCTGCCGAGCGCGCCGCCGAGCGATTGCAATGTGGAGGTCGGTACGAGGATTTCGTGCGCGACAGGGCCGACGGCCAGCACAATCGCCACCTCGCCGACGGCCTCCAGTCGACCGGTCATGCGGCAGATCATTCTCCGTCTCCTGAAACCGTGACAGCTCTGCGAACGCCTCGCGCCGCGAGCGGCCGTGCGGGTCGATGCGCGCCGGCCAGCGCAATCGCGATCGCGTCGGCGACATCGTGAGGCTCGGGCAGCGTGCGCAGGCCGAGCGTGAGCGCGACGGCCCGCTGCATTTGCGGCTTGCTGGCGTGTCCGCGGCCAGTAAGGAGTTTCTTTACGTGCGTGGCCGCAATGCTCACGATCGTCAGCCCCCGCCGAGCCGCGAGCGCGAGAATGACGCCGCGCGCGTGCCCCATGAGAATCGCGGTGCGCGGATGTTTGTAATGAGCGTAAAGCTGCTCGCACGCCAGCACTGCCGGACGATGCTGTTCGAGCAGTCCGGTGAGGGCCGCTTCCGAGTTCGATCAGTCGCTGCTCCAAAGCCGCCGCGCGTCGAAGCCGAATCACTCCAGCTTCGACGAGTTGCAGCACAGGCCATAAAGCACGCTTGGAGCGTATCCAGTGCAGCACCAAACGGGATCGATGCCCAGCACCAGCGCGCGTCTGCAGCGAAGCCATTTTTGTTCCGCGGGACGCATGTGACGTGCATGATGCGGGCAGCGGGCCTGCGATCAAGTGGTCAGCGCGTCAGGTCAGGAATTGCGCGATGGCGGACGGCGGTCGCCGGCAGCTCCCTCCGTTGACTCGCTCGATAAGAATGCTGCGGCCGCGGTGCAGAACCTCGAGGCAATCCCGGGAGAAGCGCTGACAAATGGTTGACAATTGGCGTCGGTCGATCTCGGTCTGAGTACAGGCGTGCGATGGTTCGCCTGGCAGCTCGCAGTGCGCCTGGAGCGTGCTGCTGCTTTCCGGAACGGGCTGCCCGACGCCGGCGACCATGGACAATACGAACGTCGACAGCACCTCGAACGACATGTTTTCGACCGCGGCGGCCGTGACGATTGGCGACACGGGAAAGGCCGATTTCTCGGCCAGCATTTCGCAGGCGGCCGACTACGACCTGTTCGATATCGGCGAGATTGCAATCGGCAAGCAGATTCGGATCGACGTGCAAGCGGCGAATTCGCAACTGGATCTCGTGCTCGCACTCTTCGATGAGAGTCAAAGCGTCTACGCCTTCAGCGACGATCGTTCCGACACCGATCTGAATCCGCTGCTCGATGTGCCGCTGCGCGCTCCGACGCGCAAGTACTTCGTCGGCGTCGCCCCGTTCCCCGGCACGTCCGACACGGGCAACTACACCGTGTCGGTGACTATCAGCGATTCAAACGACGCCAGCCCGCAAGAGCAAATCGTGTTCCTTGACTGGGCGGGGGGCCAGAACATCACGCTGCGAAACATCGGCACATACAACATCGACCCATTCAGCGCGACGGATGTCGGTTTCGCGGCCGGCCAGACGGACACGATCAAGCGCGGCGTGGAAGCGGGGGTCGCGGCCCGCTACGCGGGATATCGCCTGACGGTGTTGAATTCCGACGCCGATCCCGTGCCGTCGGTCGCGCATTCGACCGTCTATTTCGGCGGCACGAACCCGGCCGCGTTTGGAATCTCGGAGCAGATCGATCCGCTGAACGAGGACCACTCGGACAACTCGATCATCTATTCGTCGAGTTTCCGCGGCGCGCGGACGTTCGCATCGAATCCGACTCTCGCGCAAATGATCACGGCGCTGAGCAACACGACCGCGCATGAGATCGGTCACCTGCTTGGCATGGTGCACACGAACGATTGCTCGAATCTCATGGACACGCGCTGCGGAAACGATTCGCTGCTCGTCACGCAGAGCTTCAATATCGGCGTGCTGGATTCGTCCGTCTTTCCGGTAGGTAATGAGGACACGGCCTCGCTGCTGGAGTGGACGATCGGATTGGTCGAGCAGTAGAGGATTCGCGAAGCGACCAGTCGTTGAGTGGCACCCGGCACGTTTCGTGCGGCCGGACCCGGTTGGTTTGGGGCAGGAACGAATCGCTTAGCGCATGACCCACTGCGCCAATTCGAGCACCGGATCGGCACTGCCCGGCGCGCCGGAAGTCGGGATCAGGAATCGCAGTTCCAGCGTCTTGCGGATCGTGAAGTAGCGCGGATTTACGGCCACCGTCTGCTTGATCGTCTGGCCATCCGGCAGCTTCATTTCCACTTCCGACTGTTCAGGCTTGTTGGCGTCGTAAGCCGGATTGGGACGGAGCTGGGCTTCTCCGCTCAGCCCGGCGGCATAGACGCTGAAACGCGGGCCGTGCACGTCGCTCGAACGCCAGATCGCGACGGACTCGCGCGCGTTGTCCGCGCCGGCCGGCAGATCTCCGATCGCGGAGGTGGGGTGCATCAGTTCGCGATACACCTGACCGTGGCGACGCTTGATTTCCTCAAATACAGCCGCGGGGATTCCGGTGTCCGTGTCGATCACTTTCAGGTCTTCGGTGACGAGCTGGAACGTCGGAAAGAAATACTGCGTCTCGCGGCTCGTGTTCGTCACGGTGTAGACCATGTACCAATAGGTCTGGCCGCCGTACTCGATGTGGCGCGGGGCGAGGTACTTGAGATCAAATTGCCAGGAGACCGGCCGCGCGGCGGGCTCGGGCCCGCGACCCAGCGGCCCCGACACCTGACCCAAGAGTAGGGCAACGCTCCAGAACATCATCATGTTGATTCGCTCTCTCTAGGGGCCGCTTCGCCCGCTGCCACACTTTCAGCTACCCGCCGTACTGATTGCGAATGATGGCGCTCGCCGGATTCCCGGGCAGGTTCAGCGCACCGAGCGCCTGCGAAGCGGCCGTCCGGATCTTCAGATTGGCGTCCTTTTCGGCGGTCGTCGTCAGTTGCTGCACGAGTTCGGAGGACAGGTGATTGCCCTTGCGCTTGGCGCCTTCGGCCAGCGCCGCGAACATCGCCTCGCGCATCGGCTCGGCTTCCTTGTCATCCAGCGCGACCTTCAGAACCGCCGCCTGTGCTTCCGGCGACGCGATCAGCCCGAGGGCCTGACCGGCCGCACGCCGCAAATCCGCGTCCGTAGAGCCGAGAGCGGCCGTCAGCGCACCCTGGCTCGCCGCTACGTCGAACAGCGAATTGCCGGCGAGTTCCAGCCATTGCAGGGCGCTTGCCGCTTCGAGGGCGAGGCTCGTGCCGACTTCGGGCGTGATGGCAGTCGCCCCGAAGCCCTTGGCCACGTTTGAGATCGCGGCGGTCAGCGCTTCAGCGCCCGCGCCCGGTTCGACCATGCCCACACGTGGATCGCTCCGCATGATCGCGCGCACGGCGTCACTCTGGCCGGGCTTCGTGAGGACCAGGATCGGCGCCGCGGCGAATTGGAATTCCGCGCGCAGCTGACGCAGCGCGACGTCCAGCGCCGGATCGCTCATATCCGACGCGAGGACGAGAATGTCCGCGCCGTTGTGCTCATTGCGGGCCTTCTGGAGACCGCCTGAGAGCGTCGCATCCGTGACGGCCATGTAGCCGGCCTCGCGGAGCGCGGCGGCGACGGCGTTCGCGGATTCGTTGTTCGGATCGATCACGAGCGCCGTCCGCGCACCGGCGAAGAGTTGCAGGGCCTCGTTCATCACGGGGATCAGGTTCTGATCGCCTTCAAACTTCTGCTTCGGTAGCGCGCGCGCCAAAGCGATCGCCGCGCGGATTCGCACCAGGCGATCGGGGAACGACAGGGCGTCCGCGAGCGGCTGATGACCGCCGGCCGTGCCGATCAAGCTGGCCGCGCCCGCCGTCTTTTGCAGGGCTTCGATCGCGCCAAGTGCGACGGCCGGATCGCGATCGCGCACGGCTTGCGAAAGCGTCATCAGGCAGTATTCCGGACCGGCGGACTGCGCGAAGTACACCGCGCTCGGATAGTTCTCCGGCCGCGTGTGGTCCTTCGCGCCGGCGGGAAGCTGGGCCTCACGCCGGAAGTCGGCCGCCAGCCAGAGGGCGAGAGCGGGCTTCATGTCAGGATTGAGCCGCAGCGCTTCCTCGCAGGCCCGCATGCACATGAGCTCGTCGAAGATCACCGAGGGTACTTCGACGTTTTGCAGAATCGTTTTGTTCCAGTACCAGACGTTGGCCGTGTCGAGTCGCGGATCGGCCGCGAGCGAGGGCGTGTTTTCGTAGTAGCCGCGCGCCAGCAGGTAGAACGCCTCGGCCGGACCGAGATTGGCATCCCAGAGCACGCCATGCGCCCGCAGGGCGGCCAGCGCGTCATCAACGGCAGCCCGCACCTCCGGAAGCGTGTCTTGAGCATCGCGCACTTTGAGGAGGTAGGGGACCGACTGCCAGTAAGGAATCTGGCCGGCCGCGCGAATCAGCGCGGTGCGGGTCGCGGCGTCCGAAACCTGGAACGCCTGAACGAGCGGATTCAACGCCCCGCGATCAATCTGCGGCAGGGCCCGCAGGATGGGTTGCGCGAGATTTTTCTTGTTCGCCTCCAGCAAATATTGAACCATGAACGGAACGGCGAACTCGCCCGATTCCTTCAGTTGCGACAGGCCGTTTGAAAAGCCGCGCGGCGAGCCGGCGAGACGATCGATGTTCTGTTGCACGCGAATCGGATCGGCCTTGATACGCCGCTCGCCTTCGGCCAACAGACGCAGCACCTGGCGAGAAGACTCGCCCACTACCGGGTGATCCGACAGCGTGACCAGCGCCTCCTGACGTTCCGGACGGCGATTTGCGAATTCGAGCAGCGCGACCGGATCGGGATTGGCGGCGACCAATGCCTTGAAATTCGCGTTCGCGACATCGAACCGGCCGATCGACGCGAAATACCAGCCGTCGTCCGCTTGATTGAGCTGCTCGCGTCCGGTTTGGAGCGATTCGAAGATTTTCTTGCCGTTGTCCTTCAGCGACCCGGCTGCGGCGTCCTGCTCAAGCTGCAACACCGCGCCGGCGTTTTCATTGCGCTCGACGTTGCGTTCCGCGAGGAGCGCGAGCCGCATGGGTGAAGGATCCAGCGCGGCGAGTTCGCCAAAGGCTGTCTCGGCGCCGTCGGCGTCGCGCGCGAGCAAAGCGGTGAGGGCGGCCTGCCATTTCGTCCAGGCCTGCTGCGCTGCGCCGGTGACAAAGGACGGATCCGGCGTCTGGGCCCGCGCGGAAAGCGTGAATCCGCTGCAGAGGCAGAGGGCCGCGACGATGACAAAGCGTGTGAACCGGGCGGCGCCGGGCATTCGGAAGCTCCTAATCTTGAAACCTCGCTGCACGTCCGCCATCGGCCATGCAGGGCGGCTTGCGCTTCGCGGCGACGGTCGAAAGCGTGCGACGCAAGGCGGGCCGGATCATAGAAACTGAGATTCGGAGTGTCAAAAAAACTTTCGCACGGATTGGCGAGTATCCGTCTGTCCGAGGCTACGCGGTCGGGTTGACGGTCCCGCGACGGTGGAGGAACCGTTGCGCGGCGGGATCATGCGCAAGGGACGACTGCGTTGGGGGACCGGGTCGTGGTCCGATTGCTCTGAACGAAACGACGACCTTCAGGGAGGGGCTGTCCGGCACCGCCAATTAGCCACTTCTTACGGCGGCGTTCTGGATTCCGGTCAAACTGTGCCTTTTCCGGAGACCGCCAGCGCGGCGGCAGAGTTGCTATTCCGATTGTGCCCGTCGAACGGCGCGGATTAGCGTTTCGTACACGTCCGTCGGCCGCACTACGTGTTCCCAATTGATCTCGCCGCGCTTGTCATCGGTCAGTCGCATTTGGATCGTCGCCAGTGAGAGCGGGCGGTGATAGGGCTTGTGGATCAGGCGAATCTGGCTGATGCGGATGAGCGGCGAATCGAAGATGCGCACGCTGAACACGCCGCTGCACCTTAGCACGCGCCGGTTCGTCAGCACGTAGTGCCGGCTGGCCCAATGCAGCGCGGCGACCGCGACGCGCAGCAGGGCGGCGGCGATCAGTCCGAGGAAGAGCGTCGCCGAGGCCGTGGTCCACTGATTGCCGACGTAGATCGCGAGGGCGACGGCGAGGGCGGCCGTGGCGGCGACGACGCGGGCCGAGGCGATGGCGACGTACCAGAGCGACGGCTTGAGCGTCAGGTGCACAATCTCATCATCGTTCAGCAGACTGCGGCGGCGCGTGGCGAGCGCGGCTTCGTCGGCGACCAGAGCGGCGTTTACGTCCACCTGTCCGAACGGTTCATCGAGCGGTGCGTTCATGCCATGCGCTCCGAAGCGAGCACCCCGATATGGGGAAAGTTGCGATAGTAGTCATCATAGTCGAGTCCGTACCCGACGACGAAGGAATCTTCGATGTCGAATCCCACGAAATCGACCGTGAGATCGGCCGGGGCCCGCGCCGGCTTGCGCAGCAGGACGGCCGTGCGAATGCTGACGGGCGACTGCTCGGCGATGAGTCCCAGAACATGTCGCAGCGTACGTCCGCTGTCGAGAATGTCATCGACCACCAGCACGTCGCGCCCTTGAATGTCGCCGACCGGCGGCATCAAAGTGCGCGGGACCATCGGCGTCGTCGTGCGGGCCGGATAGGTCGAAATCTGAACGAGGCCGATCTTCATCTTGATCGGCAATTCGCGGATTAGGTCCGCCAGGAAAATGAGCGAGCCGGAGAGAATCGGAACGATCGTGAGGCCGGCCTGCGAGCCCGAGTAGAGCCGCGACATCTCGCGACCCATTTCGCGCACGCGGGCACGAATCTGGTCCTGCGTGAAGAGGATGCGCGCGATGTCGGCTTCCATGCGGCAATTGTAAGGGGCGGGCGAACTCTTTCGGCAATTTTTGGTGTTGCGGAGTGGGAATAGAAGTAGGGCCGCCCATACGCTCGGGGACCGGCCTCTGACGTCGGTGACCGGTCTCTCCCAGCGCGGGTGAGATTGGCCGGGCGCTGTTT
>JBGAJB010000070.1:0-13656 GCA_044225155.1 Phycisphaerae bacterium | reverse complement strand
CTTCGCCCACTCAAGCTCGTAACGCGGAACGGATGCCGCCTTCTGTATAGCATCGGAGCGGACGGTGAGGATCAGCTCGGGACGTACGTGCTCAACCAGCGAGGCGACGTTGATCAGCACCAACTCGACCTCGTTTATTTCCTTGATGAGTCGCACCCCCAGCGCGCGGCCCCGCCGCCTTCTGCTGAGGAAGAGTCGCCGTAGGCCCCAAGCCGATTACTTGTGAATGGGCGCGCCCGATCCCGGTGTAAAATTCTACGAATGTCCGATCGCTTAGAACTCCTGATTCGTTATCAAACGGTCTCTGGCGAGGGATTGTTCGCAACTGCGGGACTCTTCGCCGATTTCATTGAGTCGCGTGCGATTCGCGTCAACCGGCAGCGTCGTAAACAACTTGAAGTCTTGCTCTTTCAGCTTCGTAGCCTGACGCCCTGCCCACCGCCCGGTACTTATGACGATCGCCTGAGCCGCCGCCCGCTGACTTGGTTTCGCGCGTCGGCACGCCAGTTGCTTGCGGTGTGTGACGAGCTTGTGCCGCTGCTGAATCAACTCGGTGCGAATATCCGCCGCACAGAGACCAGACATCCGCCGCAGATATTGTGGCAGGATGATTGTCAGGTCGTTACGCGTCGCACTCGGCAGCCTGCGCCATTAGCCACGTCCGATCCCGTCACACCCCGTCAAACCGATCGCCGTAAACGCCTTCAGAATCGTCGACAGCGCGCCGGGCGAACGCAGGCACGCCGCATAAAGGACGCCATGCAGAACTAGAAGCTCTTGGGCGACGCAAGGGCATAGTCGCTCCGCGCCGTCCAAAGAATCGGTCGCGGTACCATGAATCGATGGACGCGCCACCGATTCCGACAAGCGACTTGGCCGCGCTCTTCCAGTTTCTCGAATATCTTCCCTGCCACCACTCGTTTGAGCAGACCCGCCAGTTTCTTCGCGAGCGCAATCTACCTGTAGACACCATACTCGAATGGCTCAGAAAAAATGGCGCCGGTTGTGACTGCGAAGTCGTGCTGAACGTTCAAACTGCTTGGGAAAATCGGTGAGTTAGCGCTCGGAGTGCGACTAGCGTCACGCCCGTTCCTCCATCGGCACGCACGTGCAGAACAGATTGCGATCGCCGTACACGTTGTCGATGCGCGCCACGGCCGGCCAGAACTTGTGCTCGCGCACCCAGGCGGCCGGGAAGGCCGCGCGCTCGCGCGAGTAGCCGTGCTTCCACTCCGCCGCCGTGACGGCCGCGGCCGTGTGCGGGGCGTGCTTGAGCGGGTTGTCGGCGCGGTCGAGCTTGCCCTGCTCGATTTCGCGGATTTCCTGGCGGATGGCGATGAGTGCGTCGCACAGCCGGTCGAGTTCCGCGCGCGATTCGCTCTCGGTCGGCTCGATCATCAGCGTCCCCGCGACGGGCCAACTCATCGTCGGGGCGTGGAAGCCATAGTCCATCAGCCGCTTGGCGATGTCCTCGACCTTTACGCCGGCGCTCTCATCGAGCGCGCGGCAGTCGAGGATGAATTCGTGCGCCACGCGGCCGTTCGCGCCGCTGTAGACGATCGGGTAGTGCTCCGACAGCCGCTTGGCCATGTAGTTGGCGTTCAGGATGGCGGTCTGCGTGGCGAGGGTCAGGCCGGTGCCGCCCATCATGCGGATGTACATCCACGAGATCGGCAGAATGCTCGCGCTGCCGAATGGGGCGGCCGACACGGGACCAACCGCGGACTTTGAACTCTGGGTTTTGGATTTCTGGTTGCTTCCGCCGCCCATCCCGCTGCAGGAACAATCACTTCCGCAATCGCCCGCCTTTTCTGCATTCTGCATTCCGCATTCGGCATTCTCTCCCGGGTCGCCCGGCAGAAACGGCGCCAGGTGCCTCGCCACCGCGATCGGCCCCATGCCCGGACCGCCACCGCCATGCGGAATGCAGAACGTCTTGTGCAGGTTCAGGTGGCAAACGTCCGCGCCGATGTCGCCCGGCCGCGTGAGGCCGACCTGCGCGTTCATGTTCGCGCCGTCCATGTACACCTGTCCGCCGTACTGATGGACGATCTGACAGAT
The DNA here is from genome assembly GCA_044225155.1 of Phycisphaerae bacterium. Lineage (GTDB taxonomy): Bacteria > Planctomycetota > Phycisphaerae > UBA1845 > Fen-1342 > CAYMBL01. Next base: position 11,595 of record JBGAJB010000070.1, on the reverse strand, counting down.
TTCCTTCACCCCTTCCTCGAAGACGCCGTGGGTCGACGGATACGTGATCATCAACGCCGCCAAGTCGGCCGCGTGTTCGGCTGCCCGGGCCTTCAGATCGGCGATGTCCACGTTGCCCTTCGCGTCGCACTTCACCGCGACGACGCGGAAGCCGGCCATCACCGCGCTGGCGGGATTCGTGCCATGGGCCGAGACGGGGATCAGACAGACGTCGCGTTTCGAATCGCCGCGTGACTCGTGATAGCCGCGAATCGCCAGCAGGCCGGCATATTCTCCCTGAGAACCGGCATTCGGCTGGAGCGAAACGGCCGCAAAACCTGTGATTTCCGCCAGCCAGTTCTCGAGCAGGACGCACATCTCGGCATAGCCGGCCGCCTGCTCACGCGGCGCGAACGGGTGCAGCTTCGCGAATTCCGGCCAGCTCACGGGGTACATCTCGGCCGCGGCATTGAGCTTCATCGTGCAGGAGCCGAGCGGGATCATCGACGAAGTGAGCGACAGATCGCGCGCTTCGAGCTTGCGGATGTAGCGCAGCATTTCGTGTTCGCAGTGAAACCGGTTGAAGACCGGGTGCGAGAGGTACGCGCTCGTTCGCCGCAGCTTCGCGTCGTATTTCAGATCGGTGGATTCGGCCACGTCGCGCACGTCGAACGGCAGATTCGCGTGGCCCGCGAAGATCTCCCAGACGGCCTGCACTTCCTCGGGCGTCGAGACCTCGTCGAGCGAAATCCCGAGCGCACCGTCGGCACAGCGGCGCAGGTTGTAGCCGCGCGCCACCGCGCTGGCATGCAGCTTTTCGGCCTCGCCCTTCGGCGAGCGCACGCGAATCGTGTCGAAAAACGGCTGATTGCCGACTTCCATGCCGAGGCGGCGCAATCCCTCGGCCAGCACGGCCGTCAATCCGTGGACGCGCTCGGCGATGCGGCGGATGCCCGCCGGGCCGTGATAGACGGCGTACATCCCGGCCATCACCGCCAGCAGCACCTGCGCCGTGCAGATGTTGCTGGTGGCTTTTTCGCGGCGAATATGCTGCTCGCGCGTCTGAATCGCCAGGCGATAGGCCGGCGCGCCGGCGGCATCGCGCGAGACGCCGACCAACCGCCCCGGCAGAAGGCGTTTGAATTCATCGCGGCAAGCCATGAAGGCAGCATGCGGACCGCCGTAGCCGAGCGGCACGCCAAAGCGCTGCGACGAGCCGACGGCGGCGTCGGCGCCAAATTCGCCCGGCGGGCGCAGCAGCGCGAGCGCCAGGAGGTCGGTCGCGACGCAGACCAGCGCCCCGTGCTCGTGCGCGCGGCGAATCAGGTCTTCGTAATCCTCGATGCGTCCGTCCGTTGTGGGATATTGCAGCACCACGCCGAAATACTTGCCGCGAGCCAGATCGATCTCGCGCGGATCGCCGACCACCACGGGGATTTCGAGCGGATGGGCTCGCGTCCGCACGACCGCGATCGTCTGCGGATGGCAGTCGCGCGCGACGAAGAACGCCGTGTGCGATTCGTCCCTGCGGGCGGCGTGGAACATGTGCATCGCTTCGGCCGCCGCGGTGGCTTCGTCGAGCAGCGAGGCGTTTGCGATTGGCAGGCCGGTCAGGTCGCAGATCATGGTCTGAAAGTTGATGAGGGCTTCGAGCCGGCCCTGGGCGATCTCTGCTTGGTAGGGGGTGTACTGCGTATACCAGCCGGGATTCTCAAAGATATTGCGCTGAATGACCGGCGGGACGATCGTGTCGGAGTAGCCCAGACCGATCAGCGAGCGCAGTACGCGGTTCTTGCCCGCGATGCGCCGCAGCTCCGCCAGCGTCTCGAATTCCCCACGCGGGCCATCGAGTCTCAGCGCCTGCGCCATGCGAATGCCGCGCGGCACGGTCTGGTCGATCAACTGGTCGAGGTCGCGGACGCCGATCGTCGCGCACATGGCGCGCGTCTCGGCGTCATCCGGTCCCAGGTGGCGAGAAACGAATCCGTCCGTCGGCTGAAAAAGCTGTTCGATGCTCATCCGCCTATTCTACACGCGGTCCGCGATTGGGCCTATTTCGCCCGAATTGGCGGGATTTCGTTGCTTTGATATTCAGTATTCGATCGGTTCGATGAACATTCGCAGGCCACCCCGGCAAGCTCCTTTACAACGCCGCACCGGGTCCGCAGAATCGCCAGTTCATGACTCGGATTTTCGCATGACCAAGCCGCTCCTCATCTTGCCGCCCGCGCCCGCGCGCTGGCCGGGCGTGGAAAAGCTGCTAACGCAGGAGAAGCCGGCTTGGCTGGCCGACCTGGAGGCCCGCCTTGCGCAGGGGCTCCCCGGGGCGCGCGACGCATGCGCGATCATTCCCGACGGCGGCAATGCGCTGAGCTTTGCGATGGCCCGCCGCCGGGGTGACGTGGCCGTCCTCAGCCACGTTTTCACGCATCCGGATCGCCGCCGTCAGGGCTACGCACGGGCGCTGGTTAGAGCACTGGTCGACTGGTTCGACATGACCGGCGGCAAATGGCTTTATCTGTCGTGCGAAGCGCCGCTTCGGGCGTTCTACGAAAGCTTTGGCTTTCGTGTGCTGCACGAGGCCCGCTCGGACGCCGAGGATTCGATTCTGCTCCGCACGGCCACGAACGTCGCGCCCGATCCGCTCGCCGCTCACGACGGCACGCCTGAGCTGCGCGATGTGATCTGGAGCGATTGGCCGCAACTCGTCGCGCTGCTCCAGCATCGGCCCGGCCCCGACGCCCGCGCCCCGCTGATCGACACGGCCATGGCCGCGGCGCATGTCATATTTGACCTGCTGGCGGGTCAGGCCAAAGGTTCGTGCAAGCTCATCGGCGAAGCCCGCGGCGGCCAACTGATGGCGTTCGCGAGCATCGCGACCGATCAGGTTGGAACCAAAACGTACGCTCTGATTACACCGGCGAGCGCGGCGCAACTGCGCGAGCCGGCGCTTCGTGCGGCCCAATCGATCGGCTACACGACGCTGGAATTTCCAATGGATCTGCTGGCGGCCGCGGCGCCGATGTCGGAATGACGCAAGCAGCAGAGCCGGCGTGTCTTCACGCCGGTCTTTTGGGGATAGAGGCCAAACCATGTTGACTCTGTGGATTTCAGTTCTTCTCGCCGCCAGCCCCTTTTTACAGCAAACGACCTCTGTTCCGAGCAAGCCGAGCACGAATGACTGGACTCCGCTCTTCAACGGCCACGATCTCACCGGCTGGAAGGGCCTAGTCGCCGATCCGCCCAAGCGGGCGAAGATGTCGGCGGAGGAATTGAAGGCGGCGCAGGCCAAGGCGGATGAGTCGATGCATGCGCATTGGAGCGCGCAGGACGGTGTGCTCGTGTTCGATGGGAAGGGCGAGAGTATCTGCACCGCGCGCGATTACGGCGATTTTGAGCTGCGCGTCGACTGGAAAATCGAGGCCGGCGGCGACAGCGGTGTTTACCTGCGCGGCGCGCCGCAGGTGCAGATCTGGGATCCGGCGCAGTGGCCGGAGGGTTCCGGCGGCCTCTACAACAATCAGAAAAATCCCAGTAAGCCGCTGAAGCGGGCTGACAAGCCGATCGGCGAGTGGAACACGTTCGAGATTCGCATGGTCGGCGAACGCGTCACGGTGCGGCTGAACGGCGAACTGGTCGTCGATAACGTGGTGATGGAAAACTACTGGGAGCGCGACAAGCCGATCTATCCGACCGGCCAGATCGAACTCCAGAATCACGGCAGCAAACTCTACTTCCGGAACCTCTCAATTCGCGAGATTGCATCCGGTAAGTGAGTTGCATGCTCACGCCGAGTAACGGCGCGAGCATGCGGCCAAATGGCCGCGCGGTAATTGATCGTGCGACTCAAGAGCGGTTACTTCCCAACTTTCTCAAACCGATATCCGTCGCCATTCATCTTCACGACAATCGCATCGCCCGGCCCGAATTCGCCGGAGAGGATTCGTTTCGCGAGCGGATTTTCGATCACCTGCTGAATCATTCGTCGCAGTGGCCGCGCGCCATACACCGGGTCGTATCCATCCTGCGCCAGCCGATCTTTCGCTTCGTCCGTGAGCGTCAGCGCGATGCCCGTACCGGCCGCTGCGCCGTCGTCGCCGGCCTGGGCGCGCGCTGAAAGACCCGCCCCGCCGAGTGCCGCGAGGCGTCGCTGCAGGATGGCGACCTGTCGATCGACGATCCCACGCAGGTCGTCGCGGCCGAGCCGATGGAAGATCACGACTTCGTCGATGCGGTTGATGAACTCCGGCCGGAAGTGCTGCTTCAGGTCGTCCTTCACCTTGATCGCGATCTCGATGTCGCTCGCGCCGACCTCGCTCAGCTCCTGAATGTGCTGGCTGCCGATATTGCTGGTCATCGCGATGATCGTGTTGCGGAAATCCACCGTCCGCCCGTGGCCGTCAGTGAGCCGCCCGTCGTCAAGCACCTGGAGCAGCACGTTAAACACGTCGCGATGCGCCTTTTCGACTTCGTCCAGCAGCAGCACGCTGTACGGCCGGCGATGAACGGCTTCGGTCAGCATGCCGCCTTCCTCATAGCCGACGTAGCCCGGCGGCGCGCCGATCAGTCGCGCGACGCTGTGCTGCTCCATGAATTCGCTCATATCGATGCGGATGAACGCCGCCTCGTCGTCGAAGAGAAACTCGGCCAGCGCCTTGCATAGCTCGGTCTTTCCGACGCCCGTTGGTCCGAGGAACAGGAACGAGCCGATCGGCCGATTGGGGTCGCTGAGTCCCGCCCGCGCGCGGCGCACGGCGTCCGCCACAGCTCGCACGGCCTCTTCCTGGCCGACGACGCGTTCGTGCAAACGCTGCTCCATCTGCATCAGCTTCTGCTTCTCGCCCTCCAGCAGACGCGAAACCGGCACGCCGGTCCACTTCGCGACCACTTCGGCCACTTCCTCGGCCGTCACTTCTTCGCGCAGCAGACCGCGCCCGCCTTCGTGCAGCGTCGTCAGCTTTTTCTCGCGTGCCTTCAGGTCCTGCTCAAATTGCGGCAGATCGCCGTAGCGGAGCCTGGCCGCGCGCTCCAGATCGCCGAGGCGCTGCGCGTCTTCGAGCTGCGTGCGGGCTTGGTCAATCTGCAGCTTCAGCGCCTTGATCCCGTCGATCACGCCTTTTTCGTTCTGCCACTGCGCCGTCAGCGCGTGGTCACGCTCCTGAAGCTGGGCAAGCTCGCGCTCGGCCTCGGCCAGTTGCCGGCGGCTGGCGTCGTCGCGCTCCTTCTTCAGCGCTTCGCGCTCGATCTGGAGCTGCATGATCTTTCGGCGCAGCTCGTCCAGCTCGGCCGGCAGCGAGTCGTTCTCGATGCGCAGGCGGCTGGCGGCTTCGTCGATCAGGTCGATCGCTTTGTCCGGGAGCTGCCGATCAGGAATGTAGCGCTGGCTCAGCGTGGCGGCCGCAACGAGCGCGGCATCCTGAATGCGTACGCCATGATGTGCGTCGTAGCGCGGCTTCAATCCGCGCAGGATCGCAATCGTGTCCTCGACGCTCGGCTCGCCGACGTAGATCGGCTGGAAACGCCGCTCGAGCGCTTTGTCCTTCTCGACATGCTTGCGATATTCCTCGAGCGTAGTCGCGCCGATGCAGCGCAGCTCGCCGCGCGCCAGCGCCGGCTTCAGCAGATTGCCCGCGTCCGGGGAGCCTTCGGTCTTGCCCGCGCCGACGATCGTGTGCAGTTCGTCGACGAACAGGATGATCTGGCCGTCGCTCTCCGCCACCGCCCGCACGACGGCCTTCAGTCGCTCTTCGAATTCGCCGCGGTACTTCGCGCCGGCGATCAGCGCCCCCATGTCGAGCGCCACGACGCGTTTGTCCTTCAGCGCCTGCGGCACGTCGCCTTTGAGAATTCGCTGCGCGAGCCCTTCGACGATGGCCGTCTTGCCGACGCCCGCCTCGCCGATCAGCACTGGATTGTTTTTCGTGCGCCGCGCCAGCACCTGCATGCAGCGGCGGATTTCCTCGTCGCGACCAATCACGGGATCGAGCTTGCCCTGTCGCGCCGCTTCGACCAGGTCGCGGCCATAGCGCTTCAGCGGCTCGTACGTGTCCTCCGGATTCTGCGAGGTCACGCTCGCGCTGCCGCGAATGCTGCGGAGCGCCGCCAGGATGTCGTCCGAGCGCGCGGCATTCACCGTCAGGATTTCTTTCGCCTCGCTCTTCACCTCGGCCAGCGCCAGCAACAGATGTTCGGTCGAGATGTATTGATCCTTCATTCGCTGCGCGGCTTTGTCGGCCGCCTCCAGCGTCTCGACGAAGGCGCGCGATGCCGAGAGTGAGCCGCCCGACTGTTTGGGCAAGCGCCGCAACTCGGCGTCGGTCATGCTGCGAATTTGCCCGACGGATGCCCCGGCTTTTTCAAGCAGCGGAACAATGATGCCCGCTTCGCCGGGCGTGCTGCCGCGCGTTTCCGGCCCGACCAGCACGCTCAGGAGATGCAGCGGCGTCACTTCAGGATTGGCGGCGCTCTGCGCCTTGCTCTGCGCGCCCTGAACCGCCTCGGCCGCCTTGATTGTGAAACGTTCTGCCTGCATGTCGAATCCTCTCAACCGGTAGGAAGGGCAATTCGCGTGCCGTCAGGAGATTAGGTGAAAATCGGCGGAATTCCGGTGTATTTCAACTGCCAAAGTGACAGCGGCGTCAGTGCAATTACACTGCGGCGAATGCTCACCATCGAATCCGCCCTGGCCCTGACCTTCGTTTCGCTCTGCGTGTGCGGGGGCTTTTCCCAGACCACAACCGCGCCGACCTCACAGTCGGCATATCGCATTTCTGAGGAGAGCGGCCCGTTGCGCATCGCAGTCATTGGCCTGGTGCATGGTCACGTCGAAGGGTTGCTCTGGCGTGCAAGTCAGAAAGACGATGTTCAGATCGTCGGAATCTATGACTCGAATCGGGCGCTCTTCGATCGCCTCGCCGCGAAATACAAGCTCGACTCCGCGCTCTACTCGAATGATCTGAACGCGATGCTCGATCGCGCGAAACCCGAGGCCGCGAGTGTCATGACTTCGATCAAGGATCATCGCATGGCCGTCGAGGCGTGCGCGCCGCGCGGCATTCACACCCTGCTGGAAAAGCCGCTTGCGTTTTCCAACGAGGACGCGCGCCGCATGGCGGAGCTGGCGCTGGAAAAGCGCGTGCTGGTCCTGACCAACTATGAGACGAGCTGGTATGCCTCCGTGCGCGAAGCCAAGCGCCGCATCGACGGCGGCCTGGGGCCGATCCGCCACATGTATTTTCGCCACGGCCATCGTGGCCCGCGCGAAATCGGCTGCGCCCCGGAATTCGTGGCATGGCTGACCGATCCCGCCCAGAACGGCGGGGGCGCGCTGGTGGACTTCGGTTGCTATGGCGCGGTGCTGTCCACCTGGCTGATGGATGGGCAGCGGCCCACGCGCATTACGGCGGCCGCGACGACACTTCGGCCGGATCGCTATCCGCTTGTCGATGACGATGCGACGATCGTTTTGACGTATCCCGGCGCGACGGCGGTGATCGGCGCGTCCTGGGTCTGGACGAACGACAACAAGGAAATGGACGTCTCGGCCGAGAAAGGCACGCTCTACACCGCCAAGTGGGACGAGATTTCCATGTGCGAGCCGGACAAGCCGGCGCAGAAAATTACGCCGGCTCCGAAACCGCCCGAATTGGAGAACGAGTGGGTCTATCTGCGGCAGGTCGTGCGCGGCCAGACTTCGGTGGACGCATTGTCGAGCCTGGAAACGAATCTGATCGTGGTGGAGATTCTGGACGCGGCTCGCGCTCAGGTTCGCGCCGCCGCCAAACCCTGACGCGGCCGGGCGTCAGAACACGTACATCTTCATGCAGAACACGCTGCCGCCGGATTTCAGATATTCACCGGTATCCACCTCTTCAACGGCATAGCCGAGCTCACGCAGTGCGGCGACCGTGCGCGGATTGCCGCGCTGAATGACAACCGCGCGCCCGCCGATCGCCGTCGCGTTGCACGCCATCCCGGTGTCGGCTTCTTCGGGTGGGCAATCGATCACGCGTTCGAAGAGCGAGCGGACCAACGCCACGCCGCGCGGCTCGAGTGCGCGCGGATTGATCAGCGCCGTCCGCTCGTCGATCGCGCAGAGGCATGTGTCGAGGTGATAGAAGCGCTCGGAGAGCAGTTTCAACCGAATAACCGGTGCTCCGAAGAGCGACGCGACGCGCTCGTACGCCGTTGAATCGGTGCGATGGCCGTACCCGCCCCAGATGAGCCGCCGCCCCGGGTGCCAGAGCGCGTCCCCGCTGCCCTCGAAGCCGATCGCGTCGCCGCGCGGCAGCACCCCGTAACGGGCCGCGCGAAACCACTCGGCAAACGCCGGCACCTCGCGGCGGCGCGACTCATGGTGCATGTTGGAGAGCAGGCACACACGCCGTCCGTCGGGCGTTACGCCGGGAAAGGTTTGATTTGCGCAAAAGACCATGTCTTCGCAGCCGCGCGTCGGTGGGATCTCGTCCACGCGTGCTCCGCATCGCTCGAAAGCTGCCCGCAGTTCGTCCCACTGCCGCCGCGCCGCTGCGCGGTCCACCTGTCCGACGTTGCCACTCATGTGTGGATTCTTGACGTCGATGACGTCGAAATAATCGGGCGAACACATCAGCAGGCGCGTGGGCAGCGTCATTGGCGCGCATCCGCGCAGAAAGTCGACCGGAAGTTGGCTGGGATCGTCGATAAGCCGTGTCGGCGTCGCGGCAGGGGAACTCGGCATCCGGCCCTCAATAGAACATGCGGATTGCGGTCTCTTCAATCTGCTCGGGATGGGCGCGCAGAATCGTCGCCGCCTCGGTGCGATACTCCGGTTGCCGCTGCTTCCAGAGTTCAATGCTGCGAATGAAATCGTTGGAGATGAGCGCGACGTTGCCCTTCAATTCACGATTTTGGTTTTTCAGTTCGTTGTCCACGAACGCTACGTCGACGGGCAGCCGGTCGGAGCGGTGCACTTCGTTCATCACGAGGTCGTTGCTCGTGTCGCGCATGTTGGCCAAGCGCTGGGCCGTGATCTGCTGCGCGAGCGGGTTGGTCTTGCAGCCGGCCACGCCGAGCAGCGCGGCGACGCCGACGATTCCCGCGAATGCGAACGCGTGCTGTCTGCTCACCGCCGTCTCCCGATTGTCGTTCACAACAACCTAATTATACGGAGACAGCCATCCCCCGGTTGCTCGGGGTCGCCGCCCGGAAAAGCGGATGCCGGCGCAGGGGGACCGGTCTCCGACGTCTCCGCCCGGTCTTTTTTTCAACGTAGGCGCGCAGATTGGCCGCCGCCACGCCGCCGCTTACCATCCACCGCTGCGAAAAACGACGGCGAGGATGCATGGCGCGCTACCTGATCACCGCGGGGCTTCCGTATTCCAACGGCCGGTTGCACGTCGGGCATATCGCCGGCGCGTACCTGCCCGCCGACACCTACGTGCGCTATCTGCGAGCTTGCGGCCACGAGGTCCGCTTCATCTGCGGCTCCGACGACAACGGCGTGGCGATCGAGATTTCCGCGCACAAGCAGGGCAAAACGCCGCAGGAAATCTCCACGCACTTTCATGAGCGCCAGAAGCGCGACTTCGCCGGCTTGGCGATCGATTTCGACGTTTACGGCGGCACGCATCAGCCAGCATTCCGCGAGATTCACGAGCGTTTCAGCCAGGATTTTTTCCGCCGCATTCACGAAAAGGGCTATTTCACGAAGCGGACGACGAAGCAGCTTTACGATCCGCAGGCCAAGCGTTTTCTGCCCGACCGCTATGTGCGCGGCACTTGCCACCACTGCGGTAGCCCCGAGGCCACGGGCGATCAGTGCGACAACTGCGGAAAGATGATTGACCCTCTCCTGCTGAAGAACCCGATCAGTCAGATCTCCGGCGCGCCGGCCGAAGTTCGCGAGACAACCCATTGGTACCTGCGCCTCAGCGATTTTGAGAAGCCCCTAAAGACGTGGCTGGAGAGCAAGCAGGGGCAGTGGCGACCGGGCGTGCTGAATTTCGCGCTCGGCCAGATCAAGAATGGCCTGCCGGAGCGCGCTATGACGCGCGATATCGCCTGGGGCATTCCTGTGCCGCTCGACGATCCCGACGCGGCCGGCAAAGTGCTGTTCGTCTGGTTCGACGCTCCGATCGGCTACGTGTCGTTCACCGCGCAGCTTTGCGCCGAGCGGGAGGGCGGCTGGCAGAGCTATGAAAAGTGGTGGTGCGATCCGGGCACAAAGATCGAGCACTTCATCGGCGAAGACAACACGGTCTTCCACGCGCTGATCTGGCCCGCGATGCTCATGGCCGAGACGCGGCATCAACTGCCCACGACGGTCATCGCGAATAACTTCGTGAATTTCGGCAAGCCGGCCGAAACCGGCGACGCCGTGAAAATCAGCAAGAGCCGCACGGCCGAGGATTCGCCGGTCTGGATCGAAGAGTATCTGAAGCGCTTCGACGCTGACGCGCTGCGGTATTACCTCACGGCCATTGCGCCGGAATCCGCCCGCACGTCCTTTGACCCGGCCGATTTCATTCAGCGCAACAACAGCGAACTCGTCGCGGCTTTCGGCAATTTCATCAATCGCTGGATGAAGATCGCGACCGATCAGTTCGGCTTGCGCGTGCCGGAGGTCGCTGCCCGTCCCGCAGCGGATACGGCGTTGATTGGGCAAGCGAAAGAAACGCTGGAGCGTGTCGGCGCAAGCATTGCTGGGCACCGCTTCCGCGCCGGCATTGAGGAGCTGATGGCCCTCGCGCGCCGCTGCAACGAATACATCGGCCTCCGCGAGCCGTGGAAGTCGCGGAAAGTCGATTTGGCGGATTGCGCCGCCTGCATCGCGACCTGCATCGAAGTGTCGCATTATCTGGCGATTCTCTGTTATCCCTTCATGCCGCGTGCGGCCCGTCGCATTCTCAAGATGCTGGGCCGGGAGTCCGAGGAGATTCGCTGGGCGCCGCCGGCGACGCCCGCCGCCGGACACGCGTTGCAGCCGGCCGAAATCCTGTTCGCCAAGCTGGAACCCACTTGCATGGAACCGACGGCATGAGATTTCCTGCCCGCACTGCGTGCTTCTTGATGTCGATCATCGGCTTCGCGCTTTCGGGCTGCGCGCCAAAGGAGTCGGCCGCCGCCGGCAAGGTGGAAGTGCCCGTCATCACGACCAATTCCGCCGAGGCGGCTGCGCGCAGTCTCGTCGCAACGCTTGCCGCGCTGGCTGAGGCGACGCGCGTCCACGACCACCTAACCGAGAAGCGCCTGAACGAAATGGTGATGAGCCTGGCCGACACCAACGAGATTCGCGAACTCCTCGAGAAAAATCCTTCCTACATGGGCGCGGTCGGCCCCGACCCGATTCCCGGGTATGTCGAACTTTGGCGCGGTTTCGTGGGCTACTACATCGGCGATGTGGACACAGATCATCCGGCCGTGACGCCGACGAGTGCCAATCGCGCGCTCGTGGAATTCAAGGCGCGCGGGAAACGAGGCGAGCCGGCCACGATCCAATTCCTCTGCGTTCGCAGCGCGGATTCCTGGCGGATTGGTCGGATTCAATTTGATCGCCCCGGCGCGGTGATTCACGCCGGAATTTTGTCGACGAACCGTGCGGCGGCCTCGGCCCCGGCCAGCGATCCGGTCGGGACG
>JBGAJB010000069.1:0-14182 GCA_044225155.1 Phycisphaerae bacterium | reverse complement strand
AGAAGGAAATCAACGACTATTCGAAGCTGACCGTCGGTAAGGAAGACGCCGTCCAAGTCGTCGCTCGCGGCGAAGTCGAGCGCACGCTCACCGAAATCGGCAAATCCGGCGCGCTGGTCGAGCCGGGTGACACCCTGCTCACCGCTGTGCGAAAGCTGTTCCGCGCGTATCAGCAGCAGAAAGAACTCAACGCCCAGATCACGGGCGAACGCGACCAGCTTCGTTCGGAAAATCAGACCCTGGCCGAAGGCAACAAGGCTGCCCGCACTGAGTTTGAGCAGCAGGTCGCCGCGCTGAAGTCCGATGTCGAGCGCCTTGAGCAGGAGAAAAACGACGCCCTGGCCCAGAAAGATCAGCAACTCACGCAGATTCAGGGTTCGCTCGACGCCGCGACGGAGGAGGGCAACAAAGCCCGCGTCGAGCGCCAGAACGCCGACCGTTCGAACGAAGTGACCGTCGCGCGCATGAATCGCCAGATCAACGAGTTGCAGGCGAAGGTCGAAGCCCTACGGCCGAGCGGCTTCAACGCTGAAGACATCCTGACGAAGGCTGACGGCCACATCATCCGCTCCGTGCCGGGTTCCGATGTCGTTTACATCGATCTCGGCCGCACTGCCGGCGTCCGTCCGGGCCTGGGCTTCGAGGTCTACTCGCCGCGCGGCGAACGCCGCAGCGACTACCGCGGCAAGGCCTCCGTCGAGGTCACCTCCGTCTCGGATAACACTGCCGAGTGCAAGGTCACGCGCGCTACGGCGACGCAGCCGATCGTCGAGGGCGACATCCTCGTCAACATCGCGTTCGAGCGCGGCCGCAAGCCGAAGTTCGTCGTCCGCGGCGATTTCGACCTGAATTACGACGGCGAGCGCGACTTCGACGGCACCGAGCGCATCACCGCCCTCATCCGCCAGTGGGGCGGCCAGGTCGTTCCCGAACTCGATGAGTCGGTGGACTTCGTCGTGCTCGGCGTCGGACCGCAACGTTCCGGCGATCTCAACGGCCGTCCGTCAACCGATGTCGTGCAGGGCCTCAGCGACGCGCGCAACCGCGAATTCGAACAGTGGAACGCCGTGCTCGCGGCCGCCAAGGAACGGTACATCCCGGTGCTGACGCAGAATCAGTTCCTGTTCCTGCTCGGCTACTCGGGGCGCGGTCCGGTTTCTGCTCAATAGCACCCTTTCAGCAGTCGGGGGGAAGGCGTGGCCGCGAGCCGATTGTTGGCACTGCTCGGCGGCGCGCTCGCGATTTCTCTCTTGACCGGCTGCGCGCAGCCCAACGGACCGGCCCTGGAGTTGGACCACCCGCTCGGCCAGCTGCCTGCCAGTCAGCGCATCAACGACCAGGGACCGTTTGAATTCGGCTTTGATACCGGCCAATCCGTCCCGGCCCTGCTCTTCGCCCGCACCGCGTCCAGTCTCCAGCTTCCGATCGTGGACGAGGCCCGCGCCTCGGACGGTAATGACGCCGCCGCGCGCACGTTGAAGATCGCCCGGATCGAGCGGCTCGGGCTTGGCGACGCCGTCTTTCAAAACGTTCCCACGCTGGTCATGGACGGCGAGTCGGCTGAGCGTCCGGGCGACTCGGGGGCGCTGGGTTTCCCGCTCTTCGCCGATCACCTGTTGATGCTCGATTATCCGGCCGGCCGCTTACGCGTTTTCGCGGGAGCGCTGCCGCGCCCCGATGGCCGAACCATCCTGTCGTACGAGCCGGTGAACGGCCTCCCGAGCATCAGAATTCGCGTCGGCGATCTGCCGCTCTCGGCCATCATCGACAGCGGCTCTCAGGGCGAGATTCTGCTGCCGCTCAGCTACTCGAAACAGTTGAAACTGCGCGCAGCACCGCGCGTCGTCGGGCGCATGCACACGCTCTTCGGAGAGTTCGACCTGCTTCGCGCGCGGCTCGATGGCAGCGTCTGGATCGGCCGGCACGAACTCAGCCGCCCGGACCTGATGTTCTGCGAGCACTTCTCCGAGGCCAATCTGGGCCGCGGAGTGCTGCGGCATTTCCGCGTCACGTTCGACCAGCGGAATCGCCGCGTGCGCCTCGAGCGCGCCCCCGACGCCGACAATCAATCGTCAAACACGCCGGACGCCGCTCAGCGGCAATCCGTGCCGTAGACCGCGAGCAACTGCCCCAGATCGGACAGATCGACGAACCCGTCTCCACCGCCCAAGGGATAGATGTCACCCTGAGACCGCGATTTCCCACCGGCACCCGGCGAGTAATTCGCGAGCAGCGTGCCCAAATCGGAGAGATCAACGACGCAATCCGGCGCATCGGTCGGGTAGATGTCTGCAGTATCGCATCCGATCGCCGGATGCGGACACGTCAACGGCGTATCCACCGTCAGCGTGGCGGCCACGCTCGTGACGTCGCAGTCATTCAGCACGCGCGTCACGCGACAGTCATAGCTGCCCTCATCCGACTCGTCCGCGTTCAAAATCACGAGCAGGGCCGCGTGCGCGCCGCCAATGTCGCCGCCATCCTCCAGATCCACGCCGTTCATCCGCCACTGATACGTGAACAGAACACTCTGCTCGGTCGTCGCCACTCGGAATACCGCCGGCTCCCCGGCCATCACAGTCGTATTTGCCGGCTGAGTCTGAATCACGGGCGGATCGGTCAGCGTCAGTCCGACGCCAAACGTCGCGCCCGTGCATCCCGCCGAAGTGACGAGGCAGTTGTAATCCGTCGCGAGGTCCGCGCTCGACGGGCTCAGGATCGTCAGATTGGCCGTCGTCGCGCCGGTGATATTCGGCCCGTTCACCAGATTCGTCGCGCCGCGCCGCCATTGATACGTCGGGGCAGGCGCGCTCGTCACCACGCTGAACGTCACCGGATGGCCAGGGCACGCCTCCTGCGCGACGGGCTGCTGCGTAATCACGGGCGGCGGACACGTCGTCACCTGAAAGCTCGAAACCCAAGTCACCCAGCCGCCGGAATTCGCGTATTCGCCCACGAGCCAGAAAGTCGCATCGTCGTTCGGATCGACGCCGACCCCGAAGTAGTCGCCCCAGCGTCCGCTGCCGCCCGAAGTTCCGATCGCCACCTGCGTCGGCACACCCATGGTGCCCGCCGGATCGGTCACCTTTCGCCCGGCCACGAAGATCGCCGGCAGGGTGCTCGCCGTCGTCTCGGCCATCACCATGCCGACATCGTCATACTTATTCGCGTAGACGGCCGGGAAGAACGTGTGCGTACCGCTTCCGGCGTCCACCGTGCCCGACATGGCCGACGTCACGGAGCCACTGTTCGGCCAATCGTTTGTCAGAAGCTGATCCCAGCGGGCCATATTGCGCCCGCCCGAGAGCACAGTGTGAGCCGTGTACAGCTTTCCATTTCGCCAGCAGACATTCATGAGCCGATCGCCGAGCACGTCGAGCGAGCCGCCCGGATTCGGCGCGCCGCTTGTCGGATAGGCGAAATTCGGCACCGTGACCGTCGTCGAAGTCAACGTCGGCGACGTAAGCACGTTTCGGACAGCGTAGATTTTCAGCGCAGCCGTGCTCGAAATCGACGCGAAGTAAGCCGCTTGCGGGCTGCCGAAGTGATGTGCCACCTGCACCGAGGCTCCGTTGCTGTCGCGCAGATCCGCGAAGACCGCCGGCCCGCCGCTCAACATCGTTGACTTCTGAAATGAACGGAACAGCGCGCCGCCGAAGCCGCCGTTGTTCAACCCGAACAAATTGCCCGTGACATACCAGGCGTTCTCGTCAAACCCGACGCCCGGATAGTCCACCCAATACGTGTTCGAGCCCGAGCTGATCACCGCGTTTGTGCGATACTTGTACCAGATGCCGTTCGGATCGCTGTCGTCCGAAATCGCGATGTCGATGTACGCTTCGGTCGAGCCGTAGGTTTCGAGCGCGATCACAATGAAGCGATTCGAGTAGTGGTCGTAATAGCACTTCGGATCAAAACAAAACGTGCCGCCGCCCACCGGCTCGAAAAAGCCCGGATTGCCCGTGCTGTCCAGGTTCGCCGAAAACGTCTGCGTTCCGCTCTTCGTGTAGAACGCGATCACCATGTTTACGGTCACGACCACGTGGCTCGGCCCGACGGCCATCGTCGGATCGGGCGGATTCCACGGCGTCTGCGACACCGTCGGAAATTGCATGTCCGGCCGCGTGCGAATTTCGTCCAGCACGCCGCCGACCGGCAGGCCGTTCTCGTCCGCCTGCGGCGGCTTGGGCAGCTTCTTGTGGCGCGGCCGCACGACCTTCGTCGGCCGAATTTCGCCCGTCCAATGCTCCGAGGCCTGAAACTGCGGATCAAACGTCCGCGTATCGAGAATCTCCGGCTCACACGTATTGAAAACCGCGACCGTGCCGTCCGTGAGGTCGATCGGATCGAGCACCTGCGTGACGTGCCCCTCCGGCAATTCCGCCGCCTGCGGCCGCATTTCACTGGGCCGCACGCTCGCTTCAGCCGAGACGACAGACGCCTTGCGTTGCGAACTGCAACCGCCGGCAAGGACTACGATGCCAAAACACACCGCGGCCGCGAGCGCCGCGGCGCAGGAAAATCGACGTTCCATCACAGCTCCCGTCAGATCAGCAATTCCCCCACAAACAGCGGCATGCTCCCCAGCCGCGGGCCCGAAGATTGGACCTATTGATCGGTTATAGCGAAATTTGCCGCTCCATGTCGAGGAAAATGACAGATCGTTCAGATAGCCGCATCGCCAAGCTTTGGGACGCCATGAAGTGCGACGAGTGCAATGCCAGGTGCTATGGATCGCCGCAAACCAAACGGCGCAGTGCCCCAATGTCGCCGCCCACCAAGCGGAACTGAAGCCGAAGTTGGGTTCCAGACCGACGGGTGTTCGCGTCGGCGCGCGTAACCCCATGCGGGTCGCAACGAGAGGCGACAGCCCCGCTGCAAAGTGTTATTTCCGCTCGTCCAGTTCGACATGAAAGCGGTGCAGCATCCGGTGGAGCACCGGCGCCACCAGCATCGCCGACACCGTCAGAAACACCACGCCCGAGAAAAGTGCGTAAACCGAAGCAAACAACTTGGCCGCCCCCGTCCGCGGCGCACACACCGGCCCCTCTCCCGAAAGCAGCATCGAAGCCGCCACGAGCGAATCGAGCCAGGACAAATCATCGAAGTAACGAAAGCCCACCACGCCGATCAGCAGCGAACCCAACATCACCGCCGCGGCCACCAACGCCGTCCACAGGAGACGGAGCAGAAACCGCCCGCGCGGCAACAGCGGCCGCCGACGATGCTCATAGCCATGGGTAAGCATGGGCGAATCGTACCGCCGCGTTCGTCAGTCCAGAAAGCAACGGACGCAGGCAGGGCCTGCGCGGGCGGCATACAGGGCGCACGGGCATTGCCAGGGGGCTTCAGCCCCAGGATCGCGGTCAGACTTCGCGGCAGCCTGCGCCGGAGTCAGCCCCAGAGGAGCGATCCCGCGCAGCGAACCGACTTTGATCTCAAGAAAAAGCGCGAAAACACCCATGCCTGCGAGAATCCCGCCAAACAACCAGCAGAGGAACGCGACTGCCAGCGGTGAGTCGTCACGGTGTTGTCGCTCAACGGGCATGCTGTCAATCCTGCGGCGATTCGAACGGCGGCGACCCCGGCTCCAATTCACTCAATCGCGCGGCCAGCGGGGCGCGTTCCGTTTCAAGCTCGGTGCCCTTCAGACGATTCAGCCACATGCGTACGCGGCTGATCGTTTTCGAATGGCTCGTGAACACGCATCTGTGTAAGTATGAAGCCGCACTCGCCGCAGCGTGTGCGCCGGTCGCGCGGCCCGATTCGACGGGATTGGAGAAGAGTCCAGCAAATTACAGTCGCGGTCGCGACGATCCCAGAATTGAGAACAAACGGAACGAAATAACTCTTCAGGGCCTCACAACGCTCCCAGGCCTGAAAGCACCGCATATCCGGGCATGCAATGCTGCGCAATCCGCCCGGCGAGTTGTATACACGGATGCGATCAAGTTCCTCATGGAAGATGTACTCCCATGCCGGCGCGACGAACCCGCCAACCATCCCCGTGAAAGTGCGCCAAAATCCCGGCCCCCCGAGTGCGAGGTACGCCGCCAGCGCGCCGGCAACAGTCAGCGTGAACAAGATATGCCTGAGGAACCATCGGATTCGATGAAGTGGGATCTGGATTGACGTCCGTGGGCTCACCCGGGAACTCCGAGATGCCCCGCCACGGATGGAGGGGCACCAGGAGCTACGAAAAACTGGCCGGCAGACCGTCAAGCCGCGCGAGTTCCGCCCCGGGAAACTCGTGTCCCCAGCGGCGGCGGTATTCCTCGGCAGTGCCGACAGACGCCAGAAGCCCCCGGACAGCTTGTGAGAATCGCGCAGCAACCAGTTCGGCGGGCGCCACGCAGCGGAAACGCCGCCGATATGCGCGCACTTACCAACTTTCTTTCGAAAGGTTAGCTCGATGTCCCGACCGATGTTCCGCAGCACGATTTCGGGCCAGGAGCGACCGGCCGCGGAATTCGTGTTTGGGCATACGTACCGCCTATCATGAATGGTCGCCAATGGATGGGGGCCATAACCGGCCGCGGGGTATGGCCCGATCTCGCGCCGGTTCCTGCGGCGGAGCACAAGCGATTTGAGCTGCCCGCGCGGGTCCTTGCCCGGCAGGTATGAGCGCCATACCGTGCCGACACGTCGCATGTGTCCCCGTTTCAAGCCTCGGCGGATTCCAGAATGAAGCGCTCTACACTGGCGATAACGGGGCTGGCCTCCGCCGCCCTGGCGACGGCGCAGGACCGCGTGCTGGCCGACTTTGATGGGCCGACCTGGGGCGATTGGGTCGCGTCCGGCACGGCCTTCGGCGATCGCCCCGCGCGCGGCACGCTGCCTAATCAGATGGCGGTGAGCGGATTCGAAGGGGCCGGGCTGGCGAACAGTTTTCACGGCGGCGATGCGGCCATCGGTCGGCTGACTTCGCCGGAGTTCGATATCTCGCACAACGCGATCACGTTTCTCATCGGCGGCGGCGGCTGGGCCGGGAAAACGTGCATCAATCTCATTGTTGATGGGAGCGTGGTCCGCACGGCGACCGGGCCCAACATTCACGAAGGTGGCAGCGAAGCCCTGGAGCGCGTGAACTGGAATGTCGCTGACCTCACAGGCCGGAAAGCCCGCGTCGAAATCGTCGACGACGCGGCCGGCGGTTGGGGGCACATCAACGTCGATCAGATCGTGCTGACCGACAATCCGCAGCCAGGCGCGGTCGAGCATCCCGTCCGCCGGATGCTCGCCAAGCGGCGTTATCTGAATATCCCCATTCGCAACGACGCACCGCTTCGCCGCCTCACGCTGTCGGTGGACGGCAGAGCGGTAAATGAATTCGAGGCGGCCGTCACGGACCAGCGGGCGGATTACTGGGTGTTTCTTGACCTGGCCGCCTGGATAGGCCGCGACATCGAACTGCGCGTGGACCGCCTGCCGAATGGCGGCGCGGCGCTGGAAAAGGCGCAGCAGGCGGATGAGCTGGTCGGCAGCGAACCCCTGTACGCCGAAAAGCTGCGCCCGCAGTTTCACTTTTCCAGTCGGCGCGGCTGGCTCAACGACCCGAACGGGCTGGTGTATGCGAACGGCGAGTACCACCTGTACTACCAGCACAATCCCTTCGGCTGGTCGGCCCGCAATATGCACTGGGGCCATGCCGTCAGCCGCGACCTGCTGCATTGGAAGGAGCTACCGACCGCCATCGCGCCGCATCGCTTCGGCGATTGGGTCTGGTCCGGTAGCGCCGTGGCTGACACCGCCGACACTGCTGGCTGGAAGCGCGGGGAGGCCGACGTGATTGTCGCCGCGTTCACGAGCACGGCCCGCGGCGAGTGCATCGCGTACAGCAATGACCACGGCCGAACGTTCGCAGAATTCGAGGGCAATCCGGTCGTCACGCATGCCGCCGGCGAGGGTCGCGACCCGCGTCTGCTCTGGTATGGTCCGCCAGGCGGCGCGGGACATTGGGTCATGGTGGTGTATGACGAGGATCGCGCCGCGCCCGAAACCGATCGCCGCGGCGTCGCGTTCTACACATCCCCCGACCTGAAGCGCTGGACGTTTCGCAGCCGCATCGGCGGTTTCTATGAATGCCCGGACATGTTCGAGTTGCCGGTCGACGGCGGGAAGAGCGGCAAGAAATGGGTGCTGACGGCCGCTGACAGCGAATATCTCCTCGGGCAGTTTGATGGCGAGAAATTCACGCCGGACGAGCCGCGCCGAAAGCTGCCCGGTAATCGCGGGGACCGCTTCTACGCGGCCCAGACTTTCAGCGGCACACCGGACAGCCGGCGAATCCAGATCGGTTGGGGGCGCATCGACACACCGGGCATGCCTTTCAATCAGATGATGTCGTTCCCCTGCGAACTGACGCTGCGAACGACCCGCGCCGGCGTGCGCATGTTCTCGTGGCCGATCAGCGAACTGGAGCGCTGCGAGGCCCGCGCCTGGGCCGCGCCGGAGCAGGAGCTGGATCCCGATCGGCCGCTGAAAAGCCCGGAGCGCGGCGAATTGCTGGATGTCTCCGCCACCGTCGATGCCCGCGCGGCGCGCATCATTGAACTGCGCGTGCGCGGCGTGCGCGTGCGGGTGGATATCGGCGCCGAGCAACTCACCTGCGCGGGCCGCACGACAGTGCTCCCCCTGAGCGATCGCCGAGTCGCGCTGCGGGTATTGGCGGACCGCACGTCGCTCGAGGTGTTCGCGAACGAAGGCGAAGTCGCGATGCTGCTGGCCGGCCAATTCGAGAATGACGCGGTCGAGCTGATCGCGGAAGGTGGCGCAGCGCGGGTGGAACGGTTCACTGTGCGCGTGCTGAAGTCGTGCTGGTGACGCCGGCCTGCGTGACTCCGGACATCGCCGGTGATCGACCGTGGCGGTTGTCCGGCCCCCGGTCCATCCTCACTTCGCGCGCGTGTCGGCCGCTGGGGCCGCTTCGATCGCGCCCAGTTCGCCGTGATCGAACCAGGCCAGGCCGCATTGTGCGATACCGGGTATTGACCTCTGACGTCAGTGTCGAGTCACGAGCACCAGCCCGAAACCGAAACCGCTCATAGCGACAACACACCAACCGGCCAGCACCAGGAGGCCTACAACCATCGCCCCCTGGTCGGGGATATGATCATGTTCCGCCTTAACTTCCAACCACCGAGACACCAATTGGTGGGCAATGGGAACGGAAGCGACAGTACCGAACATGAGAATCGCCCCAGCCGCGCGGGCTCGTATCGACTGTTTCGAAATTCGCGGTTTCTCGCTCAATCTCAGCCTCCAGGCACTGACTCGATATATGCACGCTGCGCTTGCCGGGCCGCCTCCGCATCCTTCACATTGTCACTATGACACGCATGCTTCACCGGCGAGACGCCCGTGCTGCCCTTTCCGCGCTGCGCCAGGAATTCCACCTGCTCCGACGACAAACCCGGCGACTTGGCCGCGATCTTCAGCGGCACAAACCCCTCGGCCTTACCGCTGGCCCATTCCGTGATCTCCTTACTGATCCGCACGCTGCACCAGTCATGCCCGCACATGGCGCAGAAATCCGTGTCAACCTCCAAATCCTCATCGTGCAGCGCGCGGGCCGTCTCGCCGTCGAACGCCAGCTCAAAGTGCTTCGGCCAGTTGAGCGCCGCGCGTGCCTTCGACAGATCGTCGTCCCACTGCCGCGCCGCGCGGATGCCGCGCGCGATGTCGCCGGCGTGGGCCGCGATCTTGTAGGCGATACAGCCGGCCTTCACGTCCGCGGCCTTCGGCAGCCCCACGTGCTCCTTCGGCGTCACGTAGCAGAGCATGGCCGCGCCGGCCCGGGCCGCCTCGGTCGCGCCGATCGCGGAGGTGATGTGGTCGTAGCCGGGGAAGACGTCGGTGACGAGCGGGCCGAGCACGTAGAACGGCGCGTCGTCGCAGACCGTGCGCTGGTGCTCCATGTTCCAGGCAATCTCGTTCAGCGGCACGTGGCCCGGCCCCTCGACCATCACCTGCACGCCCGCCTCGCGCGCCCGCTGCACCAGTTCGCCCAGCACGTGCAGCTCGGCGATCTGGGCCGGATCGCTCGCATCGGCCAGGCAGCCCGGCCGCACGCCGTCGCCGAGCGAATAGGTCACGTCGTATTGCCGCATGATCGCGCTGATCTCGTCGAACAGCTCGTACATCGGGTTCTGCTTGTTGTGGTGAATCATCCACTTCGCCAGCAGCGACCCGCCGCGCGAGACCAGGCCCATGATGCGCTTGCGGATGAGCGGCAGGTGCTCCTTCAGCACGCCGGCATGGATCGTGAAATAGTCGACGCCCTGCTGCGCCTGCTGCTCGACGACGCGCAGGATCGTGTCGTAGTCGAGGTCTTCGATGCGCTTGCCGATGATCATGCTGTAGATCGGCACGGTGCCGACCGGCACGACGCTGTTGTCGATGATCGCTTGCCGGCATTCATCGAGCCGCCCGCCGGTGGAGAGGTCCATCACCGTGTCCGTGCCGTAGAGGATCGCGTGGCGGAGTTTGTCGAGTTCCTCCTGCGTATTGCTGCTGACCGGCGACGCGCCCTGATTCGCGTTGATCTTCGTCGTGATCGAGCGGCCGATGCCGGTCGGATCGAGCCGCTTGGGCGCGCGCGAGCCACGACAATGCGCCGCGTCATCGAGCCAGGCCCGCCGCTGGGTGACGGTCTGATTCACCCAGTAGGAGGATTCAGGTGTGGAGGTCGGGTGGCCGACGCCGCGCGTCGAATGCAGAATGTCGAAAGAAGAATGCAGAACACCATTGCTCTGGGTGCTGCTCCCGTTCGCGCCCTTTGTTTCTGCCTTCTGCGTTCTTCCTTCTGCATTCGGCGGCTCGCCGCCGGAGCCGGCCAGGTGCCGCACATTCGCGGGAATGACGATGCTGCCGCGCGCGACCCCATCGCGAATGAACTCCGGCGTCACATTCTCGCGCACCGCGACGCGAATCATTTCGGCGGTAATGACGCCCTTCCGGGCGGATTGAAGCTGTGTCATGTTTGAACTCATTGAAGGTTACTCAGCCGGGTGGTTGATGTTCTCGTGGGTTACGGATTGAGGACTGGGTTCGGTGTTCTGATTCAGGCTGTACCACGCAATCCGACGCTGCGGGCTGTAGAAAACAGTGAAATGCCTCGGCAATGAAGCGTTGTCTTTGAGAGAGTATGTACGCGTGCGGAGCAGTTCGCCGTCCTCAGCGCTAACACTCTCCAAATACGTCTCGTCGTAGCACTCGAGAACAAGACCGTTCATTGCTGTGCTTGCCTGCTGATTCATCAGTGCGTGCAGCGTTTTCGGATTCATGTTGGGATCGTTCGGATCGTGACAGCCCGTTCCGGCCCAAAACGCGAACGTCGCTGCACAGAGCATCGTCGGTTGGAGTCTTCTCACGCCGAAACTCCGCTGCGAACGAGGGGCGCGCCACGGGCCCGCGCGAAAGAGATCGCAAAGCAAACGCCGCTGAACACACAGAACACAAACGGCGGCGGGAACCAAGCCGCGACGCAGATGGCCGCGAGAATCCCGCAGAACACGAGATTCACGGCCGCGAGCGCGCGTAACCGACCACCGGCCGCGGCGGCGCGCACGACGACCAGGTCGAGCACGCCGATGTAAATGAGAAAAGCCGAATAACTGGCGCTGAGCAGCATCGTCAGGTGCCACATGGTCGTGTGAAACGGACCAATCTCGACGCTCCGCGATCGTAGCGCGCGGTCCACTTCGATCTCTGCCGGGTCAGTCGGCGTCTGCAGCATGCCGGCAGTAAATGGAATCAGATGCACCGCGGCGAATACGAGCAGGCCGATCGCACCGGCACGAAACCAGCCGGCCCCGCGAGCGGGGCGACCAATCGGCTCGGAATTTTGATCATCGGGCCGCAGCCGGGCCATGGTTGCTCCCTTCGCAGGCGGCCGCGTCGCCGGAAGCACTGCTCAAGAGCAGTGGCACACTTCCCGTCCGCAACGCAGCTCGTCGCTGATCAGGTTCCAAGGGTCCCGGCCGCCGTTCGCGCCGCCGATCTCAAGCCCGCCGCGCGCGGGCCTCCCCTGACTCCGCGATTGTATCGCCACGCTCCCCGGGCGGGGCGGTCGGCCGCGCTGGAGAGATGCGAGTCGCCCTTGGCCTCCATCTATACTCGTCCAATGACCTCCACCTTCGACCGCCTCGACCGCCGCATCGTCGCCATCATGGAGCGCAGCGCGCCCTGGCTCCTGCGAATATCGCTTGCAATCGTCTTCATCTGGTTCGGCGCCCTCAAGCCGCTCGGGATGAGTCCGGCCAACGATCTCGTCGCCCGCACGGTCGTCTGGTTTCCGCCGCACATCTTTATTCCGATTCTCGGCGTGTGGGAAGTGCTGATCGGCGTCTGCCTGCTGATCAAGCCGCTGAACCGCGCCGGCCTGCTGCTGCTTTTCCTTCAGATGCCCGGCACGGCTTTGCCGCTCTTTCTTCTGCCGCACGTCTGCTTTGAGCAGATTCCATTCGTGCCCACGCTCGAAGGTCAATACATCATCAAGAACCTGGTCCTGATCAGCGCCGGAATCGCCGTCGGCGGCGCGGCGCGCAGTCCACGCTAGAGTCGATCCGCGAATCACCGTGGCACCGGTTTTCAACCGGTGGTTTTCCGGTTCTGGAATCGCTGGTTCTCGCCAAAATGTAAACGCGGGCGGCGCCGCGCGAGTTTCGCCCGGCCCGCCCGCCGCACTTCAGCGATCATCACAAATGCACTTACCCGCGGCCTCCGAACCGCGGGCTTCATGTGTGTCTCTAGCGCTTGCGCCGCAGCAACATGGTCGCGCCGCCCGCCAGCAGCGCCGCGCTCGTCGGCTCCGGCACCGAAAAACTCAGCGAAAACGCGGCCGCACCTGCTGACCCGTTATCCACCGAGGTCGCCGCCAGCGCTTCGAGCCGATAGTCGCCCGCCGCGAGCATCTGCGTGAATGAAAACGGCGCGACATCGCCGAACGCATCGAACGAGGCGACCGTGTTGTTGTCAGAATCGAACAACCCGACTGTGGCAAACGCCAGGTTGTCGTCCGACTCGGACACGAAGCCATCGAGCAGCACTTCGCCGGCCTGGTCCAGCGTAAACGTGTAGCTGAACCCCGACTCGCCGAGTCCGCTCAGCGTAGTAGCGACGCGTGTGCCGGCGCTCGCACTCACGTCTCCGCTCGCAGTGATGAGCATCGCCCCGAGCTGCGACACCTGATTCGCCGCGGCCATCGCGGTCGCCTCCGGCGGATCGCTCGTCAACGTGCTCACGACGCTGCCCGCATACGGGCCGAAATCGTTCGCGCCGTCGCTCTGATCATCGAACTGATCACCGCTTTCCCCGCTGCCGATGAACGTCGACGCCGCGATGTAGCGCGACTGATCAATCGGCAGAAAACTCTGCCCCGGCGCGGCCGCGACCGCTCCGAGCCCGAACCCCAGCGCGCAATAACAGAATCGAAAACAACGCATGGACCCTCCTCCTTGCGGCCAAACAGAAATGAAAAAAGCGCTCTCCGAAAAGCGCGGCGCAACTGTACTCATTCGCCGCGCGCATACAAGTGAATTCTGTGAGAATCTATGCGGATTCGCGCTTTGAACCGCGTGCGCGCTCAAGCAACCAAAAACAATCGCGGCCAAGCGGAAACGATCTTGCCTGGCGCGTTGCCTTGCGCGCGTTAATCGTGCGCCGGATCCGTCGTCGCGGCAGTATCCGGCTCAAGCTCAAAGAGCTTCAACCCGGAGCCGGAGATCGGCCCGGCGCGCTCCTCGCCCGCAAACTTCACCAGCCGCAGCGTCTGCTTCGCCGCGTCGCGCGGCGCAAACTCCCGTCCGAGCACCAGTTCGAGGTAGGTGAAATCGACAATCGCGCTGCCCGCCCAGTCGGCCGTCTTTGTAAAGCCGGAGATCGGAAAACGCTCCCCGGGCGCCCGCGCGCTCGCCAGCTTGCGCGGCAGATCGCCGCTCATCACTTCGCAGCTTCCAAAGTGAAGCAGCCGCAACTGATGCACGTCGCGCAGGCTCTCGATCAAGGTGTCGGCGTCGATCACATCGGAGCCGAGATTCACGCCGCGCGCCGAGCCATGGCTCGAGATGTACAGCACGACCGGCTCCGGCAGATAGGCCACTTCGCTTACCCAGCGCCGAAAATCCGCGCGATCATGCACGAACCGGTGCCGCACCTGCACGTCCGGCAAGCGCGTGAAAAA
>JBGAJB010000068.1:0-16392 GCA_044225155.1 Phycisphaerae bacterium | reverse complement strand
TGGCATTTCGTGGCGCACGACGTTCGAACTTTTGCCTGGGCCAGCTCAGCGGCCTTCATTTGGGACGCGGCCGGTTTGGCCGAGCGCGGGCGCAGCCTGAGCGAAGTCACCCGCGGTCGCACCGACATTCCGAATGGCACGCTGGTGCAATCGATGTATCCCAAGGAGGGCCTGCCAACGTGGGCCGAGTCCACGAAAATGCTGCGGGCTTCCATCAAGCATTACGGCAAGCAGTGGTATCCCTACCCCTATCCCGTCGCGACGAACGTGAACGGCGCTGAGCCCGGCATGGAGTATCCCATGCTGATTTTCTGCGGGCGCGACAACACGCCGAATCGCAACGCCGAGCAGGAAAAACACGCCCGCCGCGACCTGTATTTTGTCACGACGCACGAGATCGGCCACAACTGGTTCCCGATGCTCGTGAACACCGACGAGCGTCGCTACGCCTGGCAGGACGAGGGCTTCAACACGTTTATCAATATCTATTCAAGCAAGGCGTATTTCGGCGACATGGGGGAGATGGAAGAGCAGCGCGAGTCGACGATTTTTGCGGCCGCCCACGTGGCCGACCAGCCCATCAACATGCCGCCCGATCAGAACACGATGACGTCGTTTGGATTGAACCAATACGCCAAGACGGCGCTCGGGCTCTTCGCCCTGCGCGAAGCAGTGCTTGGGCCGGAGCGCTTTGACGACGCATTCCGCCGCTACGTTGCGGCGTGGGCGTTCAAGTCGCCGCAGCCGTCGGATTTCTTCCGCTGCATGGAGACCGCGAGCGGGCAGGACCTGGATTGGTTCTGGCGCGGCTGGTTCAACGAAATCGACGTGCTAGATCAATCGGTCGAACGCGTCCAGCAAAGCGGCGACGACGTGTCGATCACTTTCCGCAATCACCGCGAGCTTGTCATGCCCGTGCCGTATCGCGTGACGTACGCCGACGGCACGACCGAAATGCGCAAGCTGCCGGTGGAGGCGTGGTTTGCGGCGAATCGCGCGACGACTTATTTCACGTCGACGCACGGCCGAGTGAAAAAGGTCGAGATCGATCCGGAAAAAACGCTGCCGGACGTGAATCGGCGCAACAATCGCTGGGTGGGCTGGTAACGCGCGGAGTCGAATATCAACCGATGGCCGGATCAATCCCCGATGATTGATCCAGACCTGCATCGACTCGAGCGAATCTCGGCGCGAGGACGGCCGCCGCCCTCAGGGGCACAGTTGACCGTAGTTCGAGAACACGATCCCGAGATCGCTCAGATCCGTGTCGCCGTCGCCGTCTGCATCGCCGCCGGCGCCGGCGCCGAACGCGCCCAGTACCAGCCCCAGATCGCTCAGGTCCACGTCGCGATCCATGTCGATGTCGCCCGCACACGCGCAGTTCACTTCAAACACATAGCTGGAACCCGTGCCGAAGCCGGATGCCGTATCGTCGTTTTCCGCGCCAATCACGAGCGTATCGCCCGACGTTGCCACGGCGCTGCCGAAAACGTCAAATGCCGCGCCGTCGCTGGCCGACAGTTTTGCCGATTTTTCCCATGTGCCATCTGCCGACCGATCAAACACATAGACCGTGCCGGCTTCGCGCGAGCTGTCGGACTGCGCATAGGGAGCGGCGATCATCGCGCGGCTGCCAGCCAGCGCAACGGACAATCCGAATGCGCCGGTTCCGTCGGGATCAGGGGCGGCCAGGAGGTCGCGCTGCTCCCAGATCGCGCCGCTGCGGACATAGACATATGCCGCCCCTTCGTTGAAGCCGGAGGGGCCGTCCTGAAAGGGCGCACCGGCAATGAGCGTATCGCCGGAAATGGCCAGGCCCGCCCCGAAAGACGCGCCGGCTTCGGTTTGAGAGGCGATCAGTTTCTGCTGCTGACTCCAGGTCGAGCCGCCGGGATCCCGCGCGAAGAGATAGACCGCACCGTTGTTGGTACCGGGAGCGATATCAGCGCTGAATGCGGCGATCGCCGCGGTATCGCCGTCCAGAGCCACCGAGTAACCCAGTTCGTCGCCCACGGCCCCGTCCGCCGCGACCAGCTTGGCCTGCTCAGACCACGCACTCCCATTCCGAGCGAAAACATACGCCGAGCCTGCTTGCGGAAAGCCGGCGCTGTCCGTGAAGGCCCCGATCACGGCCGTGTTTCCGGAGAGCGCTACGGAGCAGCCGAAGTTTGCGCCGTCCGCCGCGTCCGCCGCGGTCAGCTTCGCCTGCTGCGTCCACGTCGTGCCGCCGGAAGCACGAACAAACACGTACGCCGCGCCGGCGTTGCTGAGTCCGCCGAGATCAACGTAGCGCGCGCCGATCAGGATCGTGTCGCCCGCGATGGCGACTGAATATCCGAAGAGGTCGGTCTTATGGCCATCGGCGGCCGTGATTTGCGCCTGCGGCAGCCATTGCCCGTCGCCATACCGCACATATACATAGACCGCGCCGGCCTGTGCTCCTCGGGCAGTGCGGTGCTGATTCGCCCCGATGACCAGCGTGTCTCCATCGATCGCCACGGCCGAGCCGTACCGGTCGTTGGTCGCGGCGTCGCTCGCGATCAGATGAGCGCTTTCGACGGAAGGGCACTGGGCCGACAGCGGTTTCGGGGCAAATGCCGCGAGTATGAAAATGCCAAGCCGGCCGACAAGCCGACGTGGCTGTACAAAACTCATCGCCGCGCTCCTCAAGCTTGACGGAAATCGCATCTTAGCAACTTCCGGCCTGAATTTTCGCGGCCTGAAATTGCCCACGCGGAAATCCAATCGCAAGCCGCGGGTCAGCGATTAAAGTAACGACGTCCAGCCAGCATCAACCGCAAGGAGCCGCCATGTCATGCACCGCCTCGGGAAAAACTTCCGTTCGCGCCGTCAGTGCGCGCTGCGCGCAAGCCGCCGCCGGACTCGCCGCCTTCACGATCGTGCCTCGCGCAATGTACTGGGCGGGCCGCGCCATCGCCCGCCGAGTGAAAAGCTGAACCTTGCGGCGATCGGTGTCGGCGGGCAGGGGGGCTATGACCTTCAGAATCTCGCCAGCGAGAACATCGTGCTCTGCGATGTCGATGACGAGCGCGCGGCCGACACGTTCAAGAAATTCCGGACGCGAAGCTGCAAAGACTTTCGCGTGATGCTTGAGAAGGAACGCGGCATCGACGCCGTGCTTGTCGGGCTGCCGGATCACGTGCACGCGATCGCCGCGCTGACGGCCATCCGCGCCGGCAAGCACGTCTACGTCGAAAAGCCGCTTACTTACTGCGTGCAGGAAGCACGCACGTTGCGCTGACCGCGAAGAGCGCCGGCGTCGCGACGCAATGAATCACGGCCACGTGGCCGAGCCGATGCGGCTGCTGAAGGAATGGATTGAAGACGCGATCGGCACGAGTGCGCGAGGTCCACGCCTGGACGACGCACGCGGCCCTGGCCGCAGGGGGCTCTTCCGGCTAAAGGACACGCCGCCGGTTCCCGCAACGCTCGACTGGGACCTCTGGCTCGGACCCGCACCGGAGCGGCCGTACCACCCGGCCTATGCCGATGCTCTGGGGGCGCGGCTGGTGGGACGGCACGATGCTGGGCGACATGGGCTGCCACGTGTTCGACGCGGCGTTCTACGCACTGGACCTGGACGCCGCCGACGAGCGTCGAAGCGAGTTATTCGCAATTCGTTCCCGAGGGACTGAATTGGGACAAACCGTTCAACAACGAGTCGTATCCGCAAGCGTCAATCGTTCATCATCACCATCCGGCCCGCGGGAAATGGCCGGCGATCAAGGTCACCTGGTATGACGGCGGCCTGCGTCTGGTCGCCCGCCCGAGCCTGGAGCCGGAGCGGCAGATGGGAAACGGCTACGGCGGTCTGCTCTTCATCGGCGAAAAAGGTAAGATCATGTGGCGCGCCTGCGCGCCGACGGCGTGCGCATCATCCCCGAGGCTGCGATGGCGGCCTACCAGCGTCCCGGAAAACGGCCGTCGCGCTCGATCGGACATCACGCGGAATGGATCGCGGCGTGCAAGGGCGGTCCGGCGTGCGGATCGAATTGACTACGCGGGGCCGCTGACGGAAACCGTACTGCTCGGCAACATCGCACACCGCTATCCGCAGCGTCTGGAATGGGACGCCGAGGCGATGAAGATCAAGAATGTGCCGGAAGCCAATGAGTGGCTGATGCGGAAATATCGCGACGGCTGGAAGTTGGAATAGCCGGCGGCTTACGGCAATGATCGCTGCGGTTCATAACACGCCAGTTTTCTGTCCGGCGTGATCGCGGCTAGCTCCGGAATCATCGCTGCGCAGCGAGCGTCGAGTGACGAGAATTCGCAGCGTGGGTGAAATGCGCAACCGGCCGGTCGCCGCAGCGGATTGGCGACTTCGCCGGAGATGACCGGCAATCGCCCTTCGCGGTGCACGTCGAAATCGGGCATGCACCGCAGCAGCGCCTGCGTGTAGGGGTGTCGCGGGCGTGCGAAAAGTTCGGCAACAGTGGCCGTTTCTGCGATTCTCCCCGCATACATCACGGCCGCTCGGTGGGCACAGTGCGCCACGACCGCCAGATCGTGCGTGATGAGCAGAATCGCCATGCCGGTTGAGCGCTGCAGCTCTTTCAACAGGTCCAGAATTTGAGCTTGAATTGAAACATCCAGCGCGGTTGTCGGCTCATCCGCGATCAGCAGATCGGGCTTGCAGGCGATGGCACTCGCGATCATGACGCGCTGTCGCATGCCGCCGGAAAGCTGGTGCGGCCAGGCGTGCGCCCGCTCCGCCGGCGCCGGCACGCCCACGCGCGCGAGTAGCGCAATCGCCTCGCGCCGCGCTTCCGCCGGCCGCATGAGCCGATGCTGAATCAGCGGCTCCGCAATCTGGTCGCCGACGGTCATCAGGGGATTCAGGCTGGTCATCGGCTCCTGAAAAACGACGCCGATTCGTCGACCGCGAATGGCCCGCAGCGCGCGGTCATCAGCGCTCGCCAAATCGCGACCGTCGAAGCGCACGCATCCCGCGCGTAGTTCAACGGCCGCCGGCAGCAGCCGCGGAATCGACATGGCCGTCAACGTCTTGCCACTCCCGGATTCACCCACCAGCGCCAGCACTTCGCCGCGATCGATCGCGAGGCTGACGCCGTCGACGAGCGACAGGGGAGAGCCGCGCAAACCGATGTGCAGGTTCTCAATTTGCAGGAGCATCGGAGCCCAGTTTACGCGGGATGCTTAGGCGAAACCCGGTCGCGACAAACGCGCCCCGCCGGTCGATTTCGAGCGAGGGGCTGTCAACGAACCTTCCCGTCTCGGGTGGCCATGAATTCGCCAGCCGACGGCCGCTCGCGTCGGCACATAAACGCCGATCAACGTCGCCGAAGCAAAAATCAACCGCTGGGCACATCTCCGCCGGAGATTCCACGAATAAAGTCGCTTTCTAAGCGCCGATCACATTCGTTTCACCAATGGGAAGGCTATAGTGCGACGCATCCAGAGGACAAACATGGACACGCCGTTTGCCGGGTTCGGAGGAGCGATCGATCAGGATCTTTCGTGCAAGCGCTGCGGCTACAACCTGCGCGGTTTGCGCGAGGAAAACCTATGCCCGGAGTGTGGCACACCGGTCGGTCGCTCGACGACGGCCGACCTGCTGCGCTTTGCGGATCCCAACTGGATGGGGCGCGTTGCCGCAGGCGTAAATCTGCTGGTCTGGGCCTTGCTTCTCGGGATTCTTCTTGGTTGTTTGAGCGGCATCAGCGGGCTGTTCATCGGAAGCGTGCTGCCTCAATTGTTTGTCACTCTTGGCATGCTGTTCGTCAATCTGCTGGGGGTATGGTGGATCACGACGCCAGACCCCAGCGGCATCGGCGAGGAACAGCGGCGCAATCCTCGGAAAATTGTGCGTTTCGCCACCATCATCGCGGGCATCGGCGGCATCTGGAATATCGTCGGGACATACTTGGTGCCAGGAGCGTTTCTTTGGGCCGCTTCGCTCATTGTCATGGTCGCGACGCAGCTCGTCGGTTTGATCAACGAGTGGTTCAAATACCGCCTATACGAGGGCCTCGCGATCCGGGTGCCGGATCCCACGCTCGCCGGTCGGGCGCGGTTCCTTCGCTGGGCATCCGCGATCATTCTGGCGGTGATGCTCCTCGGAATCATTTTCAGTAAGTCTCTCGCCTTCGCGATGCCTTTGCCGACCACGAGTGCTCCGGCATCCCAGTCGGTTTCCTTTTCAGTGACTACGGGAAGTCAGCCGGCAGTTTCGAGCACACCGTCCGCTTCCTTCAGTTTCCCCGTCGGATCTTCTCCGCCCGGAACGCCGGGAACTGCGGCGATGCCCAAGTTCGGCGCCGGTGCGATGGTCGGCATGATCATGCTCGGAGTCGCCGGAATCGCGATGGCAATTGTCGGGATTCTTACAATTCTGTTCCTTTTGCGGCTGAGAAAATCGCTTCGGGAACAGGCGCAGCTTGCGAAACTGACCTGGGCGGCCAACCTCGGCGGGGGGAATCCGTGATTGGCATGCATGTTTGAGGGGACTGAGTGTGTCGACAGTAGCCCGGCGCGTTCGCGCGCAATGCGACTATGACCTGCGCGGTTCCGCGCCGGCCGGTCCCTGTCCCGAGTGCGGGACGATCTACGACGCCGGCTAACGACGTTGGTGGTTGCGTCGCCCGACGCGGCTGTTCTACGGGATTTTCGCGGTTGAATTGCTCACGCCACCTACTGGCGTACGCTGCCCGACCTCCGAACGATCATTGCCCTGAATTGTTATTGGGAACTCTGGCCGTGGCCGCGCGATCCTGGGGTTTCCATGGGCGCGCGATCGCCCGACGGAGCCGCATTCGTGCGAGCGTCACCGTCATCGCGATCGCGGCGACCCACACAAAGATGGTGGGGAGATAATGGGTCGCTCATGTGTTCGTACTCTTTGTCACCGTCGTGTGAAGATCGCGGGGCCCGGACGGGAAGCCAGGCTAATACGAATGAGCCAGGCGCGCCCAGGCTTTCCACAAACGAAGCAGCAACCATCGACATAAAGTTCTTCGCCGGTCCAATTGCAGACCGACCAATCCGGGCGCGGATTTGCAATCTCACCGAGCAACTGAATTACGCCCCGCACACAGAGTTCGGCCCACCTCGGATTCTCAGGCAGGCTGGCAGGAGCAGGGAGCGGAATCTGTCGTAGGTACGTGAACGGCCGAGGGCTGTTCTCAAAACCCCACGCGAACAGAATCACGGGTCTAGGGACCAAGCCCAGTAATAGCAGCCAAAGGAGGACGGGGGACGCGACGAGTATCCATGATGGGAATCGTCGGATCAACGCTACGAGCCAATGTGCGCGACGCGAGTCTGACTGCGCACGTCGCAAGCCCGTCAGCGCCGCGATTTCAAAGCTGCCACGCTCAACAAGAAGAGCGCGAACGACGCCGGCTCGGGGACGGCGTTCAGGGTTACGTTGTCGAGTCCCGGCGCCGCCTGGAAAACGTCTCCGCCCGCCTCAATCTGGACGCGGAGGAGCGGCGATGTCGCCAAGGCATCCAGCGTGGCTTCGATCCAGCCGTCGGTGTTGTCGATGTCGATCGTGCCGGAGTTAAGCGTTTGATTGCTGCCCAAGTCGATCAGGCTGTACGTTAGCGACCCGGCGGAGTTCTCCGCCCATCGACTGGCATACAGCGACAGATGATACGTCTGGCCGGGCGTGACGGCGACGTCCTGATAGAGTCCGCCGAAAAGCCCAGGTGCGTTGGCGTTCATATCCACAAACTGTTGGCCATCTTGCGCGGTGAGCAGGACGGTCGGCGTCTGAGCGTAGAGATTGTTGATCAAATCAACGCCGTTGTTGAACTGGGTCCAGCCGGTGGGATTGCTGGCCCCGGTGTAACGAATGTAGAAAGGCGAAGCTGACGCGTCATCCGCTTCAAAAGATCCGTTGACGAGCAAATCCGCATGGGCTGCGGAGCCCATCAGCCCCAAGAAAAGTCCGAGATTCTTCAGTGTGCCTTTCATTGTGGTCTCCTGAAGCTGACCTGGAAATTGGCGCGAGCTTGCTCGACCGACCCTGTCCAAACTGACTTAGGCCACTCCCGAGAGGGACCCCGCCAACCTTGTACGACATCACGCTTCAAATCACTTTAGGAAGCGTGAACAGGAAGAATCAAATCCGGCGAAATTTTTTATTGGGTTTCGTTGGGATGTGCTGATAATATGCAAGCGCGTTCCTCATTTCAATTCAGCTTGTTGCCGGCTGAAACGCAGAGCGGATCGGTAAGCCGACCCTGTCCCGTCGCTGCGCGGCGGGGGCGGTCATTCCTCTGGGCCGTGCGTTGCCGCACAGCTCAGCGCCTCACCCGGGCTTATGACGAGCCGGGCCGGCTCTCGCCCCCTATTTGAGCTTGCTGGCGGTGGGGTTTGCCCTGCCACGACCGTCACCGGCCGTGCGGTGCGCTCTTACCGCACCATTTCACCCTTACCACTGCCCGTCGCCGGGCAGCCGGCGGTGTATTTTCTGTGGCACTTTCCCTGGGGTCGCCCCCGGTGGCCGTTAGCCATCACCGCGCCCTATCCAGTTCGGACTTTCCTCCATCGCGCCGCCGCCGCAACGCCGGAGCGTCAAGGCAGGGGGCCGACGGCGACCGCCCGATCCGCTCTGCAAAGGATATCCTACCATCAAGAAGCAGCACGGAGCTCCTCAATGTTTGTCTGCCCGTCCGGCCAGACGCCTCTTCCGGCTTAGGACATCGATAGCCGCTGCTCGAAAAGCAGTGCGTCGGTCGTGGTAACCTTTTTGGGGCGTTTCGCGAGCGACTCAGAGGGGCATGTCGAGAAATGCGTTCACTGGCGTGACTACCGATCTGGTTGGCAGCGAACCGTCCCCGTCCTTCTGGACCCTGCCGGCCGACGCACTATTCGCGAAACTTGGTTCGAGCGCCGCTGGATTGAGCGAGAGCGCAGCGAGCGCCTTGTCGCCGCCCGATCATCGCGGCTGTCAGATCACCGTGTTTCGGGCGTGCGAATTTTCCTGACGCAATTCAACAGCCCAATCACGCTGCTCCTGATCTTCGCCGCCATTTTGTCGGCCGCGCTGCACGACGCGACTGATGCGATCATCATCCTGATCATCGTCGCCGTCAGCGGACTGCTCGGATTCTGGCAGGAGTTCGGCGCGGCGAACGCGGCCGGGCGGCTGATGCGCCTGGTGGCGGTTACGTCGACGGTACGGCGCGGCGGCACGACGAAAGCGCTCACGGCCGATCAAATCGTTCCGGGTGACGTGATCGAACTGTCGGCCGGATCGAGCATCCCGGCCGACTGCGTGCTGGTGGAGTCGCGTGATCTGTTTGTAAACGAGGCGCCGCTGACAGGCGAGACGTTTCCAGTGGAGAAAAACGTCGGTGTGGCCGCGCTCGATGCGCCCCTGGCGAAGCGCGCCAATGTGCTTTTCATGGGGACGCATATCGTCAGCGGCACCGCGGCGGCGGTCGTCGTGCTGATCGGCCGTCAGACGGAGGTCGGACGCATCGCGGAGAAGCTGCGTACGCGCGCGGCCGAGACGGATTTCGAGCACGGCGTGCGGCGCTTCGGAAACCTGCTGCTGGAAGTGACGCTTCTGCTGTTGCTCGCGATCTTCGCGATCAACGTCTATCTGGTTCGCCCCGTGATGGACTCCCTTTTGTTCGCCCTGGCACTGGCCGTCGGGCTTACGCCGCAACTCCTGCCCGCCATCATCAGCGTGAATCTCGCACGCGGTTCGCGCCGCATGGCGGCGCAGGACGTGGTCGTGAAGCGCCTCGCGTCGATTCACAACCTCGGCAGCATGACCACGCTGTGTTCCGACAAAACGGGAACACTTACCGAGGGAGTCGTCCGGATCGAGGCTGGCCTCGATTGCGGCGGCGCGCCGAGCGACCTGACGCTCCGCTGCGCGTTCCTGAATTCGAAATTCGAGTCCGGCTACGCCAATCCGATCGACGACGCCGTTCGCACCTACCGCGAATTCGACCTGACCGGCGTCACCAAGCTCGACGAAGTCCTACGACTTCATTCGCAAGCGGCTGAGCGTGCTCGTCGCGGATCACGGCGAGAACTGGATCATCACGAAAGCGCGCCGTCTCCGGCGTGCTCTCCATCTGTACGCGGGCCGAGACATCCGCCGGGGCAACCGTCGATCTGACGTCCATGGGGGGCTGCGATCGAGCGTCAAATGAGCGAATGGAGCGCACGCGGGCTGCGCGTGTTGGCCGTCGCGCGCAAGCGCTTGCCCCCGGGTGCGCTGCTGAGCAAGCGTGACGAGCAGGAAATGACGCTGGTCGGCTTTTTGCTGCTGCACGACCCGCTGAAGTCGGACATCGCCGAAACGCTGGCCGGCCTGCGCGGCCTGGGCGTGCGGCTGGTCTGCGTGACGGGCGACAACCGCCTCGTCGCCGGCGCCATCGGCAAGCAGATCGGCTGGCAGGCCCCGACGATCATTGCCGGGCCGGAACTCAGCGCGATCAGCGACGACGCGCTGGTTCGCCGTGCGCAGGAAGTCGATATTTTCGCCGAGGTTGAGCCCAATCAGAAGGAACGGATCATTCTCGCGCTGCGGAAGGGCGGCTCGGTCGTCGGCTACCTTGGCGATGGGATAAACGACGCGCCTGCGCTGCACGCCGCGGATGTGAGCATTTCCGTCAACACGGCCGCGGATGTGGCGAAGGATGCCGCCGACATCGTGCTGCTCCGAGCAGGACTAAACGTCTTGATCGACGGCGTGCGCGAAGGGCGACGCACGTTTGCCAACACGCTCAAGTATGTTCACATGGCCACTAGTGCGAACTTCGGCAACATGTTCAGCATGTCCGGCGCGTCGTTGTTCCTGCCGTTCCTGCCGCTACTACCGAAGCAGGTGCTGCTGACCAATCTGATGACCGACTTCCCGGAGATGGCGATCGCCTCGGACGATGTTGACGACGAGATGGTGCGTGCGCCGCGCCGCTGGGATATCAGATTCATCCGCCGGTTCATGCTCGTCTTCGGGTTGCTGAGCTCGATTTTCGACTACCTGACTTTCGGCGTCCTGCAGCTTGTATTGCGCGCGACGCCCGAGCAGTTCCGCACGGGCTGGTTCGTCGAATCGATCGTCTCGGCCGCGCTGGTCGTACTCACGGTGCGCAGCCGTCGCCCGTTTTTTCAAAGCCGGCCGGGCGTCTGGCTGCAAGTCGCCACGTTTGCGGTCGTGGGAGCGACACTGGTGCTGCCGTTCACGCCGATTGCGCCTCCGCTCGGGCTGACGCCGCTGCCGATTTCGTTCCTGGCGATCATGTTGCTGATCGTCGGCGCGTACCTCGTGAGCGCAGAATTGTGCAAACACATGTTCTACGCACGCGAATCAGCGCAGCGCTGAGAGCACGAGAAAGATGGCATAAGACGCGAGCAACCCCGCGCCCTCGATCCGCGCAATTGTCTTGCCGAAGGTCCGCGTGATCGGGATCAATGCGATTGCGAGCAGGGCCATGTAGATCAGCGGCAGCACGAATGTCTGATCGGCGACAGGTGGCGCGATCAAGCCGGTCACGCCGAAAATCGCACCGGCGTTGAAGAGGCACGAGCCGATCGCGTTACCCAGCGCCAGGTCCGTCTGCCCGTTACGCACGGCCAGTACGCCTGTGATCAGTTCAGGCAAGGTCGTACCGATTGAGACGATCGTCACGCCGACCACTGCGGCCGGGATGCCCAGCCCGATTGCCATGCCGGACGCCCCGTCACTTGCGAGCGAGCCGCCGAATGAGAGCAGCGCCAGTCCGCCAACGAAGCTCGCGCCGATCAGAGCCCAACCCATTGGCGGCAGTACGCGCCCCGGATCTTCGCCCAAAATCTTGGCTTCCTCAACATCGGGAATCGTCTTGCCCGCGCGCATGGCCGCGATGATCGTCCAGGCGCTGTACGCGACGAAAACGGCGAGCATCACTCCGGCTTCCCAGCGCTAGAATCCGAAGAAAACCCCAAGCGACATCATGAACACGAGGATGGCCGCATTCAGCCACACCTCAACGCGAATCAGACGCTCGCTGACTTGCAGCGGCCGCATCAGCGCGCACACTCCCAGGACCAGCCCGACGTTGCAGATGTTGGCCCCGACGACGTTGCCGAGGGCCAAGTCGCCGCGCCCCTTGGCGGCTGAGATGAGATTCAGCGCCAGCTCCGGCGCGGAAGTACCACGCGACGAGGGTCAGGCCGACGACAAGCGGCGAGACCCCCAGCCGCTTGGCCGCGTCGACCGAGGCCGAAACGAGAAATCGCCCGCCGACGAGCAGCAGCACCAATCCACCACCAAACAATCCCGCGTTCATCCACATCGCAGCTTGATTACGGCCCGCGGCGCGGCGCGTCAACGATTTGCGCCGTGAGAAACACGAACGGAATTCTGAACCGAAAAGAGCGAGACGCGACTACGGCAGCGCAGCGTCCAGGTCCAACTGCCGTGCAGCCTGGACGTTGCCGTGGCGCAGCAAGGCCGTACGGCCGCGCGCGAGTGCGTCATTGCGTTTGTTCGCATCGCCGGACGCTTCATAAGCGAGGGCGAGTAGTCGCCAGGCGCTGGGATCTGTTTCATCTTTGCCCACTGCCGTCTCTAGCTGCTCCACCGCGGCATTCGGCTGCTTAACTTGCAACGACGCGTCGCCGAGCGCCGTCCACGCAGCGGCGGAATCGGCGTCGGCTTGCACGCTGCGTGCCATGCATCGGCGTGCCTCGTCCCAGTGTTGCTGGCGAGCATAGATCCAGCCAAGAAGCCGATCGATCGAGAGGGGATGCGGACGGCGTGCCGCCAGTTCAAGGGCGGCCTTCTCGGCTTCGTCATAGCGACCGAGGTCGTACAGGAGTGTGGCTCGATTCAAGCAGGCGCGCGCGTCAGAGTGATCAATTCGGTACGCGGTTTCAAAACTCTCCAACGCCTCCGGGAGCCGACCCTCCTCCATGAGTGCCGCGCCCAGGTTGAGGTGAGCAGTGAGATTCTCCGGCGCAAGGAGAATCGTCGACCGCCATAGGGACTCACCGTCGCGCCACATGCGCACCTGGCTCCACGTCAGCGGAACGCAAGCCATCACGATCAAGGCGCCTGCACCGTAAGCCCAGCCGCTTTTCTCGCCGCTCTTGCGCCGGAGCAGGAGGTCACCACCGCGTGCAAGCGCCAAGAACAAACCCGGTAGGGCGAAATAAACCAAGTGATCACCGACAGGCGAAATCGATACGAAGCCGAACGGTGCAAGCCCAGAGCTCGGGAGGCATAGGAGGACAAAATGTGCACTGCCCCACAGGATGAGCGGATCGATCTTCGTCGCATACCCGATCGCAACACCGGTTAGTGCCAGCAGCGACAATATCGGGATCCACCACCGCGGATCGGCCACGTCGATGTGCCACTGCGGATACATCGCCGGCAGCGCCACGGGCAGCAGCGTGTTTGAAACGTAGGTCCAGATGGCAGTGGCCGCGCCGAGCGGATTTAACGCCTGACCGACAAGTTCCGGATTGCCGTGATGTTCGCGCGCCACAGTCAAATAGCCGAAGATCGCCGCCACCGTGCAGAGCGGGACCACTCGCGCGAGCGCGGCGCGCCACGACGAACGCAGCACAAGCACGTCCAACAGCCAGATCGAAAGCGGGAGTGTGACAATCGCGGTTTTCGCCAGCAGCGCCGCGACAAATACCGTGAGGCAGAGCCAGTACGGCCTCCGTTGGCGCACATGCCTCACATAAGCCAGCAGCGTGAGCATCGTGAAGACGCCGCAAAGCACGTTTTTCCGTTCCGCGAGCCAGGCAACCGACGCCACCTGCAGGGGATGAACGACAAAAAGCGCGGCGACGAAGAGGGCGATGCCCGGCGAAACCGGCAGGGCGCGTAGCACTCGCAGCAACAGGATCGCCGCCAGTCCATGCAATGCCGCATTCACCGCGAAAACTGCGCCCGGCCAATCCCCCCACAGCTGATATTCGATCCAATAGCTCGTAAAGGTCAGCGGGTAATACTGCGGCGCATCGAAACTGAACCAGATCTTGTACAGACCTTCGGGCGTTCGCAGCAGCGGATTGTCTCGAATGTAAGAAACGTCATCCCAGAGCGTATAGCTGTTCAGCAACCCTGGCGCGAAGGCAACGATGGCCAGTGCGAGCAACACGCCCACGCTATTTCGGCGAATCCATGCGAAAAGAGGGCGCTTCGAAAGTTCCGCATCCGCACTCATGTGCCGGAACTTTACCACCGCAGCGTGAATGCTTCGCAAGACTGCCGGTGGCGGACTTTCCGACCGGGCGTGCTTCCGTCACGATGCCCGAATGGAGTCTGTCCCACCCACGTCCTTCGCGCGCCGCGGCGAATCGCCGCTTTTGCTTGCGTTGGGCGCGCTCGCAGTGGTCGCAGCCTACTTATGGCGCGTCTCGCCGTTCTGGGAACAGATCAACGACGACGCGTTCATCACGTTTCGCTACAGCCGTGCGCTGGCCGACGGTCATGGGCCCTATTTCAATCCGGGCGAGCACGTCGAGGGCTACACGAATCTCTCGCTCATGCTGTTGATCGCCGGCGTGATCGACGTCTTCGGTCCCGACGCAGCTCTGTTCGCAGCCAAGCTCATCGGCGTCTCCAGCGGCCTGGTCGCGGGCGTGGCGGCCGCATTGCTAGCCGGACTGTGGGCCACGCGGATATCGCGCCTCGCGCGCATTCGCGGCACCCTCGCGCTGACGGCCGGGGCATTGGTCGCGACGAATAGCGCGCTGGCGCTCAACAGCACTACCGGCTTGGAAACGACGCTGTTTTCCGCGTTCGTTACGCTCGGGCTGCTGCTCGGACTCCTCGGAAGGCACCGCCAGCGCTGGCGCGGCGCGGGGCTGGCATTTGCGCTAGGTGTGCTGACGCGGCCGGAGGGCACGCTCGTGTTCCTGGCCGCGCTGGCCGGGCGGATGCTTGGCGGTGATCGTTCGCGACGCGCGATCGCGCGCGGCGTGATTGACACTGTGATTGTGGCGCTGACCGTCGCCGGGGTGACGATCTTTCGATATCTCACGTACGACCGCGAACTCGCACCCAACCCCTTTTACGCAAAGCTCGGCGGGTTCACGGGCGGCGGAACCGCAGGGCAATACGTGACGGCCTACATCACGCTGCATCTGGCGTGGATCGGATTGCTGCTCGCAATTATTCCGTTCGTTCTGCACACGAGATCACAGTGGCGCGAGGGATTGCCGATACTCGCTGTCTTTGTGGCGGGCTTCGTCGCGATCTTTGCGGCCGGGCCGGATTGGATGCCGGGGTATCGCTTGCTCGTGCCGTATGCGCCGGCCGGGGCTGTACTGATGTCAATCGGCGTCGGCGTGGCGATCTCCGCGCTGTCGAGCGCACCTCCGCGTCCGCTCTACACGGTTGCCGCGGGCGCCGGCCTCGTCGCCTTGCTCACGTTCTGGCAGGCGCCGCAGCGCGACGGCTACATCGAACTTTGCCGCACTCGCGCGGCCGGGTATGCCCACGGCCATGCCGCTCTGGTCGAGTGGCTCGAGCGGCATGCATCGGCCGGAGACACGGTGGCGCTGATGGACATTGGCATGGTCGGCTATCTCTGCCCGCAACTTCGCATTCTGGATATCACCGGCCTCACCGATCGCTACATCGCCAAATCGCCGGGCGGATTTCTCGCGAAACAATTCGACGCTTCATACGTCTTCGATCAGGCCCCGCGCTTCATCGTGGCCGTCTTCACTGCCCCAGCGCGGGGCGACGGGCGCGTGGCGTTCGATCGACTGGATCATTGGACGTCGATCGAAGCGAATCTGCTGGCCGATCCGCGTTTCCTCGAACACTACGCCCGCACGCCGGCGACGCTGCCGACGACCTCACGCCGCGCGGAACCGCCTTCCGAAAAGGCGGAGCTGGCGAGGGCATTGCGAGCGGCGTCGGTTTTTGAGCACGATCATCCGGGCGGGATTCGATACTTTCTGGCAGTGTATGAGCGGCGGTAGGCGGGCGGTTTTCTTTGGGCGAAGGGAACAAAGTTGAGTTGGGTGGGGGGCCGTAGCCCGTAGGGGCGTCTTTCGACGCGCCCTACGCTGCTACTGGCGTGTGCTAGACGTGTCTCAGCGGTTGCTTAGCGACGGCCGTAGCCGCCACCGCCGCCGCCACCGTATCCGCCACGGCTACCGCCGGAGCCGCCACGCGGACGGTCTTCACGGGGCTTGGCTTCGTTCACGGTCAGGGCGC
This sequence comes from Phycisphaerae bacterium, assembly GCA_044225155.1. Classification (GTDB taxonomy): domain Bacteria; phylum Planctomycetota; class Phycisphaerae; order UBA1845; family Fen-1342; genus CAYMBL01. Next base: position 212 of record JBGAJB010000068.1, on the reverse strand, counting down.
GGCCGCCGTGGTCCTTGCCATTCAGCGCGGCGATCGCGTTGGCGGCCTCCTCGTCCGAGCTCATCTCGACAAAGCCGAAGCCCTTGCTGCGGCCGGCGTCGCGATCTTCGATGATCTGCGCGCTTTGCACGGTTCCGTGCTGCGAGAAGAGCTGCTGGAGGTCGGCGCTCGTCACGTTGAAGCTCAGGTTCCCGACGTAAATCTTCTTAGCC
>JBGAJB010000067.1:0-15500 GCA_044225155.1 Phycisphaerae bacterium | reverse complement strand
ATCAGGTTTACCGCGATCGCATGCGCGATGCCGCGTTCCTCAGCCTCAAGCCCCGGATACGCACCGGGAGTGTCAATCAGGGCCACGATCGGCACGCCAAACTTAGCGGCCAGCTTCATCTTTTGCAGGGCCTTGCGATAGCCCTCGGGATTCGCACAGCCGAAACGCGACTCCACGCGCTCCTTCGTGTCGCGACCCTTGTTGTGGCCGACAAGCATCACTTTCGTGCCGGCGAGACGGGCGAAACCGGTGATCAGCGCTCGGTCGTCGCCGAAGTTCTTGTCGCCGTGCAATTCGTAGAAGTCCGGGCAGAGCATCCGGATGTAGTCGCGCAGCACCGGCCGTTTCGGATGGCGCGCGACCTGCACGTTCTCCCAGGGAGTCAGATTCTCAAAGGACCGTCGCAGGACGGCCTGAATCCGCTCGCGGATGCCGCGAATATCTTCGGAATGGTCGCGCCCGGTCTCGGCCTGAAGCGCCTCCAGTCGCAGGACTTCCTGCTCCATGACGGCGATCGGCTTTTCGAACTCGAGCAGATGGCGAAAACTGACGCCCGTTCCATCGGTCGCGACAGGTTGCGTACTCATTCAATCCTCTCGAAACCCAACCTATTCCCGCGGTCGCGTCCCTGCGCCCCGGGAGTTAAGGGGGCATATGTAATACCTGCGGGAATCCTAACGCAAGCGAAAAATTCGTCAGGTGCGACTGACGAAATAGCGTCCACAAGCGGTGTTAATGCTGTAAGTTATTTCCAAATCGATAATTAAGACTTGTCCGTCCTGGAGGCAACCGCGTTGCGACGTGCGTCCGAATAAAAATCTGTCGCCACAAGAGCGAGCAATCCGAGGTTCAGCGCGATGCCGCGCGGCCCTTCGAAGATCTTGGAAAGGAACGCAAACGTGCCGCTGAAGCAGCCGCAGGAGATGTGCAGGCCGGCCACCTGCGAGTAGATCTTCAACCCGGTAAACCCGACCAGCAGAACCAGGACGATCAATCGTGATTCGCGCCGCCACACGCCCGTGATCAGGGAAGCCGCGAGGACCACCTCCAACCAGGGCAGCAGATAGGCGATGGCGTTCACCCAGGCGACTGGAGCGACGCCGTAGGCGGCGACTTCTTCCGCGAAGTTCTGGGGCAGCTCAATCTTGCCCAAGGCGGCGGCGAGCAGGATCAGCGCAACCCCGACGCGCGACGCAACGCCAATCAAGTTCATCTCCCCGCGCGGGGGAGCCATCTCATTCATGCTCAGCTTCCCCGGTCTGAGTCTCCGACGCGCCGGAATCTGACGGGTCAGCATTTTCTTCGCCGGCAGGGGGCTGTCCGACGCCTGTGGAGCCTGTCCACCGATCCGGTCCGGCGACCGTGTCGAGCTTGGCGGCCGTGATTCCCTCCCAGCCGGGGAAGAAAATCTTCATGCCCGAGAATCCGTTTTCCTCCAGCCGAATGTAGAGCATTCTCCGCGTCTGCAGGTGTCAGAATTATGTAGAGCACGATGGGCTGGTTGAGCAACTCGTTCAGCCGGTTCAGGGTTTTCCAATGTGTTCCGGCTCGACGTTCAGCACCGGCGCGCCGAAATCCGTTCGCAGGTGAGCTTTTCAGGCCTTGCGGGTGCGGGCGTCGGATGACGACCACCCCGCGAGGAGGGCTTTGAACTGTCCAGATTGACGCCGACCGAGGCCCGCAGCCTCCTTTAGCGCTCGACCGCGTCGCCGAGGCGCGGCCTGCTGCCAGGGCCTTCAATACCCCAGCTCACGGCAGGCCGCGAAGGTCGCCAGCGCCGATGCCCAGCAACGCGTTGATCAGGCAGAATGACGAAGACTGAATCAACATGTTCGGTCCACTGCCGGATGGGGATTGCCTGCAGCCACGAGGCGAGGCTGCCGGCGAGCAGAGTCCTGGCGCGAGCTTCCTGCCCTCGTCGGGCGAAAACTGCACCGCGCGAAGTTATCGTCATCCTCGCCGCCCTTTCCGGTTTCGCGGGTCAGTGATGCGTTCGCGCCGACGCGAACGGGAATGATCCTGCCCTGGCCGTCACTTCCTGACGCTGACGTTGACGACAGCCGAACGACGGTACCGCCAGATCACGACGTCGACCGCCGCTGGTCAGCATCGTCAGTCGTGATTTCCAGCTTCACGCCGTCCTTGGGGAACTCGGCGGCGCCGGGCAGCATGACCTTGACCTGGCGGAACAGCGTCGCCATGTTCGCGGCGGCTGGCCGGCCTCGGCGGCATGACTTCGGCCTTCACCGCCGGATCCGATGACTTGATCTCGAGGATCTTGATTGGCTTACGGCCGAGGAAGTTCGCCGCGCACGATGCTGAACGGCTGCGTGCGAGCTGGGGCGTGACGATGAGCCTGGCGGCGTACTGACGAAGTGGCATGACGAACGCCTGCACCGGCACCTTGATCTCCGGAATCGTCGGCAGACCGGTCTCGAACACGAGTTCGGTGGCGAGCGATCCCTGCGTGAGAGGCGGCACGGTCGAGACCGTCAGGCGATAAGCCTTGCCCGGCGTGACTTCCTCGAACTTGAACTCACAGGCTCTCGGTGGTGCCTTTGGCTTTGAGCTTCTAGTGGCACCGCCTGATCCATGTTGTTCGTCATCTCGATCGTGGTGGTCTGCTTCGAACGCGCTCGGCCGGCCGAGGGTGACGCGGTCGTTCGGCGTCATCGAGTAGACGTTTTTCACCTCGCCCTTGACCTGCACGACCATGCGCGGCTGCTCAGGGTCATTGCTTTCGATCGTGATCGTCTGCGAGACCTTTTTGGCGCCCTTCTTGGTGTTGTAGGTCAGCGCCACGGCGGCCGACGCACCCGGCTCGACGACCTTGCCTTCCCACGTGGAGCCGTCCTTAGGTTTGGCGACAGTGCAGCCGCAGGACGAGATGATCTTGTTGATGCGCAGCGGGCCCTTGCCCGTATTGGAGATGCTGATTTCGCCTTCGGCCGGCTCGCCGAACCACTTCGTGCCAAAATCCCATTCCGCGGCCGACAAGGTCAGCTTCGGCGGCGGGCCGGCGGGTGTTTCCTGGGTGGTCGGCGCGGGTGCCGGGGTCGCCGGCGCTCCGCCGCCGCCGTGCTGCGCCAAGGCCGCCGCGGTCATCAGGCCGGCGGCGAGAATCAAAGTACCGAGTCGAAACTTCATCATGGTCTTTCGCCCGAATGTTGTAAGAAGCCTTTGGTTATCGCGCCGGCCCCCACCGGACTCGGCGAACCGCGGATTGGACCGCGCCCCGTCGAAGGAAACAACCCTCCGCTCAAAGGGTCGATACTCTATTGCCACGAGGCCGAGCAGCGCTCGCCCGGGTGTGAATAATTCGCAAAGGAATCCGCGCGCCGATGCCGAATCTTTTGCCCGCAAACTCCGCCGCGCGTAGCTTGTCACCGGGTCCCGGAGAGCAGCCAGTGGCGCGGATTCGGTTATCGGACGATTCGCTCGCCGCGATCGCCCAACGCGCCGCTGCGGGTGATCACGACGCATTCGAACAACTGCACGTTCGCTTCGCGGATGGCATCCGCCGATTCTTTCAAAAACGTATTGGCGGCGATGCGGCCGACGAGTTGGCGCAGCACACCTGGTCCGAGCTTTGGCGCGCGGTCTCGAAAGGCGCCTATCAGCCGGAGCGCGCCGCATTTTCAACTTTTGCCTATGCGGTCGCGGGAAACGTCTGGCGGCGATCGCGGCGTGACGCGTCCCGCACGCTGCCGCCAGTCGGGCAGATCGCCTCAGAGGACGATTTGGCCGGCGCGCTGGCCCACGCGGAATTGCTCGACGCGCTCCGGGCCTGCCTGCACGAAGAATCGGGCGAATTGTCTGAAATCGAACGCCAGATCGTTCTCTCGATGGCCGCCGGCGAGTCGGAACGCGATATCGCCCGGGCGCAGGGCGTCGCCGCCAGCACGGTTCACGACCGAAAACTCGCGGCCATGAACAAGCTTCGAATCATGTTGGCAGCGCGAGGTTTCGGCGAGCAGAGCGAGCCGTCGAGTGAATAAGAAAGAGCAGCCCGCGCGGCCATGCGTCGCGATGAGGAGCGGATCATGAACGACCGGCAACTCGAACGTCTGCTGGCCCAGCTCGCGGAGCACGACGAGCTTTTTGCGCCCGCCGCGCGGCCGGCCATCGGCGCTCGGCCTATTGCACGCCTGCGTATCCTCGGCATCGGATCGTTGCTGCCGCTCGCCGCCGCCGCGGCGATTGCGATCTTCATGCTGCGCGTCCCGAATCGTGTCACCCGGCAACCGGATCCCTCGAATCGCAGCGTCTCGCTGGCGGACGCGTCCCCGCTTCCGATCAGCGTGGAGCACTGCACCGGAAAATGCGAATCCGGCACGCGCCAAGACGTCTTCCAGCCCTGCTCCGATGAGGACGCGTTTGCGCTCGTGCTCTATCGCACCTGGAGCCATGACAATCGCGGCCTGGTGTGGCGGCTCTATCGCTTCGCCGACGGCACGCCGCTCGCTCGCCTCCCCGCCGGCGAGGCGGTCGACATTCCGGTCGAAGTGAACAGTGCCCCGGCAGTCGAGCAGACCGTCGTTCTGGCCGTCGCGCGTCATGCGCGTGATTTGCCTGCCAGTCAGGCCGAGACGGAGGATCTGCTCACCTGCCTGAACGATTCGCTTCCTCCGGCGCGCATCGAATATCCCGGCCAGCCGGCCGAAGCCGCGCGCGGCTGCCTGCCGCAGGGCGTGACGGTCTTACCGAAGTCAATCGCCTGGTCGGGTCAATAGCGGCACAGCACGCCAAAGTTTGACGCGCGCTTTGCAGCGCACGCGCCGCCGCCTAACCTCCCTGTTCGTGGATTCACCCGTTTCGATCTCGGCGAAAGCCGATCTGCGCCGCGCCGTCGGATTCTGGTCCGGCTCAGCCATCATGGTCGGCATCATTGTCGGCAGCGGCATCTTTCAGACGCCGACCTCGATCGCCAAGGAACTCGGAAACCCCTGGCTGATTCTCGGCTTGTGGCTGCTGGGGGGAGTGATCTCGCTCTGCGGCGCGCTGACGTGGGCCGAGTTGGCGACGATGTTTCCCGAGTCAGGGGGCATCTATGTCTATCTGCGCGAGGGGCTGGGGCGCTGCCCAGCCTTCGTGTTCGGGTGGACGTACATGCTGATCACGAAGCCGACCGCCGCGGCCGGCATCGCGGTCGTATTCGCCAAGAACATCAACTTCCTGTTTCACACGCAGTGGGATGAGGCGATCGTCACGTGTGTCGTGCTGATCGTGCTGACGATCATCAACACCTTTCACGTGGAGTTGGGCGGCGGTTTTGCGATTGTACTTACGAGCATGAAGATCGCCGCGCTGGTCGGCATCGTCGTGCTGGCCGTCTTCAGCGGTGCGGGAGACTCGGCCAACTTCGTCGCCAGTCCGGTGAACAAGCCTCTGAGCGCCAGTCTGATTGCGGTGATGAGCGCGATTCTCTGGACGTATGACGGCTGGAGCGACGTCGGCGCGATCGCCGGCGAAGTGCGCAATCCGCAGCGCGAGCTGCCGCGCATTTTCTTCATGGGCACCGCGCTGGTGACGCTGTTGTACGTGCTGGTGAATGCCGTCTACTTCGCGCTGGTTCCGCTGTCCGGGATGCGGGAGATCGAGACGGTCGCGCCATTAGTCGCCCAGCGCTTGCTCGGAGCGGCCGGCGGAATCATCGTGGCGCTTGTCGTCTTGATCTCGACGTTGGGCTCGACGCACGGTTCGATCCTGACCGGCGCGCGCTACACGTTCGCCCAGGCCCGCGACGGCCTGCTCTTTCGCCCGTTGGGACACATCCAGCCGCGCTTCGGCACGCCGGACGTTTCGCTCTGGGTGCAGCTCGTGTTGTCGTGCCTGGCAGTTTTGTGCCTGCGAAACTTTGATCGCCTGATTAACGGCTTCACATTCACGATGTGGATCTTCTACGGGCTCGCCGGTGTGACGGTCATCGTGCTGCGCTGGCAGCGCCCGCAAGCTGAGAGACCATACCGCTGCTGGGGCTACCCGGTCGTGCCGCTGATCTTCATCCTCGCGGCCGCGGGGATGACCACGCTTTCGATCCTGAATTCCTTCGCGGATCGCACGGCCGCTTTGAGAGGCATCCCCGACTCGCTGCTCTGGCTCGCAGTGTTATTAACAGGCGTTCCAATTTATTTTGTGTGGGAACACGTCACGCGGCTGAAACGTCCGAAGCGCGAATAGCGATCGGGAGGGCGAGGCTCCCGCCGGGCCGCGATCCGTTGTAAAAGCTCATTCCTTGGACCAGTTCGCGAAATCAGGAACGTTCTATCGCGAGAATCAGCGTGTCATCCTCCACCGGCCCCGCCGCGCGATGTGCGGCGACGGCTTGCAACACCGTGCTAGTGGCCGCGCTTCCGCGCTCGACCAGCCCCGAAACCAGGGCCTTGAGGCGCTGCTGGCCGAACTGCTCACCGCGCGCGTTGTGACATTCCAGAACGCCGTCTGTGTAGCAGAGCAGCCTGGCGCCATTTGTGAATGCCGCTCTTACGGTTTCCGCGTCGAACGCAGCGGGGTCGAGCAGGCCAAGCATCGGAGCCGAGTCTTCGATCACACGCAGCGGCGCGCCCGGCGCGAGCAGTAGGGCCGGCGGATGTCCGGCGTTGCAGAGATCGAGCGTGTCGCGCCGCGGATCGACGCGCAGCGCGATCGCCGTGGCGAATATCTGCTCGTCAGCCAGTGTCAGATAGATGTATCGATTCAGGGCCGTAATCACTTCGGCCGGCCCGGCATCCACGCGCTCCGCGAGAATGCGCTTGATCTCGCCGTGCAGCCGATTGACCGCGAGCGCGGCCGCGATCCCATGGCCGGTCACGTCCACCAGCACGAGCGTCAGGACGCCGTCGGGGCCATGATGCAGGTCGAAGTAATCGCCGCCGATCTCGCGCATCGGCTCATAGGAATAGTTCACCCGCAACGGTCCGTCGTTGATCGGCGCGGGAAACAGCCGCTCGTGAATGCGCCGCGCATAGGCCAGTTCGCGCTGCATCTCGGCATAACGGCCGCTGAGAATGCGCAGCGCGAAACGATTGCGCAACTCGCTGTATCGCAACCAACTGATGAGCAATCCAGGAATGCCGCCGATCACCAGCCCGACGAATCCGTAGAGCATGAATTGCAGAGAATCGTTGCTGCCGATGAAGCCGGCCACTTGGATGAGGGCCAGCACGACTAAGGGGCGCACGGCCTCGGAAACGCGCCACGGCACGACCAGCGAAGCGGCCGTGTGGATGATCATCAGCATTGCATACATCGGAAACAGCGAGCCGATGCTGCCGCTTTCGGCGAGCAGGCCGAAGCGCCGACCGAGGTCCGTCAGCCACTCGGCGATGATGGTGGCGCCCACGAGTTGCGTCGCCGTCGCGACGGTTACGGCGATCACCGTCTGGCGGACGATGCGTCGCAGCGACCAGCGCTCGAAGCGCCGCCGCACGCGCGGAATGAGGATGAACGCCGCGCCGGCGACGCCGTTGGTAATGAGCGTCATGAGTTCGATGCGGCGCAGCTCGCCGCCCTGAACCAGGTAGCGCACGAGCAGGGGCGGGATTGCCAGCAGCATGAGCAGAATCCCGACCGCGGTGGTGAAGCCGATGAAGCGCCGCTTCAACATCGACAGGCGCGCGGCTTCGAATTCCTCCTGCGAGAGCGAGGGAATAGCGGCGGCGGCCGCGCGGGTGCTCATGCGGACTGCGTCTTCGATTCGTCCCACCAGCGCGGCACGGCAAACGTACGGCCGGCGCGATTTTCGAGCAATTCGAAGGGCGCGTCATAGATCGCCGACAGACGCGCCGGCGTCAGAATTGCGGCCGCAGGGCCGTCCGCGACGGCGCGCCCATCGCGTAGCGCGATGATCCGCCGCGCGGCCGCGCCGGCCATCGTCAGATCGTGCGCGCTGAGAATCAGCGTGCGGCCCTGCTCTGCGAGGCGGTGCAGTAGCCCGATCACGTCGATCTGGGCGCCGGGGTCGAGCGCGGCGAGCGGCTCATCGAGGAATAGCAGCGGCGCGTCCTGCGCGATCGCGGCGGCCAGCAAGGCGCGCTGCCGTTCGCCGCCGCTGATCTGCGTAATGGGGCGCTCGGCGATGTGAGTCAGGCCGCAGTCGGCGATGGCGCGTTCCACGATTCGCTCGTCGGCCTGTGTGAGCGCCGCGAGTAGCGCCAGGTGCGGATAACGGGCAGAGGCCACGATCTCGCGCACGGTAAACGCCGGAAGCGAATCGATGAATTGCGGAACGTAGGAAGCTTCGCGGCCCCGCTCGCGCGCGGAAAGGCGCGTGACCGGCGCATCGTCCCACAACACGCGACCCGCCCCGGGGGGTAATAGTCCCAGCATCGTCAGCAAGAGCGAGGTCTTGCCTGCACCGTTGGGGCCGATCAGGCAGACGCTCTCACCCGGCAGAATTTCCAGCGTGATGTCGTTCAGAATGTTCCGGCGGCCGCGCCGCACGGCCAGCGCGTCACAGCGAAGGCGCACCGGCCGGCGCGTGGGCAACGCGTTGGAATCCGCGAACGCAGCCACGGCATTCATGGCCGCTCCTCGCGGGCGAGCGCTTCGCAGAGATCGCGATAGGTCATGGCGATGCGCGGCCCGAGCAGGAAACCACGCGCCCCCGAAATCACACGCACGTGTCGCTCATGCACGGCTTTCAGATTTCCCAGCGCGCCCCAGGCCCGCAGCGCGTCGGCGTCGCCGTGGGGGCGCGATTTTTCATCCGCGCAAAGTTCCACGACCCAATCCGGATCAAGCCGCACGACGCTCTCCAGCGAGAGCGGGCCGAACTGCGCATCCTTGGAGTTGATCACGTTTGCGTGCCCCGCGCGACGCAGCAGTTCGTCATAGAAAGACCCCGGCCCCGCGACGAAGGGCGGCCGGGCTGGTTCCGCGAGAGTTTCGATCAGGAACAGACAGCGGCGCGGCGGCGTGTGCGCGAATTCGCGGTCCACGCGGGTGAGATCGTCGCGAATCGCCGTGCAGAGCGCGCGCGCCGTGCGCGGCCGATGCGTCCATTCGCCGATCCTGGTGATGCCGTCGAAGAGGTCATCAAGGGAAACATCCGGAATCGCCTCGCAGCGCACGTTGATCGACTGGAGCTTGTCCGCCTGCGAGCGGCTCGCGCCCGACAGTATGACCAGATCGGGTTTCATCGCGAGCAGGGCCTCGGTGCTGAAGTCGACCAACGCCCCGACCGAAGGCACCTTTTCCACTTCGGGCGGCCAGGTGCAATAGCGTGTGCGCCCGACGAGTTGATCCATCAGCCCCAGCGCGCAGCAGATCTCCGTGACCATCGGCGCGGCGCTGACGATTCGCTGGCGGGTTGAGTCCCGCTCCGCCGGATCGACGGGCGGATTCCGCGTCCAGTCCGTCAGTGGGAGCGGGTTTGTCGGTGCGGATGTCGGCGATGACGCGGTTGCTTGAGAAAGTCCATTTCGCGGCGGGCTTCCATCGACCCGCAAAAGACCGGAGCGTGCTTGAAGTGCCGTCAGTGCGACCGCGGCGACGGCCAGACTGCTGAGCGCAAACGCGAGCGCACTCCAGAATCTCGCGTTGAGTTGACTCTGATTTTGGGCGTGCGTGCGGCTCACCGCGGATTTTCGGGCAGGCCACGCGGCATTGCCCGCTCCACGAAAGCCCAGAGATAGACGGCCTGCTCCGGCCCGGCCTGATCCTGAGGATTGCTACCGAACAAGTCGAAAAGCATGCGTCCCCAACGAATCAGCAGCCCGTCATTGGTCCAGCAGCTTGCTGAGCCGCCCGTGAAAGACTTGGCGCTCGACGGACGCAGCCGGTCGTACGCTCGTTGAGAAGCGTCGTCCGACTCGAAGGAGTATGCGCGGACGGTCATCGTGCGTTTGCCGCGGTTCTCATGGTCGTAGACCGCCAACCAGACATGGTCGGGGCCGAGCGACTTGATCGACTCCGCTTCGTTTCCGAGACCTTGCGCAGCGTCCTCCGCCGAACCGCTCCAGACCTCACCGCGCAATACCCAGGGGCTCGCAGCGCGGCCCTTCGGAAAAGTGTCAGTCACGGTTTTTGTACGCGCGGAGCAACCCGCCAGCAGCGCGAGGTTGGCCGTCAAGAGGCAGAGGAGCGCGAGACGAAGAGCGAGAAACGAGATGGATTCCAAGGCCCTCGCTTTTCCTGCACGTCCAGAGGAGGTCTGCGCCCTGAAACGTTCGCGCGCATCGCTCGACTCTGACTTCGTTTCTCGTATCTCGTTTATCGCATTTGCTCGTCTCATTCGTTCGCCAGCTCCCACTTCAGCGATTGGTTGAAACGCTTGATCGCGCCGATTGTCGCGGGTGGGCCGTGACCGGAATAAATCGTGGTCGCATCCGGCAGCGTCAGTAGATTCTCCCGAATGTTTCGCAGCAGCCGCTCCCGCGAACTGTGGGGGAAATCATATCGCCCGAGACCTTCGGCGAAGACCGCATCGCCCACGAAGGCCACGCCCGCCGCGGCCGAGTAAAACGCCAGCGCCCCCGGCGAATGCCCGGCGACATCACGCGCTTCCCAAGTCATTCCGCAGAACTCAACTGCGCGGCCGGAGTCCAGCAAGACGTCCGGCGCAGGGCCGACGACGGGCAAGCCCATGCCGGCTGAGAGATTGGCATCCGCGTTCCGAAGTAATTCCGCTTCGTCGCGCGGGCACCAGAGCGGCAGGCCGGCGAAGCGGCGCTGCAAAGGCCCCGCGCCCGCGAAATGATCGGGATGGGCATGCGTCAGGATGATCGCGACGGGCCGCAGGCCCTCCTCGGCGATACGAGCGGCCATCTCCGCGGGCTGCGGGGCAAATCCCGGGTCGATGATCCAGCAGTCGGCCGCGCCCGGCGCCCAGACCAGGTAGCCGTTTTCCTGAAACATCGGGTCGTTGAAAACTTCGATCTGCAGCTTCGGCACGCTCATGCGGCGATTGTAGGCGGGGCGGTTGCGACTACGCCTTCGACTTGCGCTGCAATATCGACGCGGGCAGACCCAATCGCTGCGCCGCCGCTTCGGTGAGGGGCAAGTGATGCAGAACCCGTCCGTCCACCACCCAATCCGTCATATCGCGTTCGTCGACCCATCCCCGGGGCGAGACCGCTTCGGCAAGTGGCTCGGCGTCAATCGTTTGCTGGTCGGATTTCCAGCGGCGAATGAGGAAATGCAGCGGTGCGCGGCGGACGTGAACCTCGGGCGGCTCGTCGTTCAACGCGGTCCCGAACATCCACACCCATTGGCCATCACCCAGATCGAAGAAGTACGACTCGCCCTCGTCCTCGAATTCCTCGACGCCGATCACATCCGTTGCGATCACCTCCAACTCTTCGACGTGATCGGAGAAACGTCTCCGCCAGGCCATTTCCGCGCGGCGCAGCCGTAGCATCCGCAGTAGGCTCCGGATGATGAGCGCGAGAGGGATCGAGCTGACGCCAATGATCAACAAGCCGCGGAAAGAGAGGGTTTGGCCTCCCAGCCGCATGAGAAGCCCAACTGGAAAGAGTGCGAGGAACCAGGTGAAAAGCCAAAGCACGGTAAACCAGGCCACCACACCCACCCAGTCCACCGGCTCGCGCCCCGGCTCGGCGCGGTGAAGACCGAGTTCGGTTTCCGTCGGCGCTCGGACACTTCGCAATGTCATGGGCACGCCGGAAATCCTACCTAACAGGTCTTTTCCTCGGGTTCTCGGCAGGATTCAGAGCAGATTGGCCGCATTTCCCCTATGCTACGCGGTTCGCGCAGTTGCGCGGGACATACGGAGCAGCATTGTGAAGAACTCGGGCATCCGCAATATCGCCGTCATCGCCCACGTCGACCACGGCAAAACCAGCCTCGTCGACCAGATGCTGCGCCAATGCGGGCAGTTTCGGGCCGGACAACTCAAGGGCGACCAGATCCTCGACTCCGGCGACTTGGAGCGCGAACGCGGCATCACGATCCTCGCCAAGAACATCGCCATTCGCTACGGCGACGTGAAGATCAACCTGATCGACACGCCCGGCCACGCCGATTTCGGCGGCGAAGTCGAGCGCGTGCTGAAAATGGCCGACGGCTGCCTGCTCTTGGTGGATGCGTTCGAAGGCCCAATGCCGCAGACGCGCTTCGTCCTGCGGCGGGCGTTTGAGTTCAAACTGCGCCCGATTGTCGTCATCAACAAGATTGACCGACCCGATGCGCGCCCCAAGGACGTGTTGGACGAAGTGATCGATCTCTTCATCGAGCTTGGCGCGGATGCCGAGGCGCTCGAATTCCCGACGGTATACACTTCGGCCGTACAGGGGTACGCGACCGCGGACCCAAAGGTGCGGACCGACAATATCAGTCTGCTCTTCGACACGATTCTCTCGTACGTTCCCGCGCCCGAGGTGGATTCCAGCGCCCCGCTGCAGATGCTCATCACGACGCTGGATTACAACGATTATGTCGGCCGGATCGGCATCGGGCGGATATTTGCCGGAACGATGCGGGCCGGACAGCGGGTGATGGTGCTGCACGCCGACGGCTCGCAGAAGCCGGAAACGATTACCGAACTCTATCTGTTTGATGGTCTCGGACGCGCCAGGGCGACCGAAGTGCTCGCGGGGGACATCTGCGCGGTGGTCGGACTCGAGTCAGTCGACATCGGCAACACGCTGGCCGACCCGGAAAATCCGCAACCGCTGCCACTGATTCGCGTGGACGAGCCGACGCTACACATGACCTTTCGCGTGAACGATTCGCCGCTGGCCGGCCGGGCGGGCAAGTACATGACCAGCCGGCACATTCGCGACCGGCTGGAAAAAGAACTTCAGAAAAATGTAGCGCTGCGCGTCGAGCCCGGCCACACGCCCGAGGAATTCCACGTCTCCGGACGCGGCCTGCTGCACCTGTCGGTGCTGATCGAGACGATGCGGCGCGAGGGTTTTGAGCTGGGCGTCGGCAAGCCGAAAGTGATCTATCGCTCGCTGGACGGGCATAAGACTGAGCCGATCGAGTTGTGCGTGGTCGAGGTGCCGAATCAATACGTCGGCGCAGTGATGGAAGCGATGGGCTCGCGGCGCGGCGTCTGCATGAAGATGGAAACCGGCGCCGAAGGCACCCACATGGAGTTCACGATTCCCGCCCGCGGCCTGATCGGCATGCGCAATCGCCTGCTGACCGCGACCAACGGCACAATCATCATGCATCACAGCTTCTACGAATATGAGTATCTGCGCGGGGCGATTCCGGGCCGGGCCAATGGCGTGATGGTCAGCAGCGAACAGGGGCCGGTGACGAGCTACGCCATCGAAGGACTCGCCGATCGCGGCATCATGTTCGTGAAGCCCGGCGATTCGGTATACGAAGGCCAGGTCGTCGGCGAGCACAATCGCGACAACGACATCGTCGTGAACACCTGCCGCGAGCGGAAGCTGACGAACGTGCGGTCGAGCGGCGCGGACAAGCTGATCGTGCTCAAGCCGCCGCGCGAACTGACGCTCGAACTGGCGCTGGAGTTCATCGAGGATGACGAGCTGGTCGAATGCACGCCGGATGCGATCCGCATTCGCAAGCGGATGCTGAAGGAAAACGATCGTAAGCGCGCCAGTCGGGCGGAATAGAGCGCGCTGACACATCGCGGCGTGCGGAGGACTATGTATGGGCGCAAATCGCCGCCGCCGTCGCGCGAAACAACGCGTACGCAAGTCCGTCACCCGCGTATCACTGAGCAACGAACAACTCGCACAGGCGCTAACAATTTGTCCGAAACGAACGCGCTTGTGGAAGCCGGCGCACGAACTTTCTTACCAATATTGCAAATGCCTCTATGCGTACTATGTTCGCGGTGACCTTATCGCGGCGCGTCGGATCGCGGCCAGGCTGTCGCCGCTCCTGTCACGAGTGGACAAAAAGGCTTTCGTTCGCCTGCTCGCCAACTCGCTCAGGCTGGAAATCCTGGACGACCTGGAGGCCGCGATTTCGCCAATTGAACAGATGCTCGAGTCGCTCTACGCCGTCGCGCTCAACGAACGGAAAGAAATCGTTCCGATATTGGCGCGGCCGTATTTCGGGGCACAAAGCGTCGGGCGCTTGATGTGGCTGCTTCTCTCCCTGGGTCGGAATGCCGAAGCGGAGGTCGTTTACCAGCGGGCGCGGGAGTTTCAGCGCAGACATGGAATCCGACCCACCGGACGCATGACAGAGCAATGGGCGGCTCGCTTTGTCGCCTCAACCCGTCAGCCCCCAAAAACGCTCGCGCCGTAGTTCATAGGACGTTGAGTCGGATCGCGAGGCTCATGACGGCCCGATCCCGCACATTGATATCGGTGGCTTGCGCCGAATTTGCCAGTTGCCTAACTTCACCGCAAGTAATGGAACCCGTTCGATATACTCTCGCGCGATGAACGATCCGGTGATTCTCGGCCTGCTGATCGCCTGCGCGGCCCTGCTGGTATTTGCGCTGGTTTTCACTGCCATCCGCCGCCGGCGCGAGGCGCGGGCCGAGCGGCAGCGGCTGGAATCGCGCCGACAGCAGATCGGCTACCTGCACATGCAGCAGCAGGAAGTCGAGCGGATGGCGTCGCGCATCATCGCCACCAGTTCGACCAGCTCCCTGGCGGGATTCGAAGTCGTGCGGCAGATCGAGGCGGTGTTTACCGACGGCGCGCCGAGCCCGAAGCGCGCCGTGGACGTGTTGAAGGCGATGGCCGCTGAGAAAGGCGCCAACGCGATCGTGAATCTCGCCAGCGAGCGCCAGCCGTCGGGAAAGTGCAGTGCGCGCGGCGACGCGGTGATCGCGCAGGCCGCGGGCGAGATTCGAAAGTGAGCGTTCTGAGGCTGTAAGACACCGGGACGCATCTTGACCGGCTGGAACGGTCCGACGGCCCTCGGTCAGCAGAGCCGGGCTGTCCCGGATTTTGGGCTGCTTGCGGCACAGGTCGCGGCAAGTCGCGACTCTTTGCAGGCGAACCCCACGTGAGGACACGCCGGCTTGGTTGATGTCCGGCGGGTTCATCGGCGGAGTGTGCTGAGAGGGAGAGTGGAATGGCATTGATGGTTGGCGTATCAGGGGTTCGTGGACTGATCGGCGAGACGCTCACGCCGACGCTCGTCGCGGAATTCGCCCAGGCCTACGGCACACTGCTCCAGGGCGGGCGCGTCGTGCTCGGACGCGACACGCGGCCCAGCGGCGAGATGTTTGCCTGCGCCGCGGCGGCCGGTCTGCTCGCTGCGGGCTGCCGTGTTACCCAGCTCGGCATCGTCATGACTCCCACTGTCGGCCATGCCATCAGCACAGACGGCTACGACGGCGGTGTCAGCATCACTGCCAGTCACAATCCGCCGCCGTGGAACGGAGTGAAATTTCTCGACCGCGACGGCCTGGCCCCGGACCCGAAACTCGCCGCCGACATCGCTGCCGTTTGCAATGAAAAGCGAGCGATCAGCGCCAAGTCCGGCTTTCTCCCGATCGCGGTCGATCCCGACGCCGGCCGTCGTCACGCCAACGCCGTCCTCGCGGCCGTCGAAGTCCCGACCGAGCGCGCCCTGAGGGGCACCAAGGTGGTGCT